>NZ_JAQFPJ010000009.1:0-190435 GCF_027712065.1 Bacillus cereus group sp. BcHK124
AGGATCAAACTCTCCAATAAAGTTAGTTTGTCTAGCATCTAAAATAAAAATTGACGTTTCACGTTGTTTGTTTCGTTCAGTTTTCAAAGAACTTGTCCATCGCTTCAGAAGCGACTTCATCATATTAACATCTTCATTTTTCGATGTCAACTAAGTTTTAAAATTTCTTTTTTATCGTTTTCTGCGTTTCCGCATCAGCGACGTTTATTAATATACCATCATGGTTTTTAAATAACAAGTGTTTTTTATAAAAAAAACAAAAAAATTATCTATCCTACTTTCTTCTATAGTAAAACCTTTTATTCTCTCTACTGAAAATAAGTATTTTGATTGTATACCAATACACTCTAATTAACCAAACTGCCTTTCATAATCCCTCCCACCTTTTCATTCTCTTCTACATTAAAGTCCACATTTAAAAAGAAAATAGCTTCGCCACTTCCTAATAATACGAACATGTTGATTTTTTGTCCCTCCACACAAATCATTACTAATTGAAAGAACCGGTTGTTGGCAGATAGCTCCACCCCAACCGAATTCGAGGCGAGAATTTTATCGTCCGACCAACGGCGGGATAGATAACGAAATTCCAACGAAACATCAACTTAAGATTATTGTTAGAATTTTTTTACATTTAATTAATGAAAAATATCCATTTTTTGTTATATAGTAAGAAAAGACGTACTCAACTACAAATAAGCCAATGGAGGAATTACTTTATGGATAGGTTAACGAAGTTTTCATTAAAAAACCGCGCCGCTGTTATCATCATGGTTTTTCTCATTTCCATACTCGGTGTTTATTCCGGCTCTAAATTACCTATGGAATTTTTACCTAGTATCGATAATCCCGCAGTCACCGTTACAACCTTATCTCCAGGACTCGACGCCGAAGCAATGACAAAAGAAGTAACCGCTCCCCTTGAAAAACAATTTCGCAACTTAGAACACATTGACAACATCACCTCTTCTACTCACGAAGGATTATCACGCATCGATATCGCGTATACATCCAAAGCAAATATGAAAGATGCCACACGTGAAGTTGAGAAGGCCCTTACTACAATTAAATTACCTAAAGATGCAACAAAACCGATAGTTAGCCAATTAAATACTTCTATGATTCCACTCGCTCAAATTGCAATCCAAAAGCAAAACGGATTTTCAAAAGCAGATGAAAAACAAATCGAAAAAGAAATCGTACCACAACTCGAAAGCATTGATGGTGTTGCCAACGTTATGTTTTTCGGAAAATCAACTTCTGAATTATCTATTATACTAGATCCAAACCAATTAAAAGATAAAAACGTAACACCGGAACAAATATTAAAAGTTTTACAAGGAAAAGAAACTTCCACTCCAGCTGGAGCTGTTACCGTTAATAAAGAAGAATATAACCTTCGTGTCATCGGGGATATAAAAAATGTAGATGACATTAAAAACATCACCGTTGCACCTCAAGTAAAATTGCAAGATGTTGCTCAAATTGAACTTAAACAACACTACGATACAATCTCACATATAAATGGCGAAGAAGGCACTGGATTAATCATCATGAAAGAGCCAAGTAAAAATGCAGTTGCAATCGGAAAAGAAATCGATAAAAAAATTAAAGATATAAGTAAACAATATAAAGATCAATTTTCTATTAAACTTTTAGCGTCAACTCATGAACAAGTTGAAAATGCTGTTACTAGCATGGGAAAAGAAGTAATCCTTGGAGCAATTGCTGCAACTCTAATTATCTTAATCTTTTTACGCAACTTCCGAACGACACTCATTGCTGTTGTCAGTATTCCATTATCTATTTTATTAACACTCTTTTTACTACACCAATCTAACATCACACTTAACACTCTAACACTTGGTGGTTTAGCCGTTGCAGTTGGACGTCTCGTCGATGATAGCATCGTTGTCATTGAGAATATTTTCCGACGTTTACAAAAAGAAGCTTTCTCTAAAGATATTATTCTCGATGCAACGAAAGAGGTCGCCGTCGCAATTACTTCTTCTACTTTAACAACGGTCGCTGTTTTTTTACCTATTGGTCTCGTATCAGGAGTAATCGGAAAATTAATGTTACCTATGGTATTAGCAGTCGTATATTCTATACTATCATCCTTAATCGTTGCACTAACAGTTGTTCCACTTATGGCTTTTTTACTACTCAAAAAAACAAAACATAAAAAACCAAGTTCTTCACCACGATATGTCGCTACATTAAAGTGGGCTCTTTCGCATAAATTCATTATTCTACTTACTTCTTTTTTATTATTCGCAGGATCGATCGCCGCCTATGTATTACTACCGAAAGCGAATATAAAATCTGAAGACGACACAATGTTATCTATTAACATGACTTTTCCGGCTGATTACGCTCCTGAAACACAAAAACAAAAAGCTTTTGATTTCGAAAAGAAGCTACTTTCTAATTCAGATGTAACGGATGTTATTTTACGAATGGGATCTAGCGCAGAAGATGCACAATGGGGGCAAACGACGAAAAATAATCTCGCAAGTATATTGGTAGTCTTTAAAAAAGGTTCTGATATTGATCAGTATATTAAAGAGTTAAAGAAAGAACATAAAACTTTTGAACCCGCGGAACTTGATTATATAAAAATGAGTTATTCAAGCTCTGGCAGCGGCAATAATTTGCAATTCAACGTAACAGCCACTAACGAAACAAATTTAAAAGAGGCTGCTACTATCGTCGAAACAAAACTAAAGGATATGGATGATCTTTCTAAAGTAAAAACGAATTTAGATGACTCTAAGAAAGAATGGCAAATCCATGTTGATCAAACAAAGGCCGAACAACTAGGATTAACACCAGAATTAGCAGCTCAACAAGTGGCATTCCTTATGAAGAAATCACCTATTGGTGAACTTTCAATCAATAACGAAAAAACTACTATTATGATAGAACATAAAAAAGAAAGTATTACTAAACAAGAAGACATTTTAAACACAAACATACTATCACCTATTAATGGACCAATTCCTTTAAAAGACATTGCAACTATTTCAGAAAAGCAACTTCAAACAGAAGTTTTCCATAAAGATGGAAAAGAAACCATTCAAATTACCGCAGAAGCTTCAAATGAAGATTTAAGCAAGGTAAGCACTGAAGTGAACAAAGCGATAGCCGGCCTAGATTTACCTAGCGGAGCAAAAGTAAATATCGCAGGCGCCACTGAATCTATGCAAGAGAACTTCACAGATTTATTCAAGATTATGGGGATTGCAATTGGGATTGTATATTTAATTATGGTTATTACCTTCGGGCAGGCACGTGCTCCTTTTGCAATCTTGTTCTCCTTGCCATTAGCTGCTGTCGGCGGTATTTTAGGATTAATCATTTCAGGAACACCAGTTGATGTAAATTCCTTGATCGGTGCATTAATGTTAATCGGGATTGTCGTTACAAACGCTATCGTATTAATAGAAAGAGTACAACAAAACCGGGAACATGGTATGGAAACGCGAGAAGCCTTACTCGAAGCAGGTTCCACTAGATTACGTCCCATTATTATGACAGCTATTACAACAATTGTTGCTATGCTCCCACTCCTATTTGGCCAATCACAAGCAGGAAGTATGGTATCAAAAAGCCTAGCCGTTGTTGTTATCGGTGGTTTGGCAGTCTCAACTGTTCTTACATTAGTAGTCGTTCCAGTTATGTATGAACTATTAGATAAAATCGGGAGAAAAAGGCGCTCTCGTAGAAAAATAAACACTTCTACAGAAACACCTGATATTTAAAAGAAAAGCGTTATCTTCATGAATGAAGATAACGCTTTTTCTCTACCTGCTCATATAATCCATCATTTTTTCCACATACCGCTCTAGCGGTTCACTAGAATCCACAATAAGATATTCACTATATAAAGGTCTTTTACTACCATCTAACCACTTTTTAAAAGCTACTTCGGAATCCACTCGTCCAACCTGACTGACCATACGCTTACGTGTTTGCAGCCTATTATTAATCTCTTCCATATCATTAAGATAACATTCGATATATTTATATTTTATACCATGTTTATTAGACAGTTTTATTCCCTTTTCAACCATCCCTTCATACAAACATGGACTATCCAATATCACACTATGCCCTTGTTCTAAATAAGAATCAATCAATGCCCATTCAACATCGTATGATACTCCTCCAACAACCGTCGATTCAATCCCTTTCATTTCTAACGATTGTAACAATGCCGATTTCAAAACGTCATGATCTACAATTACAGCACCTGTTAACTTCGCTATATACTTAGAAACTGTCGATTTTCCCGATCCAGGAAATCCTGACATTTGCAGAAAAAACAATTCCTCCACCCCTTCATTTGCACCTGTTCATCTATATAATTCAATTCCCGTTACTTCCATTCCTTCTATACTAAAACACAAAAGGAACTCCCTACTTATAAATAGAGAGTTCCTCTTTATCATTTATGCTGCTTTTACCTTCTTCGTCGTTTTACTTTTTCTTTTCGCTCCTGTAAAACGTTTGTGCAATATAGATGCTACTAATCGTGAAATAACATTGAATAGTAATACCATAATAATTAATACAGCTGCAGATTTTGTCGCAATTAACTTCGCATCTGGGATAATCCCTTCAGAATTTAACTTCCAAATGTGAACCGCTAACGTTTCAGCTGGTCTAAATGGATTTAAAGGATGAGCAGGACTTGAGAAGTCCGCTGCTGAATTTAAAATTGGAGATGTTAAACCCGCTGTGTAAATTAATGCTGCTGCTTCACCAAATATACGACCTGCCGCTAAAATAACACCTGTAATAATTTGCGGTAATGACGACGGGATAATAATACGAGTGATCGTTTGCCACTTTGTTGCACCTAACCCAAGGCTCGCCTCTTTCACATTAGCAGGAACTTCTGAAATCGCATTTTCACAAACACGTGTTAAACCTGGCAAGTTTAAAATCGTTAAAGCAAGGGCACCACCCATTACTGTGTATCCCCATCCTGTCATTGTAACGAACACTAACAAACCGAATAAACCAACAACAATAGAAGGTAAAGATGCCATTGTCTCGATACATAAACGAACAAAGTTTAAAAAACGTCCTTGTTTTGCATACTCTGCTAAATATATTCCAGCGCCTAATCCAAGTGGAATAGATATAATAAGCGTTATAACAAGCATATAGAATGAATTGAATAACTGCGGACCAATCCCACCACCAGCTCTTGTATTGCTTGGTTCTCCAAACAGGAAATTAGGATCCCAAAAACCCCATCCCTTTTGTAAAATCTCAAATACTAAGAACACTAGTAAAGCTACGACTAAAGCCGCAACCGCATAAAAGATACCTGTCCAAACTTTATTTACCGTCCTTGCATTCATTATTATCGCTCACCTCTTTGCCCAATTGCTCGAATAACTAAAATAAACAGGAATGAAATAACAAGTAAAATCATTGCTAAAGTCCATAGCGCATTGTTCCAAGCAGTTCCGTTTAATGTATTTGTCATATCCATTGTCAAAATACCAGTTAACGTTGCTGTCGGACTATATATTCCTTCTGGTAATTTAACCGTATTCCCAATTACCATTTGAACCGCTAACGCTTCACCAAAAGCACGCGCTAAACCTAAAACAACACCTGTTAAAATCCCTTTTTTCGCAGCAGGAACAATTACTCGGCTAATCGCTTGCCATTTCGTTGATCCTAAACCATAAGAAGCTTCTAAATAATCAAATGGAACAGAGCGTATTGCATCAGAAGCGATACTAGCAATAGTAGGTAAAATCATAATACTCAGGACAATAATACCTGCAATTAAACTAAACCCTACTCCCCCAAACGAATCACGTAATAGCGGTACTAAAATTGTAACCCCTAATAATCCGTATACAACCGAAGGAATACCAACTAATAATTCTAAAACAGGCTTCAATACTTTATTTCCAAACTTCGGCGAAATTAAATTCATGAATATAGCAAGAGCTATAGCAATTGGTGCACTAATAATAACCGCACCTAACGAAACCACCGTTGAACCTACAATGAAAATTACAGCCCCGAAAGTTCCCTCATCAGCATTTGGACTCCATTTTGTCGATGTTAACATCTCAGTAAACGAGATACCACTTTGCGTAAAAGATTGAATTCCTTTACCGCAAATAAACGCAATAATAGCTAATGTAACTAAAACAATAAAAATACCACAAAACGTAACAAGTGATCTTCCTATATATTCACTTTTCACGTAATTAATTTGTTTTTTCCCCTTCATCACAGGACAGACCCCACTTCATAAATTGAAATGAACAGGACTGGCCTTGCAGCCAGCCCCATAAATTTTATTACTTATTTAATTTAGACATTGGAATATAACCCATATCTTCTACTTGCTTTTCAAAATCTTTACCTTTTACATAGTCAATGTAAGCTTTTGTTGCTTCTTTCGCTTCACCTTTCGTTACCATGTACTCGTAAGACCAGAATGGATATTTACCAGACGCAATGTTTTCAACTTTTGGTTCAGCACCATCAATTTTCACTGTTTGTAGCGCACCTTTTTTCTCGCCAACCATGTAAGACATTGCTAAATAACTTACTGAACCTGGAGTAGAATTAATCGCTTGCTCTACTGCACCGTTAGAATCTTGTGTAGTACCAGTTCCGTCATTAATTTTCGCATCTTTCATAATTGTTTTTTCAAATGTAGCACGTGTACCAGAAGAAGCTGGACGGTTAATTACGTTGATTTTTTCATCTTTCCCGCCTACCTCTTTCCAGTTTGTTACTTTTCCAGTGAAGATATCTTGTACTTGTTGTACTGTTAAGTTATCAACTTTTACATCTTTATTTACGACAAGTGCGAATGCAATACCCGCCACCTTGTTATCTACTAATTCTTTCGCCTTATCAGCATCTTTTATTTTATCTGCAGATGGAACATCTGAGTTACCAATTTGGACCGCACCAGAAGCTACTTGGTTAATTCCAGTTCCACTACCGCCACCTTGCACTTGAATAGAAACGTTTGAATTTTTCTCCATAAATTTCTTTCCAGCTTCCTCTGCAAGAGGTTGAAGTGCTGTAGAGCCTGCAGCTGCTATCGTACCTGACAATTCTTGTTTTGCATTATCGCTTCCTTTAGCATCTTTACCTGATGTCTCTTCTGCTTTTCCACATCCCACTAATGAACCCGCTACCACTAAAGCTGCTAAAGAAAATTTAATACCCTTTTTCATGACCATGTCTTGTACCCCCATTTGGATTATCACTTTTCACATTTATCTACTTCTTTCGAACACAAATTCATTGTAGGACAATAATATTATGTGAGTGTTAAGCAATTTTTAATTTTAAGTAAATGACGATAATAATCCTTAAAAACTAGGAATCCCAACATTTATAGTTAAAGAACCCAACAAAATCCACACTAATTAAGCTGTAATGTAAATTTACTCTTAACAATGTAAATTAAATGTAAATGTTTTTCACTCTTTTTCCCTTTTAGTTAAAGTTACATTTACAATTCCGCTGTATTTTGTTACTTTTACACGCCTAATTTATGCACATTACACAGAATTTCAGTAATATTTTTTAGTACAACTAAATAAATTGGAACAATTCTAAAAATAAATGAATATTTTTAAAGTACCAATTGACAGCATCATCCAATGTAGTCTACTATATTACTAACAAAAAGTTTACCTAAGGAAACTTTTTAAACTTAAACTAACAATATAGAGATGAGGTAACTTTTATGGTATCGGCTAATATAAAACCACTTTCCGAATTTAAGACAGGAGAGTTTGTACAAATTGAGAAGATACAATTAGAAGGAACTATGAAACGACGTTTATTAGATTTAGGATTTATCCCTGGGGCAACAATTAAAGTATTACAACGCAGTCCACTTGGAGATCCGGTCGCTTATCAAGTAAGCAACACCACTATTGCACTACGTAAGGAAGAAAGCTCCCTTATTTTCGGGATATTAATAGGAGATGATTTCAGATGAGCAAACATCGCATTGCTTTAGCCGGCAACCCGAATACCGGGAAAAGTACATTATTTAATACTTTAACAGGCTTAAAACAACATACTGGAAACTGGACAGGAAAAACTGTTTTAAAAGCTGAAGGGGAATATGAACATAACGGTAGTAAATATACATTAATAGATTTACCTGGAACTTACTCACTATATTCAAATTCTGCAGATGAAGAAGTAGCAAGGGATTATATTATATTTGAAAAACCAGAAGTAACTGTAGTTGTTGTCGATGCAACTGCTATGGAGCGAAATTTAAATTTAGCACTCCAAGTGATGGAAATGACGAGCAACGTAGTCATTTGTATTAACTTAATTGATGAAGCTGAGAAAAAAGGCATCGTTATTGATGAAAAGAAATTAGCAAAATCACTCGGTGTACCTGTAGTTAAAATTTCCGCTCGTAACCGAGTAGGCATCGGTCATTTACTAAATGTTATTGCCAAAGTAGCAAATAAAAAGCTAATTCCAACACCAATTAAAATTTCTTACAGCGAAAAAATCGAGAATATGATTCAGGAATTAGAACCACAAATTTATAAAGTGTTCGGTGATACGTATCCAGCACGCTGGATTGCGTTACGTATATTAGATGGAGATAAAAATTTCTTAACTACACTTCAAAAACACCATAATGAACCACTTGTAAGGGAGGTCGTAATGAATGGAATCTCACTCAGCCAGTAAAGCTCTTCCATTAGACTATATTATTCAACATGCACAAGCACTATCAAAAGAGGATATACGAGATGATATTGTCGGAGATATTTACCGAACATCTGCAAGCATATGTAAAGAATCTGTTCAATATACAAATACGGATAAATTGTATCGTTCTGAAAAACTAGATAAAATTTTCACATCTCCAATCTGGGGATTCCCAATTATGCTTGGTATTTTATCTATCATTTTTTATCTTACAATTGCAGGGGCTAACGTACCATCTGATATGATTGCTGAGTTCTTCGGATGGGCCGAAGGATATTTAACATCTTGTTTTCAAGCAGCACATGCACCTGAATGGCTACATGGCATTTTAATACTTGGTTTATTCCGTGGTATCGGTGCTGTTATTAGCGTTATGTTACCACCTATGGCCATCTTTTTCCCTATGTTTGCACTATTAGAAAACTACGGATACTTACCACGAGTTGCGTTTAATATGGACCGCTTATTCAAACGCTCTGGTGCACATGGTAAACAATCTTTAACAATGGCAATGGGCTTTGGTTGTAATGCAGCAGCCATTATGTCAACACGTATTATTGAATCACCACGTGAACGTATGCTTGCAATCTTAACAAACAACTTCGTTCCTTGTAACGGTCGCTGGCCTATGTTAATTTTAATGGCTTCATTATTTATGGCTGCCGGTTATACAGGTAGTATGCAAACATTGGTTACTGCTGGAGTTGTAGTTGGAATGGTTGTAATTGGTATCGTTATGACATTAACCGTTTCTTGGGTACTATCAAAAACAGCTTTAAAAGGCGTTCCAACTCACTACACACTCGAGTTACCACCATACCGTAAGCCAAAGGTTTGGAATACAATTGTGCGTGCAACACTCGATAAATCCGTCTATGTTTTAAAACGAGCTGTTGTTGTAGCTGCTCCTGCGGCTGCATTAACTTGGTTACTTGCTAATATTTTCATCGGTGACACAAGCCTACTTATGTATTTTGTAAACTTCCTAGATCCATTCGCTAAAATGTTAGGACTTGACGGATTTATTCTAGCTGCGTTCATTCTTGGACTACCAGCGAACGAAATTGTTATCCCGATTTTATTAATGTCTTACTTATCAACCGGAGCTTTAACTGAAATAGATGATTTTAATCAAATTAAAAATCTATTCTTAGAAAATGGTTGGACTTGGTTAACGGCGTTAAACACAATGTTGTTCTCACTTCTTCATTTCCCATGTGGAACGACACTGGTTAACATATATAAAGAAACAAAAAGTGCAAAATGGACATTCTTATCGTTTGCAATCCCTACCGTTATCGCTATTGTTGTGACATTCCTCTCTACACAATTGGTACATTGGTTAGGGCTTGTATAAAAACAAAGCATACATAGAAGGTATCCCCCTTCACATATGCTTTGTGCGAAAGAAACCTGAAATTATTCAGGTTTCTTTTTTTGCACATCATTATTCCAAGGCTGCGCTCCATACGTTGTAATTTTTTTATGAATGTAGTATATAGCTCCCGGAAGAACTGCCATTAATATTGTGCAACTAATCCCTAATCCAGTAAACAACCTCCATCACCTTACTTTACTCTTTTTGGTAAAGCTGAACCCGTATGTTCAATTGTTGGATGAACATGAACAGTAACCTCAGCATCACTAAAGTAATTTTCACCTTGATCCCAATTCTTACTTATTTTTTTCCACTCTTTATAATTATGCCGCTTATACACTTCCCCTAATTCTAATACATCTACCTTATATTTTTTTGAACAAGCTGAACGGATTTTCGGATGCGCGTCTCCATTTCCTTCGAAATATCCTTCTCTAAACGTTTTTCATTCAAGACCTTTTTATGATCACTAAAGTGTAACTCAGCTATTGTACCTTCCAAAAATAAGTGAATATTAAACTTTGGTTTTGTAACATTTGTTGTAGATACTTTAATTTTCCGACGCAACTTATGAATTTCATATGTAATAAGTTGATTCTTTTTGCGGATAGTAAAAAAACCTCCAATTTTTTTACCTACTATATAATTCATTCCTAATGTTTCTTCCCCATTCAAACTACCTACACACTTATTATCCTTCCCACGAAACAACGCTGCCCCGTTCATTTGTACACCTTGCTTTGTTAATTCAAGAATAGGTAATACGAAGCTTCGGCTCGCAATCATCTTTTCCTGAACCTCACCAATTCTTGCAGCCTCAATCATTTGGGCATTTTTCGGAGGATGTTCAGCTAACATATCAATGTACTGCGCCGGTAAATTTTCAGGTTTTGCACTCTGTTTTAAAATAGATTCGGCATTCTTCTTCGAAACAAACAAACGAATATTTCTCCTCATTTCATGATCGCGAATATATACATCTAACGTATTTTGCAAAACATACGGATTCGCCAGTAATTCTTCCGAAAAAATAATGACTTGTATATGCGGAAAAAATAATGTTCGACTAATTTTTTTAGCAATAATTCGGATTTGCTCAAAGACACTATCTGCTTTCGCACTCACATTAATATAATTTTCACTATCTCCACCACCTTGTCCCCCTTGTTGCGCTAGCTTACTGGGAAGCACCATCTGATACGTCCCTTTCATAATCGGATTCGATTTCTTTTTTTTCACGATATCATAGGCTGCACCTACTACAAATCCTCTTTCTTCTATTTCTTCTAGCTCAGAACACCCACTGATAGATCCAACTAAAACCATAACCATTATAATTTTAAGAAGGTGTTTCATTTCTACCATTCCTTCTTCTTATTTTATATACAATAAAAACTAACAAAGGTGCTAACACGACAAACCCCATATCTATCCAAGCTAAATAAGTTCCATAATTTGATAAAGCATTTAAACTACTAGGTATCATATTCACCATAAAAATAATCGGGGCACTTACAAAAATGAAAATATGTTTCTTCACTTTCGGAAACATAGCGCAAAATAATAACGATGCGACATCATAATACATTGCTGTAGTGTTATAAATAGTAATAATCCAAGTTGTAAAAAAAATTGCATCAAATCTTTCTAAAAACCCTCCACCAATTTCAATTTCTTTCCCTAATTCAATTGTTGGGTACGTCAATCCACGAGTTGTCATATACGTAAAAACACTAATACAAGTTACATAAATTAAAATGTACGACAACACATTTACCATTACCGCTTTCGCAACTGCCATTGGTGCTTTTTTTGCCGCCTTATCATTCAGCAACACAGCATAAAACAGAGCTACTTCAAATCCAATAAACGTAAAAATAGAATTTTTAACTCCAACAGCATATTGACTCACTTTCGTTTGAAAGGCTGGTAGTAAATTATTTATTTCCATTAAATTTATATTCAATAAAGAAAGAAGCACTATCGCAATTAAAACAATAGGTAAAAATAGAACATTTAACCTTAATAAAGCTGCTCTAGATCCTGCTATTCCATAAATAACAACTAATAAGAAAAAGAAAGACAGTAGTTGTATTGGTGTATCACTAAACAAATACGTTTGGGAAATAATTGAAATCATTCGCGATTCATATGCTGTCAAAGCAGCAAACGTTAATACTAAAATGCTACTAATCGTGTACGCAACAGGCTTCGTCAAATGCGCACTTGTATATTGAACAAAGTTTTGTTTCGGGAATAAAATAGCTACCCTCGTTACAAACCAACCTAAAACTGCACATATTAATCCACCCAAAAGCAAAATAATCCAACCATCTGAAAATAATGTTTGGTTTGCAATATCCCTTGGCATAGATAATGCGCCTATACCAATAATGGTCGATGATACCGCAAACCCAATTTCCCGAGATCCAATTTCTTCATCGCCATACTCAAATGGTTTCAATTATTCTCGCTCCTTTGGACGTACTGTAGAATCTTTTGTTTGTAAATATTCAGGTCTCTCTTTCAGCATTGATTTTGGCATGCGAATAAACTCTTCTTTCCAATCTTTATAAAATGCAGGAGCAATTGGAGTTGTATACGGTACACCAACACTTGTTAAATTTGTAATATGAACAGCAAGCGCAATAAGAGCTAGAATGATTCCATACAACCCAAAAGCCGTTGCTGCTAATACAAAGACGAAAAGTAAAATCCGAAACGTAATTGTGATGCTATACACTGGAAGTGAAAATGTAGCAATAGCTGTAACCGCAATAATGATAACTAAAAACGGATTTACAATTCCTGCATTCACCGCTGCCTCTCCAATTACAAGACCACCTACAATCCCAATTGTTTGTCCCATCGGTTTCGGCAACCTAATTCCTGCTTCTCGTATTAACTCCATCGTTAATGCCATCATTAACGTTTCAATATAGGCAGGAAACGGAACACCTTCTCTTGCTCCAGCAATCGAATAAGCCAATTTAGAAGGAATAAGTCCTTGGTGATATGAGACGAGCGCTACATACATCGCCGGCATTAAAATTGCAACTATACCAGAACCCATCCGCAAAATTCTTAATAAAGTTCCTATTACCCAACGCTCATAATGATCTTCCACAGATTGAAAAATATCGACAAATACTAGCGGAGCTATAAGCGCAAACGGGGATCCATCCACCAAAATAGCTGCCTTTCCTTTCGCTAATGAGGCCACAATATTATCAGGCCTTTCCGTATTCAAAAACTGCGGAAACGGCGACAAATTATTATCTTGAATTAATTGCTCAATTGTACCCGTCTCAAAAACGACATCTGTCACTATGGATTGAAGACGCCGATCTAGCTCTTTTACAATGTAAGGATTAATAATGTCTTCTATATATACTAAAGTCACTTCTTTTTGGGATCTCTTTCCCATAATATAAGATTGAAATCTCAGCTTTGGGTCACGTAAACTACGGCGAATTAACATTTTATTCACGTTAATATCTTCATTTAATCCTATCCTCGGTCCACGTATTAAATCTTCTGTTACTGGCGGTTCTAAACTTCTTTTTTCCCAAGCTCTACTATTAATCACGATAGCAGTTTGAATATTATCAATTAATATAACTGTATCTCCCGCTAAAATCGCATTTATAATATCCGGAAATGTTGTCTTCTTACCAACTTCTGCAATAGAAATAAAACGATCCAATAAAGTTTGAACGATAGCTGCTTCTTTTTGTACTTCTTCATATTGAAGTGTACGAACTACATATTTATAAACATTATCCTTATCTGTTAACCCACACAGAAAAATAACAGCACAACGTGTAAAACTGCCAGCAAGGGCAACTTCCCTAATTGTTAAATCATTCGGTGAACCTAACTCATCCCTAATTTTTTTCATAACTTCAAATAAGTTACCTTTTAGCTCTAACAAGTCCCCCACCTAACTTCCTTTTCAACAAGTTTTTAGTTAGATTCCGCTAATCGAAGAAAATATATACAAAAAAGAGCTATCTCTTTTCAAAGATAGCTCTAGCATAAGAATTACTTTTCTACTATTATATTGTCTGTCTTTATAGACACATTTTTCGTGAACCCGCTAACGATAAACATCACCATTATATTCATTAACAACGCGACTATACCTACATTTAAATCTTTTATATATTGAGGGAAATTCGGAAACATCGTAGCTATAGTTGAACCCGATAAAGTAATATACGCAACCACTAACAACCCAATCCCCATCCCTGCAATCGCTCCTTGCTTCGTAATAACCTGACGTGGAAACAGACTACATACAAGTGCAGGGAAAAGCTGTGTCACTATACTATATCCCATTAAAAGAAGTGCTCCTATCGTTTCTCCACCTTTAAAAGTAAACAAAACAGCTACAAGCGTTACTACAGGAACAAATAATTTCGCTGTTTTTGCCACCTGTCGATCCGAAGCAGATGGGACCATTGTTCGGTAAATATTTTTCGCTAATAATGTAGAAGCAGCCATGACAAGCATAGAACCTGGAACTAATGCCGTTAAAACTCCGGCACTACCAATAATCCCAATAAACCAAGGATCAAAAGTTTGAAGAGCCAGACGGAATAACGAAAGGTCTACATCCCCTCCCTTTAATCCAGGAACTTGTAAGATAGCTGCAAACCCTGCAAAGAACACGAAAAGTAAAACTAAAGAATACAGTGGCATAATGGCCGCATTTTTACGAAATACTTTTTCATTTTTTGCAGAGAAAGCAGAGGCGAATGTATGGGGCCACATATAGAAACCGAGAGCTGTTAATACAATAGTAGAAACAAACCAAGAAATGCTCATTCCTTCATCAGGTAAAGATAAAAATCCTGGTTTTGCTGCCTCTACGGCTTCAAACATCGGCTGAAATCCTCCGTAATAATGGTGCGGTAAATATATACCTAAAAACATAACGATAAATAGGATCATAATATCCTTCAAAGCGGCCGTCCAAGCAGAGCCGTGTATACCTGAAACCATTACATATATCGTTATAACAATTGCGCCAATCCACACTGCTATAACTGGCGATACCCTTCCATAAGACGCTTCCGAAACGATAATTCCTAATCCTTTTAACTGTAAAACAAGGTATGGGATAATCGAAATAACCCCAATGATAGAAACGATAAGGCCAAGTGCCTGACTCTTATATTTCTTCACAAAAAAATCTGGCTGTGAAACTAGATTATGCTCTTTTGCATACTTCCAAACTGGTGGTAATAAAAAATAAGATAAAATATAAGCTAACGCACCATAACCTAAAATATAAAAAGTAGGTGCTCCTTTACTATACGCCCATCCACTCCCACCTAAAAATGTGAATGTCGTATAAATTTCACCTGCCATAAGAAGAAAAACAAAAATAGTACCAAAGCCTCTTCCTCCAACTGACCATTGCTCTAAATTCATATCTTTTCCGTGTTGTGCCCGAATTCCTAAAAATAGTGCGAGAAACAAAAATAAAATAATGATAAGTAATGCGGTCATTTTACATCCCCCTTATTAGCAGGATCAAATACGTACACAATCCCCATACAAAAAGATGTAATAAGCACTGATAATAATACCCAAAATAATAAAAATGGCATCCCTAATATGTAAGGAGTAACTGAATTAGCAAATACGGGTCCAACAACTAAACAAAAAACTGGAATAAGCGCTAATACGTGTATTTTCTTCATCTCATTCTCCTTTACTTATGAAATTCATAATCGATGATACAAAGACTTGCACACCAATCGGTAATGCATCTTCATCAATCGTAAAACGAGGGTGATGATGAGGATATATAATTCCTTTCTCTTTATTTCCTGCACCGATAAAAAAGAATGTACCTGGTACTTTTTGTAAAAACGCTGAAAAATCTTCTCCAGCCATCGTCGGCTGTAAACGAGTAACTCGTTCCCTTCCATAAAGCTGTAATGCTGTTTGCTCAATAATCTCTGTAACTTCATAATCATTTACGACTGGACGATATCCATATTCATACGAAAACGTATATTTCGCTCCGTAAGCTTCCGTCACATGCTTTACAATCTGTTCAATTCTTTTCTCTGTTTCTTCTCGCAACTCATGTCTTAAACTCCGCACTGTCCCTTCAATCTCCGCTTGCTCTGGAATCACATTATGAGTTGTCCCAGCGTGAAATTGCGTAACAGATACTACAAGAGAATCTAACGGATTCGTGAGCCGAGATACAATTTGCTGAAGTTGCGAAACCACTTGTGTACCGATTGAAATACTATCAACTGTTTCATGAGGGATTCCAGCATGGCCACCTTTTCCTTCTATTATAATTTTAAAAACATCTGGAGCAGCCATTGCGGGACCATAAATTACACCTACTTTTCCAACCTCTAACGATGCCCAAAGGTGAGCACCAATAATATAATCGACCCCTTCCATTACACCCGCTGCAACCATTTCCTCTGCACCACCAGGAAAATTTTCTTCAGCATGTTGGAATAGAAAACGAATCTCCCCTTTAATCTTCTCTCTTGCTTCTACTAACTTATGTACAACTCCAAGTAATATCGCTATATGTCCATCATGGCCACATGCATGCATTACACCCGGATATGTAGAAATAAAGTCAAACTCATTTTCTTCATGAATAGGAAGAGCATCCATGTCAGCTCGAACCGCAACTATTTTACCAGGCTGCTTTCCAATCAACCTTGCCATTACACTATATTTAGTAGGTCTTGATACTTCTAAACATGGAATTTCCCGAAGTATATCGAATACAAACTGCGATGTTTTCTCTTCTTGAAAAGATAACTCTGGATACTTATGAAAATGCCTTCTCCACTCAACCAACTGATCCTTTGACAAAACAAGTTCTTTTGCAACATCCATTTCTCTTCTCCCCTTCTTCACCAAGTTAAATGTTATTATAACGTGAATTGTTAACTTTTAAAAGAATCTTCTGAATTTTCTATCATGGTTACTTAAAAATAAAAAGCCATCAAAAGATGGCTTTTTCATTATTATAAAATAGTAATTGCTTGTTTCCCCATTTGCTCCCACGCTTTCTCAAACTCTGCTCGTGGAACAGCGAAACGTGGATTATTTTTTAGTGGATCATTTACATATACAAAGTTTTGATCGTATCCAACTACTACTACACTATGCTCAAAATATGTAATTTTCACTTCACCAGAACTTGTATTCCATGTTTCAAAACTACTTTCAGCTAGCGGCTGAAACGTTGTATTAATAATAACCCATACTGGAGAACCAGAACTAATTACTTTATATAGATCTTTCACGTCTCTATCTGTTAAATTAATTACTTTTTCAGAAACATATTTTTCTGCTAAATTAAAGATTGGTTTATTGTATACACCATATCCTGGTTCAGCTTTCGTATAAATATTTCCAACAAACCCCTCATAAGGATTTCCGCGCAAACCATTTTGTTCAAATGGAACTCGATGAATTTCACTAGCAAGTTGCATCTTATCTACTTGTACACCTTTATATTGTAGCAACATAGCTAAGCTTGTCACTTCACATCCACGAGGTAATTCTGGTAACTGCTTTATAAACGGAACATTTTCAATCATAGCCGCTTCTTTCATTTCAGATAGAAAATCTAAGCGTAGCACTTGTGCCTTTTGTATAATCTTATCTTTCCCTATAAAAAACGCTGCAGCAAATATAATTCCAAAAACAAAAAGATATTTTAACTTTTTCATTTTAAACAAAACTCCATTAATTATTATTTTACAGACATACCTCTTACCATTGTACCTTTCTTCTTACTAGTTTGCTAGAAAGATTCTGTGAATTATTGTTCACAACTACATCGTTATAAAATTCTAATTATTTTTAATAAAAAGAAAAAACAATATACTTTTCTGAATTTTTTTGCTAAAATCGAAATAATTAACATAGTGAAGATATCACCTTGTTAATAAAAACATTCTTAGGGTATTTAGTCATAGTTCGTTTTTTACATACTCCATTCATTTCATAGTAAATAAACCGAGTATGTGTCATATCCCCCACTAATGATTAAAGACTCAGAATGAAAACCAGTTAACACATATAAAAAATAACGGGGTGAGGGGCATATGAATCAACAAGTAGAACAAACAGATTTAAAACGTACAATGAAAAGTAGACACCTATTTATGATTGCACTTGGTGGTGTTATCGGAACTGGCCTATTTATGGGATCTGGTCAAATCGTCCATAACGCCGGCCCTGGTGGTGCTATTCTTGCATTTTTAGTCGGTGGATTTGTTATGTATTTAACGATGTTATGTCTTGGTGAATTATCTGTTGCTATGCCAGAAGCAGGTTCATTCCAAAGCTATGCAAGCAAATTTATTTCACCTGGTTTTGGTTTTGTTGTCGGTTGGATGTATTGGTTAAATTGGGCTGTTACAGTTGGAGTAGAGTTAACAACTGTAAGTATTTTAATGAAACGCTGGTTTCCAGATGTTTCTTCGTGGATTTGGTGTGTTACATTTGCAGCAGCACTCTTTCTTGTAAACGCTCTATCAGCAAAAGCATATGCAGAAGCAGAATTTTGGTTCGCTAGTGTAAAAGTCGCAACCATCGTTATTTTCATCGTACTCGGTGGTGCAGTTATGTTCGGTCTACTAGACTTTAACGGAAAACCAGCTCCAATGCTTCACAATTTCACTGAAAATGGCGGATTATTTCCGAATGGTGCATTGGCTGTTCTTCTTACGATGATTACAGTGAATTATTCTTTCCAAGGAACAGAATTAATCGGAATCGCTTCAGGAGAAAGTGAGAATCCTGAAAAAACAATTCCAAAAGCAATCAAAAATACCATTTGGCGAACGCTATTCTTCTTCGTCCTAGCCATATCAGTTGTTGTAGGTTTACTCCCGTGGCAAGAGGCTAATCTAGTCGAAAGTCCATTTGTACTTGTATTTGATGTAGCTGGTATTCCATATGCAGCAGACATTATGAACTTTGTTATTATTACAGCTGTATTATCCGTAGCCAATTCTGGTCTATACGCAAATTCACGTATGCTTTGGGCAATGGCAAAACAAGGAATGGCAAGTCCAGCATTTACGAAGCTAACGAAAAAAGGTGTACCATTAAACGCATTGATTTTCAGTCTAATCTTTGCAAGTCTATCCCTATTAACAAGTATATTTGCAGCAGATACTGTCTTTTTAGTTTTAACATCTATCGCAGCAATGGCTGCCGTTGTCGTTTGGATGTCAATTGCGGCTTCACAGTTTTTCTTCCGTAGAAACTTCGTGAAAAACGGTGGTGACATCAATGATTTAAAATATCGCACACCACTTTATCCGCTCGTTCCAATCGTAGCATTCTCACTCAATTTCATTACATTTGTAAGTTTAGCTTTCATTCCAGATCAGAGAATCGCTCTTTATTGCGGTATTCCATTTATGGTTATTTGTTACATTTTATATCAAGTGAAATATAAAAAAATTGTCACATTTGAACAACAAATAAGTCTAAAAAAAGAAGTAAACTAAATATACAAAATATTCAGCTATCTTTCTTATCATAAGATAGCTTTTTTCTATTTCTTGGGTATCCTGGTATAACTTTATTTATCTTAAAATTTTCACAATCGTATTTTTCTCTGGAAAATAGTTTACAATGTAATCAAGTTACAAATGATATTCACCTTAAAAAGTGTGCATTTGTGTCTATTTTTTAACAATATCTCAAAAACTATTGCCTTCTATAAATTAATAGGTTTATATTGTTTTATTGGCATAGTTTCAATCCAAGGAGAAAGGAGATTTTCAATCGTGCAACTAAAGAAAGCGTTTTGGAAGTTGGCTTCGCTTCTTCCGTTATCATTACTTCTGTTCCTCGGTGGCTGTGATAAAAAACTCGCAGTATTAAATCCGCAAGGACCTGTTGCAAAAGCACAGTATGATTTAATTGTTTGGTCATTCTTGCTTATGTCATTAATTATCGCAATTGTATTCATCTTGTTTACAGTCATCTTGATTCGTTATCGTGAAAAACCAGAGAATATGGACTATGAGCCACCTGAACAACACGGTAACACATTATTAGAAATCATTTGGACGCTTGTTCCTGTTATTATCGTTATCGCATTATCGATTCCAACAGTAAAAGCAACTTATGCTTCGGAAGAGGTTCCGAAAGAGTCCAAACATATTAAACCAGTGGAGATTTATGTTACATCTGCAAACTGGAAATGGTTATTCAGTTACCCAGAGGAAAAAATTGAAACCGTTAACTATTTAAACATCCCAGCTGGTGTACCAATTCAATTCAAACTGACTTCTGTCGGCCCAATGAATGCTTTCTGGGTACCAGAACTTGGTGGTATGAAGTACACAATGGATGGCATGATTATGGACCTTTATTTACAAGCTGATAAGCCAGGTTCTTACCTAGGGCGTAGCGCGAACTTCTCTGGTGAAGGATTTACTCACATGGAGTTCGAAGTTGAAGCAAAAACTAAAGAGAAATATGACAAGTGGGTTAAAGAAGTACAACAAACTGCTCCTAAACTAACAGAAGATAAGTACAACGAAATTGTTAAACCTGGTGTAGTTGGTCGTATGACATTCTCTAGCCATCACTTAAGTTATGTAGATCCAAAATCACTTGAATATTGTGATTACAACTACTACAAAAACAAAAAATAATAGCTATAATTCCAACAGATTGGAGTGAACAAAGTGAAGCTTGATGAATTTTTTGTCACAGGTGACCCGATTATTTACGGTGCAGACGCTTCTATCGTTCTTGTGACATTAGCAATCATTTTCGTACTAACAAAGTATAAAAAATGGAAATGGCTTTGGGACGAATGGTTAACAACTGTTGACCATAAAAAAATTGGGGCCATGTATATTATCTCTGCGGTTATTATGTTATTCCGTGGTGGTATGGACGGTTTAATGATCCGTGCACAGTTAACATTCCCAGAAACAACTTATTTAAACGCTGAACACTATAACGGAATCTTCACAACACACGGTACAGTTATGATTCTTTTCATGGCGATGCCATTCGTTATGGGATTAATGAACCTTGTAGTACCATTACAAATTGGTGCTCGTGACGTTGCATATCCGTTCTTAAATGCTTTAAGTTTCTGGTTATTCTTTGTCGGAGCAATGTTATTCAACATCGCTTTCGTAATTGGTGGTTCTCCAGACGCTGGGTGGACTTCTTACTTCCCAATGGCAGGTACAGAGTTTACTTCTGGTGTAGGAAATAACTACTACGCAATTGCATTACAGATTTCAGGTCTCGGTACGTTAATGACAGGTATTAACTTCCTTGTTACTATCTTAAAAATGCGTACACCTGGTATGACTTTAATGAGAATGCCAATGTTTACTTGGTCAATCTTAATTACAACAATTATCATTATTTTCGCTTTCCCAGTATTAACAGTTGCTCTTGCATTAATGACATTTGACCGTCTATTCGATGCTCACTTCTTTACGATGGCGAGCGGCGGTATGCCAATGTTATGGGCCAACCTATTCTGGGTATGGGGTCACCCTGAAGTATATATCGTTATTTTACCGGCATTCGGTATTTTCTCTGAAATCATTAGTACATTCTCACGTAAGCGTCTATTCGGTTACAGTGCGATGGTATACTCAATGGTTGCAATTTCTTTACTAAGTTTCGTCGTATGGCTTCACCACTTCTTCACGATGGGTGCAGGTCCAGCGGTTAACTCATTCTTCTCGATTTCGACAATGGCGATTTCGATTCCAACCGGGGTTAAGATCTTTAACTGGTTGTTTACACTGTATAAAGGACGTATTCGTTTTACAGTTCCAATGCTTTGGTCATTGGCATTTATTCCAAACTTCGTAGTCGGTGGGGTTACAGGGGTTATGCTTGGTATGGCAGCAGCTGATTATCAGTACCATAACAGCTACTTCCTAATCGCTCACTTCCACTACGTATTAATCGCAGGTACAGTATTCGCTATGCTTGCTGGATTCACATTCTGGTATCCAAAAATGACTGGTCATATGTTAAATGAACGCCTAGGTAAATGGACATTCTGGATCTTTATGAGCGGATTCAACATCTGTTTCTTCCCAATGTACTTCTTAGGTTTAGACGGTATGACTCGTCGTATGTACACTTACTCTGAAAGCCTTGGATGGGGATGGCTAAACCAAATCGCATCTGTCGGTGCAGTAATGATGGGTATTGGTTTCGTACTTCTTTGTTACAACGTAATTTGGAGTGCTCGTCACGGAGAACGTGACACAACTGGAGATCCATGGGATGGCCGTACACTTGAATGGGCAACTCAATCTCCTGTACAACATTACAACTTCGCAAAACTTCCTGAAATCAAAGAAGCTGATGCTTTCTGGTACATGAAGAAACGCGGAGAAACAGTTACACCAGCAGCAGAAGATATTAAACCAATTCACATGCCAAGTAACTCTGGCGTGCCTATTATTGCGTCTGGATTCTTCGGTCTTGCAGGTTTCGCATTAGTATTTAGCTGGTTCTGGCTTGCAGCAATCGGCGGCATTGGTATTTTAGCTTGCTTAATCTATCGTTCATTCGATTACGATGAAGGTTACTATATTAGTGTTGATGAAATTAAAAAATCAGAACATGTAGCATGAGAGGTGAAATGATATGGCGGCTTTAGATAAAAGCTTACCCTTGGAATATCAATCCGAACAAAGCAGATTGAATATCCTAGGATTCTGGATTTTTCTTGGGGCTGAAATTATGCTGTTCGCAACACTTTTCGCCTCTTATCTAGTACTTGCTGGTCGTACGGCAGATGGTCCAACACCAGCACAACTGTTTGAACTTAAAACGCTTTTAATTCAAACATTACTACTTTTAACAAGTAGTTTCACATGTGGTATCGTGATTCACGAAATGCGTAAGCACAACCAAAAAGCAATGCTTGGATGGTTCGTCCTTACATTACTTTTAGGTGCAGGCTTCCTATTCTTCGAAATTGAAGAGTTCATTATGTATATTGGTGAAGGCGCAACAATTCAAACAAGTGCTTTCCTATCTGGATTCTTCGTTCTTCTTGGAACACACGGAGCCCACGTAACAGGCGGTATCATTTGGGCAATTTGTGTTATTATCCAAATTTTAAAACGAGGTTTAACACCAGTTACAGCTCGTAAAGTATTCATTATCAGCTTATACTGGCATTTCCTTGATCTAGTTTGGGTCTTTATTTACACACTAGTTTACTTGAACGGGATGGTGGCGTAAATGGGTCAAAATAACAACCAAGCAAACGGGCATGCGCATAGCGGATTCCCTTGGTCACACGTTTTCGGATTTATTTTATCGCTTGCACTAACGTTTCTAGCTTTATACGTGGCACTTTACACAACCCTGCCACTATCAACGATCTTAACTACCATTATCATAATGGCTGTTGCGCAAGCGTTGTTACAATTAATTATGTTCATGCATTTAAAAGAAGGAGAAGGAAGAGTTCAAATTCTTACTATGATCTACAGTTTCTTCGTTGCAACTGCAACAGTTGGTTTAACTGTATGGATCTTCTTCTCAATGTAATGTACATGGAAAAGACTGCTGAGATTGCTCAGCAGTCTTTTTTTATTCCCTCCCCTATTACATCCACATTACGGAATTAACAACAGAATCATGAAAAATATACTTATTATGACAAATGTTAAGAAAACTCTTTCTTTATGAAATCGAATCCATATGCGTTGCTTTTCTACCTATTATATGGCTAAATAGGTACTATATTTATTTGAAGGGAGAGAACGCAATGGAACATCACACTTCTGTTCTATCACTTATGGTTGTCGTTGCAATCGCGTTTTTCGTTCCCCTTTTGTTACAACGCTTTAAATTAAAAGCACTTCCTGTCGTTGTTGCAGAAATCATCGCAGGAATCTTTGTAGGTAAAAGTGGGTTTAATATTATTGAGCCAGATATGTGGCTTCAAGTCTTATCGACACTAGGATTTATCTTTCTTATGTTTTTAAGCGGTTTAGAAATTGATTTTTCTATCTTTAAACAAAAAGGGAAAAAGAACACGACAAACGAACCAAACACATTCCAAGCAGCAAGCATTATCTTCTTCTTTATTTTCATCTTATCTTATGCCCTATCACTACTATTCGTATGGCTAGGATTTGTAGATAATGCAATGTTTATGACTTTAATCATTTCAACAATCTCTTTAGGTGTTGTCGTACCAACATTAAAAGAGAATAACTTAGGAAAAACAGCAATTGGGCAAATCATTTTATTAGTCGCTGTTATTGCGGATTTAGTTACAATGATTTTACTCGCTGTATTCGTCGGATTAAATTCCGAGAGCGGCCAAAGCATGTGGCTCCTTCTTCTTCTATTCGGCGCTGGTATTGTTATTTACTTCGTTGCAAAACGTTTTAAAAACATTCCATACTTGGATAGCTTAAAAGCTGGAAGTGTACAAATTGATACACGAGCTGTTTTTGCACTCATCTTAATATTAGTTGGGTTATCTGAATCCGTTGGAGCTGAAAATATTTTAGGTGCCTTCTTAGCAGGTGTACTCGTATCATTATTATCACCAAATGAAGATATGGTTGAAAAACTGGATTCTATCGGATACGGTTTCTTCATTCCTATTTTCTTCGTAATGGTTGGTGTAAATTTAGAGGTTTGGTCTATTTTTAAAGAGCCTTCTAGTATGCTCATGATTCCAATTCTAATTGTAGGACTCTTTATCTCAAAACTGTTACCATCACTCGTTTTACGAAAATGGTATCCACGTAATATCGTACTGGGGAGTGCCATCTTATTAACATCGACACTTTCTTTAGTTATTGCAGCTGCACAAATTGGTGAAAAGTTAGGGATCATCAGTCCAAGTTTATCTGCTTCCCTTATTTTAAGCGCAGTTATTACTTGTATTTTTGCGCCTATATTATTTAAAAAGATGTTCCCAAAAGTGGAAACACCAAAACCAAAAGTTTCTATTATTGGTGCGAGCAGAATTACCCTTCCGTTATCACTTGATTTAAAACGAGAAGATTATGACGTAACACTATATATGATGCGTCAAAACAAAATAAATGATCAGGAAGCGAAATCACATGACTTCCCTATCGTGAAATTAGATGACATCACAATTGCATCGTTAACTGAACAAACAGCCTTTCATGCAGACCGAGTTGTTGTTGCAACAAGTGATGATGAGCAAAACTTATTATTAGCAGAACACGCAAAAGAACTAGGTGTTGAACATGTTATTGCAAGTGTAGAAGATCCACTTCTACAAGAAAAAGCAACACAAGAACATATCGCTGTCTTCTCAACAATTAACTCTACACGTATTCTATTACGTGCGCTAATTGATAAACCGAGTCTCGTTCGCTTAATTACAACAGCAAACGAAACAGTCCGTGAGGTTGAACTACGTAGCAATAAATATAACGGTGTTGCACTTCGTCGCCTTCCATTTTTAGGTGATGTACTAGTCATTCAAATTTATCGTGGAAATAAAGCATTAATCCCACATGGTGATACAAGACTACAACACGGTGATACATTACTTGTAACAGGCTCAAAAGAACATATCGATACACTAAAAAACATATTAGAATAAAAAAATGCCCCTCACATAATTGAGGGGCATTTTTTTCCATTTCATATGGTAAAATGTTACTATCACATATTATGAGGATGGATCACATTATGTCTATTGTAACTTTAGCTCTTTTATTATTAGCCGAAATACTAGGTGCCATTATTCTCATCGGTGTTAGTATTGAAATTTGTAGTTACGGATGGAAAAAGTCGAATGGAATAAAGTACTCTTGCCTCTTACTTTCACTCCTTCTCGGAACCGCTAGCATACTCGGACTTTTCGCCGCACCTGCCTATTTCTTTATACAATTAACAGAAAAAGCGTTATAAGAAAGGATGTTAATATGATTACCGTGAAAAATATTGACGGATCTGAAACTTACGTATTACGTCAAAAAATTTTGCGCCCGAGTCAAACATTAGCAGATTGTAAATATCCTTCCGACTATGAAACAGACAGCTTTCACCTAGGGGCATTTATAAATGATAAACTAATTAGTATCGCTTCCTTCTCAAAAGAAATATATCCTGACCTACCTACAGGTATTCATTATCGTCTACGAGGAATGGCCACATTACCTGAATTTCGAAACAACCACGCTGGAAGCTCCTTAATTCAGAAAGCAGAACAAATCTTACAAGAGCGTCAAGCAAATATATTATGGTGTAATGGCCGAATTACTGTGTCTGACTATTACAAGCGCTTAGGCTTCCAAGAACATGGTGAAATCTTTGAAATTGAACCAATTGGTCTTCATAAAGTACTATATAAAAGAATATAAGAAAAGCTTTCCACAATACGGGAAAGCTTTTCTTATATTTCAATCTTCACTTTTTATCTTTTTCATATATATGTATATAAACAGACTAGGAACTAAAAAACAAGCTAACATAATAAGTCCTGTCAAACTGATTTCCTTTATCGAAATATCTGGTGTTACAACGATACAAATAGCTAAAATACCAATAACAATACCTACAGGAATGAATAATAGCTTCATAAGATAACTGCGTGATACTCCGCCCGTATGCTCATACACTTCCACTGAATTTTTCAAGTTTAAAAAATTAATAACTACTATCCCGACCATAAATACCATTAATAAATCCGAAACACTTTCATATCCTGCATCTTGCAAAACGTAGCGATAAAAAACAATACCTAGTATGACAATATTTTGTAAGATGAAAACGAGTCTAATATGTTTTAGCCCCTCAATCATTAAGCGTTCATCTTTCACGATTCTCATCCCCTCACTCCTTTTCCTCCCAAAATAAATCATTCAAAGTTTTATCTACTGCATAACAAATTTTCAAACATAAATCTAAAGATGGGTTGTATTTCCCCTTCTCAATTAAACTAATCGTTTGCCTTGTAACGCCTACTTTTTCTGCTAATTGTTGCTGTGTTAAATCTAACTGAACACGCGCGACTTTTATTTTACTTACAGCCATCCATGTTCCACCTCCACCTTATTGTAACATATATATTCCATTATGTAATTTATATTTTTCGTAACTACTTATAGTTTCACTTTATTATACACAAAAAAGGAGCCCCTCATAAGAAGCCCCCTCTCCTATATTATAAGAATAAATGACATCCAAATAAAATTGTAAATAAGTATAGTAATGGATGTACTTCCATCCCTTTCCCTTTCACAATTTTTAAGACTGGATACACTAAAAATCCAATTGCAATTCCATTCGCAATACTAGACGTTAACGGAATACCAACGAAAATTAAAAATGCTGGTAATGCATCTTCAAATTCATTCCAATTAATATCACGAATACTTTGTGCCATTAAACTACCTACAATAATTAATGAAGGAGCTGTAATAGCGGCTACGCTTGATAAAGAAGCAATAACAGGGCTAAAGAATGCCGTTATAATCGTTAGGCCGACTACTACAATACCTGTTAATCCCGTTTTACCACCTGCAGCAATACCAGCTGACGATTCAATCGTCGCTGCTGTTGGGCTTGTCCCAAAGATAGAGCCTGTAGTACCGCCAATTGCATCCGCAATAAATGCTTTACCAAAACGTTTCTCTGTATTATCTGTAATTAAACCTGCTTGTTTAATTAAACCGAGTAATGCTCCTGTTGTATCAAATAACAGTACAAGTAAAAATGAAAATACAACGCCATATAATCCGTATTCAATTACATCTGAAAAGGCGTTGATTGGATTTGAAACGATAATCCCCTCTGGTAAATGAGGCATCGCAACAATTTTATCCGTAAACTTCAGCTGCCCTGTAAAGAAGGCGATAATTCCTGTCACAATCATACTAATAAATAATGCACCGCTCACACGCAATGCCATTAATACCGCCGCTAAAATCAAACCAACTAAAGTTAAAATAACGGCTGGAGAATGGAAATCACCAATCGTAACTAAGTTAGATGGATGATCAACGATAATTCCAGATAGACGTAATCCAATGAAAGCAATAAATAACCCAATTCCACCTGCAATTGCATGTTTTAAACTATCAGGAATTGCGACAATAAGCTTTTGCCTAAATGAAGTGAAAGATAATAAAAGAAAAATGATACCTGTTACAAATACTGCTGAAAACGCAATGACATATGTAATCCCCTCTGCCTGTTGAACAACAGAATAAGCAAAATACGCATTCATTCCCATAGCTGGAGCAATAACAATTGGATAGTTAGCTAAAAACGCCATACATAGCGTCCCTACAACAGTCGCAATAATCGTTGCCGTAAAAGCTTGATCAAATGGTACACCTGCATCAGATAATATTTTCGGATTGATGACAAGAATATACGCAAATGTAAAAAAAGTTGTGATGCCAGCTAAAAGCTCTTGCTTCACAGAAGTGTTATATTTTTGTAATTGAAACATGGTTATGTACCCTTCCTACATCTAAATTATTATCACACATTCTTTTCTTACTAGTATGTGAGAAAATATAATACTTAATCTTAACAATCAATAAAAAGAAGAGTCAATATATTCGCTAATAGTTCGAATTTTAAGTTTAAGTCTGACAAGCACAGATGTAGTACAGTTAATAATGATTATTTTTGTAGCATAACAGATAGAAATGTTTTATAATTTGAAATAGTTAAATATTTAGTAAACGCATTCAAATATCGTTCACTCTACAAGGGGGATTCTTCTTATGCAGCACACAAACAAATCTGGAACTTTAAACCGCGGTTTAAAAGAACGACATATTACTTTAATGTCACTCGGTTCAGCTATTGGCGTTGGACTATTTTTAGGATCTGCTTCTGCTATTAAACTAGCTGGCCCTTCTATTTTACTAGGCTATATGATTGCTGGACTCGTTATTTTTTTCATTATGCGAGCACTCGGAGAAATGGCAATTGAACAACCTGTTGCTGGCTCTTTTAGTAAATATGCATATGATTATCTTGGACCACTAGCTGGCTATATTACTGGTTGGAACTACTGGTTCTTATGGGTTGTTACTTGCATGGCTGAAATTACGGCTGCTGGCATTTACATGCAGTACTGGTTCCCAGATATTCCGCGCTGGACTTGGGCTTTACTCGCTCTATTATTAATGAGTGCTTTCAACTTTTTATCTGTAAAAGTATTTGGAGAACTTGAATTTTGGTTTGCTCTCATTAAAATTGTCACAATTATCTGTATGATAGTAGTTGGGGCTGGTATTATTTTATTTGGCTTCGGAAACGGTGGTATCGCTACTGGCATTTCAAACCTTTGGTCACATGGTGGCTGGTTCCCAAATGGTTTTTCTGGGTTACTCCTCTCCATGCAAATGGTGCTATTCGCTTATTTAGGCGTTGAATTAATCGGCGTTACAGCGGGTGAAGCGCAAAACCCGAAAAAAACACTCGCAAAAGCAATCGATAACGTATTTTGGAGAATATTACTGTTCTACGTTGGGGCTCTATTCGTTATGATGGCAATTTATCCATGGAACGAACTTGGTGAGAAAGGAAGTCCATTTGTATTAACATTCCAGCAAATCGGTATCGCAAAAGCAGCAGGAATTATTAACTTTGTCGTATTAACAGCAGCTCTTTCTTCTTGTAATGGTGGTTTATTTAGTACAGGCCGCATGCTGTATACATTAGCTCAGCAGAAAAAAGCTCCTGAAAGATTCGGTCGTTTAAATAAAAATGGCATTCCAAGTCAAGGAATTGTAGCAACAGCAATCGTTTTACTCGTTGGTGTTATATTAAACTATCTTGTGCCTGCAAAAGTATTTACATGGCTCACTAGTATTTCAACTTTCGGGGCAATTTGGACTTGGGGTATTATATTAGTCGCTCAAATTAAGTTCCGTAAAAGTTTGCCGACGCAAAACAAACAAAAGTTATCGTATAAAATGCCTTTATACCCATTAAGTTCATATTTCTCACTTGCTTTCCTTGCACTCGTATTATGTATAATGGCGTATTCAGAAGATACAAGGATTGCATTAATTGTTGGACCAATTTGGCTTATCGGTTTAGCTGTCGTGTATTACATGAAAGGTTTTCATAAAATTGATGAAACACCTAATTCAAAAATTAGTTAAGCAAAACATCCCTTCCTTATTACTTGGAAGGGATATTTTTAAATCTCTATAAATATTTCTCAACAAATTTCACGGTATTTTTACAAATTTTTAATATTTTTTATGTTTTCCGTCTTTATTTTTACAGAAAAATAAATTACATTATTAAAGCACATATATTTATTATTAGGGGGATTCTTCTATGAAGAATAAAAAATGGATTACATTTTCTTTAGCAACAGCAATTACACTAAGTATAGGGACTTCGTTCATACCGTCTACTTATGCAGAAAGCTCTGTAGACCCAGCTCCTGAAATTGCTGCAAAAGTTGTAAATCAAAACAATGGGAAAAAAGTATTATTCGATAATACACACGGTCAAACTGCCGGGACTGCTGACTGGGTTATTGATGGTGGCTTTTCTGATTTCGGAAACGGCATTGCCCAAAACGGCTATCATGTAAAAGAACTACGTAAATCAACACCGATTACATACGAAGATTTAAAAGACTACAATGTGTTTATCGTTCCAGAAGCAAATATTCCTTACAAAAAATCTGAACAAGATGCTATGTTACAATACGTGAAAAATGGCGGTAGTATCTTCTTCATTGCCGATCATTATAATGCAGATCGTAATAAAAATCGTTGGGACTCTTCTGAAGTATTTAACGGATATAGACGCGGTGCTTGGGATAATCCAGCAAAAGGAATGCCTAACGAAGAAGCCAATTCACAAGCTATGCAAGGAGTAGAAAGCTCTGATTGGCTATCTGACAACTTCGGTATTCGCTTCCGCTATAATGCAATCGGTGATGTTTCCGCTAAAAATATTGTATCACCTGAACAATCATTCGGAATTACAGAAGGGGTTTCATCTGTAGCAATGCATGCTGGTTCTACTTTAGCAATTACAAATCCAAAACTAGCAAAAGGAATTGTTTATCTTCCAGAGAATCCGTCAAAATGGAATAACGCTGTCGATAGCGGTGTATATAACGGCGGTGGTGTTGCAGAAGGTCCTTATGCTGCGATCGCAAAAGTAGGACTTGGAAAAGCTGCCTTTATTGGAGACTCTTCTCCTGTTGAAGATGCTACGCCAAAATACGTTCGTGAAGACTCTGGTCAAACAAAGAAAACTTACGATGGATATAAAGAAGAAAACGATGCTATCTTACTAGAAAATATCGTAAATTGGCTATCGAATAAAGAAACATTTACAAGTTTAGATCAAGTAAATGGTTTACAACTTGATTTACCTACCACTTTACAAACATTTGAACAACCAAGCTTATCAACTGAGCCACAACCTGAACCTTGGAGTGCGCCAAATGCAGGTTATCAATGGTTTAATACAAATACTTTTAAACCTGGTTCATATGGCTATAACGGTGCAGTAACAGCAAATGACTACGTAGTTACACACCCTAGCACTCTACCAAACAATGAAGTGTTCCAAATCAAAATTCAAGTAAATAACTTATTACCAAATACAACATACACTAATTACTCTTTAGGTATATTCACTACTGGCGGTACACAAGTAGCAAAAGTTCAAAATACAAACGGCACTTGGCCATCTACTTTCGGATATAGTAGTGCATTTTCTTTCACAACAAATAGCTTAGGTTCTGCTGAAAAAATTGTGAACGTACAAATCGATCCAAATACGACTGGACAAGCAACACTTCGTTTACGCCAAAATACAACAGCGAAATATAATGAAGCTGTAACGATTAATAAGAAATAATGAAAAAGGCAATCCAGATATGGATTGCCTTCTTCTCACTTCTCTTCTTTTGAGAAAAACATTCTTGAAATAACGATACCTATACTACCTACTATTAAAAATAACACTGCCCTAATCATCATTGAAACTTCTGGTAAGTCTAGAAGAAATAGCTTTCCTATCGTTACGACTAACACGACTAAGCCTGCATACAATATTTCATTCATATTTTTATTCCGTCCAAACCAAACTGCAAATAATGCATATACCATCCATAATAACGATACAGATATGCTTATTATGCTTCCATCTGTGGACAAAACTTCACCGATTCTAGTAATTGTAATAAATACAATCACCATAAACCAATAGAGTGCTATAGAATACACATACTTGCCAAAGCTTGCTAATACTTCTTTTGCTTGTTTCATGCAATAATAGAGCGTTCCAATTAAAATAAGATGGGCAACAAAGCCTGCCGAAATAAATTGATCAAACGGGCTAAAAATAGTCTGTATCATTCCAATTGCGTAAACCGTCGCACTAACATACAATTTTATCTGTTGTTTTCCTTTAATAGAAGTAAACATACCAAGGAAACCTTGTAATAATAGTACAATCGCTGCATTCACTAAACTATACTCATATAAAATCGCTAAACTAAATGCTCCCATTGCGAAACCAAATAAAAGATTTGTAAATGTAGAATGTCTATTCTTCCTATATTCAAACACAAACATAATAGCGTGCACGAGTGCACTTATCATTAATCCCCATGTTGTAAATTCAGGTATTTTTGAAATGGCTAATATAAAGAAGACTGCATTCGCACTAAATATCGCCAAGCGTGGCTCTACTATAAAACTTCTCTCCGTAAACATATGCCAAAATAATAGTAAGTGAATTAAACCATAAACTACTGTTAACTGGACTTGCAAATCCTCTACTAACATTGACATAACAGCAAAGAAGACAAAAAGAACAATAGCAGCAACAACATAAGAAATCATATATAAATACTGATAACGATTTTTCAACGCATACCATAATAAGCTGAGCGTTAGTATCATCTCATATCCAAAGAAAACATACGGATTAGGAGTTGTACTATTTAATAAGAACGGCACGAAGAAAGCTCCTACCGCTACGAATATAGTAAGATATTCCGATTGATACCTCTTCGCTATATAAATACCTAAAATGACCCATGCAATATTACATACAAACGCAACACTCGCTGGAATAAATCCATATAAATAATGTGCCGCAAATGTCGTTAAAACTATACCCGTAATACTTCCTCCTGCTAGTACTAACCCTAATGCTTGCCGCTCGCGTTTAATTTGAATATCCCCTATATAATAAAAACCGATTGATAGGACAATACCAAACACAATTCGTATTGCTGGTGTTAATAATCCTGCATCTACCCCTGCTTTAAATAACCAAATTACTCCAAGCAACATAATACCGACAAATATGCGTGGTAACCACGTTTGGCAAAACTTAATAATATTAAATGGTTCCGGCTTAAAAGCAGATATATCCACTTGTTTTACCTCACGTTCTTGCACAGGCTCTTTTATTGTAGCTACTTCTACTTTTTGTTTTTCCTCCATCACCGTTTCAATATATTCTTTCTTTTCCTTACTAACATGTTGCTGAGCATTTTCTACTTCTATTTCTCTTTGTTTTGCTTTCAATTCAAAAAGTGCTTCTTGCATCGTTTCAATTGCCGTTTCGAGTGCTTCTATTTTCTTATTTAAATCCTCCTTCATGCGCTCCCCCCTCATCATCCGTTCGAAACCTATATATTACCAATTATCTTTATCATACTCTTAGTCTATTCATTTTCAATACTATTTTTCCCAAAAAAAGAAAGGTGTTTTCCGAAATAGGAAAACACCTTTTTACTCATTTCTTCTTATTTAAAACACTACTCACGATAACACCAATACAAGCACCTATAATAGCTGGAATGATCCACCCAACACCTTCTATATAAAACGGAATGTATTTCAATACTAATGTCCACTGATTCATCATCACATTTTTATTGAAAATATCGATTGCACTAAATACTGCTACAATCACAATTGTAACTGGATATATGCATACATACTTTCCAATATACTTATGGAATAGCCCTAAAATAATAAGCGTCAATGCAACTGGATAAATAAATCCAAGAATTGGTACTGATACTTTTAAAATTTGTGTTAATCCTAAATTAGCTAAAATCATACTAACAAAACTTAAGATAAATGCCCACACTTTATACGCTACTTTTGGAAATGCACTTGCGAAAAATTGACTACAAGATGTAACAAGTCCGATTGAAACACATAAGCACGCAATCGTAAAAATAAGTCCTAATAAAACGACTCCGCCTTGTCCAAATAATGTAGTCATCACTTGTGCTAACACTTGCGCGCCATTATCAAATATCCCCAATGACCCACTCATTGAACCGACATATCCAAGTATGACATAAATAATAGATAATAATAGTCCTGCACCAATTCCAGCAATACTCATATATTTCGCTAAACCTTTATCATCTTCAATACCTTTTGCACGAAGAGCATTTGCAATCACAATCCCAAAAATTAAAGCTGCTAATGCATCCATCGTTAAATATCCATCTAAAAACCCTTGGAACATAGGCGCTTGTCCATAATTTCCAGCAGCCTCTTTCACACTACCTACTGATGTAAACATGCTTTTTATAAAGATAAGAGCAATCATACCTAATAATAACGGTGTTAAAACTTTTCCGAACAACCCCATTAATTTAGACGGGGATAAACTTAACCAGTACACAATACTAAAGAAAATAACTGTGTAACATAATAAGATTACGCTACCTGCTTCCGGGAATAACTGACCCGGTCCCATCTCAAAAGCGAGACTTCCTGCACGCGGAATGCCAAGGCCTGGTCCAATAAATACATACACGATACATGGAAAAATAATGGCGAATGAAGAATGAACTCTACCCGCTAGCGTTTGAAAACTTCCTGCTTTTGCAATCGCAATAACTCCCAATATCGGAAGACCTGTTGCTGATATAATAAACCCTACTAATGAAATCCACACATGTTCTCCTGCTTCATACCCAAGGAAAGGTGGAAATATAAGATTCCCCGCTCCAAAGAACATCGAGAATAACATAAGACTAACAAGTAAAATTTCTTTTTTCTGTAACAATTTCATCTCTTTCTCCTTCTATAATTTCACCTTTTATGAAATCAATTTCACATATAAAAAAGTGCAATAAACCGCTTCTTTACAAAGAAAACATAGTCCATAGTCTAACATAAAAGAAACACTCATTCTATAGCTATATCCCTTTTCCAATTTCTTCTGAAAAATCAACCTTTATTGACTTATAATATTTAATAAGGTAAAATATTAAATGTACAAAATTATTAACTTTGTTTTTGTTTGTGTCAGGAGGAAAATAACATGGAATCAGCGATACAACTAGAAAAAGAACAACAAAGAAAAAAGAAACATCCTCCAGGTTTATACTTACTCTTCTTTACAGAAATGTGGGAAAGATTTAGTTACTATGGATTACGAGGATTATTAACATTATATTTAACGACAGCTTTAGTAAGCGGTGGTCTTGGGTTTAGTCCCGCATGGGCACTCTCTATTTACGGATTTTACACTGGAGCCTGTTATTTCACACCAATGATTGGTGGATACTTAACAGACCGGTTCCTAGGTAGACGAAAAGCAATCACAATTGGTGGTATAACAATGGCAATCGGTAACCTTACACTATTTGCCTTGCAAAACCAAGTCGGCCTATACCTCGGATTAGCGCTTATTATTATCGGTAACGGATTCTTCAAACCGAACATCTCTACACTGGTTGGGGAATTATATGAAGAGAACGATCCAAAACGTGATAGTGCATTTACCATTTTCTATATGGGTATTAATGTCGGATCATTTTTAGCTCCACTCGTTTGCGGATTTTTATCAGAAAATTTATTCAAAACAACGGTTGATGGCGTTGTACATTACGGATTCCGTTACGGATTCTTAGCCGCTTCAATCGGAATGATCATTGGACAAATTTTATTTACAACACTATCCAATCGCTTCCTTGGTGATATTGGTAAAAAACCAACTCGCGATTTACAAACAACAGATGGACAACCATCAGTAGGTGATACACCGTTAACAAAAAAAGAAAAACAACGTACTGCAGTTATCGTCATTTTAACATGCTTCGTTGTCTTCTTCTGGGCTGGCTTTGAACAAGCTGGTAGCTCATTAACATTATATACAAACAAATTTGTAGACCGCTCTGTGTTCGGATGGGAAATTCCAACATCTTGGTTCCAATCGGTCAATCCATTATTTATTATTTTACTTGCTCCAGTCATTTCGGCATTATGGGCAAAACTTGCAACTAGAAAAAAAGGGGACCTAAAAATCCCAACAAAAATGGGACTTGGTATGATCTTGCTCGGTATCGGTTATATCATTCTCGTTATTGCTACATTAAAAACAGGTAGTGATGAACATAACATTACAGAAAAAGCAAACTTACTATTTATCGTCTTTACGTATCTTTTCCATACGTTAGGTGAGCTATTCTTATCACCTGTTGGACTATCAATGGTTAGTGCACTTGCCCCAGTAAAACTTGCTTCTTTATTAATGGGAGTATGGTTAGCAAGCTCAGGAATCGCCAACATTTTAGGTGGACAACTTGCAAGCTTCACAACTTCACTTGGATATGCTGAAGTATTTACAGTTATTGGCGCTGTAGCAATTGTATTAGGTTGTGTTTTATTATTAATTTCTAAGAAATTAGTGAAATGGATGGATTAAAAAAAGATGAGGGATTTCCCCTCATCTTTTTTATGCTTTCTTACCTTTTTCTATAGCTTGCTCATACAGCTCTTTATGTTCTTTATATTCACTTGGCACGAAATTTTTATAGAAGAATGAGAGCCAGCTATCTCCCTTTTTATATCCTTCCTCTCGAATTTCCGCTGCTTTTTCATTTGATTTAAACCCTTCAGTAAACCATTTCTTTAACGATTCATTCTTTTCATACTTAGCAGGAACTTTCAAATCATAGTTCTCAAATGCATACTTATATCCAGCTTTTTCTACTGCCTTTTTTGTAGACTTATAGCCTTTTTCATACGCTGTTTCATATGCTTTCACGTATACATCTTTCTCTCTATTTCCAGGATTCTTTCCAGCTAATTCCTTACCTGCCTTTTCCCCTAGTTCAGCTTGCTCTTTTTCAATTTTTTCTGTTCTTTCTTTATTCCCTACTTGGAAACCTTCTGCAAAGTTTGGCTTAAACTCTGGAGCAATTTGACTATCTTCCATCGTCTCTTGTGCTAAACCTTGCTCTTTTCCTTTTTCAAAATGCGTTTTCTTCTGCTCTTCTAAAGACCAAGATGCAGCATAAGCAGTTTTGAATGCTTCTTTATATGTATCTGATTTCCCAGCTAAATGTGATTCCGCATCATTTTTCCCTGCTTTAAAATCAGTCTCTCCACTTTTTTGTCCCTCAAGCTGCCCTTTTTCCATATCAGCTTGACGCTGTGCTTCCTCTCGTTTACGTGCCTCTTCTGCTTTTCTTTGCTCTTCAGCTACACGTTGTCTCTCTTCCTCTGCCTTTCTTTGTTCCTCCGCTACACGCTGTCTCTCTTCTTCAGCTTTACGCTGCGCTTCCGCTTGTCTTTCAGCTTCTACAGCACCATTATTATTTTGACTAGGAGCTGGACTTGTTGCACCACTACTAGAAGCTGGTTTATTGTGATAATGATATTCCCCGTACTGCAATCCCCATTTTTCACAATTTGTACGACACGTATGTCCCCCATTAGCATCTGTACGTCCTGGATGCGCATAGGCTGAAATTGGAGCTACCAATAACGCTACACTTGTTGTTAAAAGAAGTTTCTTCACCTGTTGTTTCACTCTTGTTCCTCCCAAAATCTTGAATTCTAACTTTATTATACATAAATAGAAAAATACTTAAATACCAACAAAAATATTCTATTATTTCTCAACATTAGTAAAAAAGAAGGTCAACTCTCTAAAGAGTTGACCTTCTTTTTTATTTCTTCGCCTTCGTTCCTACTAAATCACCAGCAACAACGTAACGTTTAGAATTATCTTTCACTGATACACATGTAATTAGCGTTATCTCATCTTTCCCATGATCTTCAACAACTTCCCACTTATCAGGAGTTACTTCAGATACACCAGTAACCGCATATTCATATTCGTTTTCATTATCATACAAATAAATTTTATCGCCTTTTTTTAGAGAAGCTATATCACTAAATAAAACACCTTTTTTAGACATGTTATGTCCTGCTAATGCATAATTCCCTTTTCCCATCACTTGATTTTCTTTTACTGTTGCTGCACCTGATAATAGGTTTTTCTCAGTAGAAGACTTTAAAACAGGAAGTTCTAATGAAACACTTGGAATCGAAATACGACCAATTACTTGTTTCTTATCTAAAGATGCGTTCGCTACTTCTGCCAAATCTGGTTGATTAATTTTCGAAGCATCTACAAATTCCGTCTCATGTTTTTCATAATCCATCTTTTGGACAGCCTGTACATTTTCAGTCTGTTTCTTTTCAGCTTGATATCCATCATAAAATGGCTTGCCGATTAATACACCACCTACAACAAATAGGAGGATTGCTACTATACTATAAATTCTTTGCTTATTCATATACAATTCCTTTCCCTTACAAAATCTTACTCTACATAAAATGATAAGATAATATTGCTATATGTACAAGTATAAGCTGAAAAGAAACCTTCTTGCATGGGCAAGAAGGTTTCTTTTTAAGCTAATTTATTTCTGTATAGAGATATGTGGAATACTGTCATTTGAATTAAATAAATCAAATACACAACATATAAAGGGTATGCCGAAATATATAAATTTGCTACAGGTGTAAATATTAATAATCCTAGTGCACAAGGTAATACAAACCATAATGATACAAATGTTGTGCGGCATGCTTTATCTGTAATATCCTTCTCCCGTTCATCCTCTTGGGGAAATAATAAAGGATATAATCGCAATGATGATTTGTTATATTTCTTTTTATGCAATCTTTTAAAATACGCTAATATGATAGCTACAATAAATATTAATACAACAGGTGTCAAACTCATTGTTATTTTAGATGGTAAACTTTCATTTTTAATAATATCAGCAAACTGTATATAAAAATCATAAAACTCTACGAATGCCCAGCATGCTAATACACTGTAAAATAAATTTATAATATACGAAGCAACAATTCTATTCATCCTCTTCCCCCTCCTTATTTAAAACAAACACATCTTCCATCTTGAGCTCGAACACATCGCAAATCGTAAGCGCTAATAACAAGGAAGGAACATAATCCCCTTTTTCAATTGCCGCGATTGTTTGTCTCGTCACTCCAACCTTTTCTGCTAATACACTTTGCGAAAAATTAAATCGAGCTCTTAATTCCTTCACTCTATTTAAAATGGTCAAATTTACCACCTCTCACCATCATTGTATGCTACCCTTAACAAAATGTAAACTCAACTTAACATTGTTTTTATAAAAAAATCCAACTCTACGTATTGTAAAGTTGGATTACGTGTTAGTTTAAAATTGTAACTTTAACGATTTTTCTTCCCCATTGACTAGAAGACCCTTTATCAGGCATTAACACATCAATTCTGTTACCTTTAATCGCTCCACCAGTATCTGCTGCAATTGCGACTCCATAACCTTCAACATTTACAGTTTTACCTAATGGAATAACATTTGGATCTACAGCAATTAATTTCATTCCTGGGTTTGCAGTTAAGTTATAGTGTCCCCATGCAGAAAATACTTGTTGACCTGGCGCATAACCATTTTCCGCTGGATCAGCTGTATAAGCTGTAGCTTCTACATAAATTTCTTTCCCACCAGCAGTTGGCTTAGGAGATGGTTCAGGTTGTGGAGGTTCTACCTTCGAATTATTATTAGCAACTGGTTCAGCTGGTTTATTAGCTTTTTCTTGTTTTTGCTTTTCAGCAATTTCTGCTTGTGCTTTCGCTAAAGCTTCTTGCTCAGCCTTTGCAGCTGCTTCTGCTTTTGCACGTTCTTCTGCTGCAATTCTTGCTGCTTCTTGTTCACGAGCAATTGTTTCTTGTACTGCCTTCATATTTGACTCAATTTTAGCTTTTTCTTCTGCTGCTAAATTAAGTTGGCTTGCAATCTGGTTATATTTAGCTTGAACTGTTTGTAAGTTATCTTGACGCTTTTTCAAGTTATCTTGCAAATCAGCTTGCGCTTTTGCTAATTTTTGTTTGTCTACTACTAAAGATGCTTCTTTTTCGTCAATTGTTTTCTTGTCTGCTTCAATTTGACGAAGATCTTGTTCCTGTAGACGTAAAATTTCTTTATCAGCTTCTAGAATAGTAGAAACTGCGTTCATACGTTGTAAGAAATCTGCAAAGTTTTTTGACTCTACTACAACTTCTACTACTAAACTTGTATTTGAACTGTTTTGAACAGAAACCATACGTTTTCTCATAATATCTTTACGAGCAAGGACTTTATCCTCTAAAACGACAATTTCTTCCTTTTTTTGCTCAATCTGCTTATGTGTTTCATCAATTTTACGTTGAATAGCAGCTTGATCCTCTTTATTTTTTGCAATTGTATTATTTAAATTATGTAGTTCGTTTTCGATACCTTGAATTTCTTTACTAACAGCTTGCTTCTCTTGCTCTTTCTTTTGCATATCTGCATCGTTTTGCTGCAATTGCTGTTGCATGTTGTTAAGTTTCTCGTCGTTTGACTCTGCTTTAACAGCGACTGTACTAGATAGACCGATAATGCCTGCTAATACAAGACTACTGATTCGCTTAAAATAGTTCATAATCCGACTCCCTTCTTATACAGTTATACATGATTTATTTTACAGTTTGTTTACAATACCATTAAATACAGTTTATTTTTCATGACGAAAAAAAGGGAATTATGCATAAAATGTAATAGATTCTTAAATATTTAACAATTCCTATATTTAAAAATTATAAAAGATGCTAAAATCCAAATATAGAGAAAATATAACTTCTAAAGGCGGTTGAAATAAATATATGTTTACGCAAAAGAAATCTCTCCAACATAAAATTGATCAATTAGAAAATCGTATCCAGGAACTTGAAGCAAAATTAAAACAAAAGGATATTGAACAACAAGAGACCATTTCTTCTATCCACGATTGTGTACAAAGCGTTGTTCAAGAGCATAAACTTGTAAATAACCAGCACAATACGCTTCAAAGTTTAGTTCAACAATTAAGCTCATGTTTCGAAAATGTTTCAACACGTACGACACATTCCAATGAATTGAATAACGAAATGTTACAAAAAGAACAAAGCTTAATTCAATCTATTGAAGAAATTATTGATTGTTCTAACGAAGGAAAAGAATCTGTTCATCGTTTACTTATTGTAATTAATAAATTAGGTGAACAATCTCAGCGCACGTCTAATAGTATGAATCATTTAAGTGAACGCTCAAAAGAAATCGAGCAAATTGTAGAAGTCATTCAAAACATTGCAGCACAAACAAATTTACTTGCTTTAAATGCAAGCATTGAAGCTGCACGTGCTGGAGAACACGGTAAAGGCTTCGCTGTCGTTGCCAATGAAGTAAGAAAACTAGCGGAAAGTACAGCAGAAAGTACAAAAAACATTGGTAACTTAACGAAAAAAATTCAAGAAGAAATTGAAAAAGCATACGATAATACAAAAGATAATTTGCATTTAGTCGATGAAGGTGTAGAAATGAGTGCTGATACAAATGCTAGAATTGAAAATATTTTAATTATGATTCAAACGTTACAAAACGGTGCTACTAATGTTATTAGAGCTATTGAAAACCAAAAGTCTTGTAATGATGATATATTACGAGAATTCGCTAATACACAACAAATGTTCCAAAAGTTAAATACTACTATTATGAATCACATTCATGATGCTGAGAAAGTCGATGTTCAATTAACGAAAAGTCTTGAAGAAACAGTAGGTTCTCATTAATAATAAAAATCCCTTATGCTGTTATAAGGGATTTTTATTATATTTCGAATATTTATTTCTTCTCAATATTCATCCGTATCTTTGTTATAATGGACAAGTTGTTTCTTTCAACTATTAAACAAGGAGGTTATTATGGAACAATTTTACTACATTTTAAAATATTTAATTCTTGGTCTGTTCCAAGGACTAACAGAACCGATTCCGATTTCTTCAAGCGGTCACCTCGTTTTAGCACAGCATTTGCTAGGACTAAAAATAGAAGGGTTTAGCTTTGAACTACTTGTTAATTCAGCTTCATTATTAGCTGTATTACTTATTTATAGAAATGATTTAATTCGTCTAACGAAGAATGGTCTATCTTATATATTTACAAGAGCAGAAGATGCAAAATCAGATTTCTTCTTTATTATTTACCTTGTTATTGCGACCATTCCAGCAGGTGTTATTGGTGTTTTATTTAAAGATTACATCGATCAGTACTTAAAAGGTGTGAAAATGGTTGGGATTTCCCTTCTTATTACCGCTGTCGGCCTTTGGATTATTAGAAACTTGCGTGGACGTAAAAATGATGGCGATCTTTCTATGAAAGATGCAATCATTGTCGGATTAGCACAAGCTTGCGCACTAATTCCTGGAATAAGCCGATCAGGTGCAACAATTGTAGCAGCGATGTTACTTGGTATGAAGCAGGAAACGGCTCTTCGTTTCTCATTCTTACTATATATCCCTGTTAGCTTAGGTGGTTTATTACTAAGTATTACAGACATTGCAAAAGATCCAAATCTAGACACATTATTCGTACCATATGTCGTTGCATTTATCGCAACATTTATTATGACGTATATTTCGTTAAAATGGTTTATGAACATTATGGCAAAAGGAAATTTAAAATATTTCTCTTTCTATTGCATTATCGTAGGTGTACTTACTCTTATTTTCTTATAAAGTGAAACTTGCAAATCAAAAGCGAGTCATTCTATTACACTAGGATGACTCGCTTTTTTATGCATATACTTTCTTTTCTTGACAATACAAACGAATAACATGTTTATTTTGTTGAAATACATCATGCGTTAGGCGGATAATAATAAAATTTCGTTTTATTTGATCATCATGAACAAAAATCTGTTCTCCCTCCTGAAAACGCCATGCACTTTCAAAAGTTGTAATATGATCCCCACTTACAGAAAAAAGTTCATATCGCATATCTTGTACCCTCTCTCAACTTGTAATAATCATAATATCCTCATATTAAATTTAGTATAACTTAATTCTATTGAAATTTGTAATTTTTTCTATTTCTAAATATTTCAATTTTGTTTTTAGGCTCTTTTAACGTTATAATGATAAACGAATTTTCATTGAAAGGAGCTTCATTTTGACTGCATATATATTTCCAATAAAAACAGCATTTATTTTATTTCCTATTTTAGCAATGTTTCTCTTAATACCTTTTTTAATATTTAACTACCGAAAGTATGGTTATTTAAATAAATGGCGTTCATTGATTTTGTACTCATTATTACTTTACTTATTAAATGCCTATTTTCTTGTGATTTTGCCGTTACCACAAACATATGATACTTGTAGCCTACAACCGGCTAATACGCAGCACATGCAACTATCACCATTTTATTTCATACAAGAAATTAGTAATCATACTTCGGCAATTTTAACGAAACCAGCTACTTATTTCTACCTATTAAAAGAATCTGCGTTTTTACAAGTAGCATTTAACGTTCTATTAACCGTTCCATTCGGTATTTACTTACGTTATTATTTCCGACGTAGTTTCTTACAAACAATTTGTATTTCTTTTTGTCTTTCACTCTTTTTCGAGCTAACACAAGTGACTGGACTATACGGTATATACAATTGTGCGTACCGCTTATTTGATATAGACGATCTGTTTTTAAATACATTAGGCGGCATAATCGGCTTTATCATTGCACCAATATTTACGTACTTCCTTCCGAAAGCAAGCGAATTAGATAGTCATATTGATTTAGAAACGAAACCAGTCGGATTCGTTCGTCGCTTTATCGCGATGCAAATTGATTGGATTTTCTTATCCATCGTTGTACCTTTCATTAAAAACAAAGGAAATTCTTTCTTTGTTTCTAATATTCAATCTTACACGAACATATACGAACTCATTTTCATAACGTGTTCGATCTTTATTTACTTTATTATCATTCCATACTTTACGAATGGAAAGACAATTGGTAAAGCTTTACTTCGTATTTACGTGAAAGGAAAATCAGATCGTATTACGTTGAAGGAACTATTCATCCGTTATGGTATATTCTATTTCGTTTTAGGTGGAATCAATTATATTCTTTCTAGTAGCTCTATCTTAAATCTTAAAGAACCTTTAGTATTAGTAGTTATATTATTATTCCAACTCGTAATTAACGGTCTATTTATTATTCATGTTTTATTACATGTATTTAGTCGTGATAAGTTACTATTTTACGAGCGAATTAGTCAAACAAGAAATGCGATCGTACTAAAAAAAGCTGACAAGTAATACTTTGTCAGCTTTTTTTCATAATCGTAAATAACTTTTCTGTGTAAGGGTTTGAAAACATTTCTGCTTCATCTAATAATTTCCTCACCTTTAGAAACGAATGCAATTCTGGATATATATTTTGTAATTTTTCATACGTTAACGTATGCATTTTCCCCCAATGCGGGCGTCCTTCATACTTTAGAAAAATTTTCTCCACTTCACCAAAATAAGCAGCATACTTCATACCTTTATACATATGAACAGCTATATACGCAGAATCTCTTCCATACGCTGGACTGAGCCATATGTCATCCCTTTTCACATAACGGCATTCAATTGGGAAGTGTACTTTATACTTTTTCTTTTCAATAAGGTTTGAAATTTCTTCTACAACGGCCTGCATATACTTTGAAGGAACACTATACTCCATTTCATAAAATGGAACCGCACGCGATGTAGCAAATACTTCATAACTCGGACCAATTATTTTTGTATTCGGTACAGCTTTAGCCGATAATCGACTTACTCCTTTACTTATAGAAGGAAACCATTTACATCCTTTAGATAACAAAGAAAACATCTTATTTTCTAGTAACTCTACCTTTAATTTATGCCATTTCAAATCACTTTTTTTACCCGTTGTTTCGTTTGTAACTTTCACTTGCACTTCATCTGAATAAGGAAAAACAAAAAATTCAAAGTGGCGATTCTTCTTATATTCTTCTAATTTGTTCATTACAGTAGATAATGATTGTTTTTCACTTTCATACACAAGTGAATACGCCCTGATAACTTTCAATTTTATCCTTACAATGATACCTAGCATCCCAAGTGACAACTGAAAGGCCCTCCAATATTCTACATTCTCCGTTTCCGAACAAACTATAGTCTCACCTGTAGATAAAACTGCCGTAATTTCTATAACTTGTGTTGATAAACTTCCAAAGGTAATACCCGTTCCATGCGTCCCCGTACTAATTGCTCCTGCAATAGATTGTGAATCAATATCCCCTAAATTTTCTTGCGCATAACCTTTTTCCTCAAGTAACTTCCCTAGCTCATGTAACTTTGTTCCTGCCCATACTTCGGCAACCATTTTCTCCGTATCAATATTCACAATTCCCTTCAATTCATCTAAAGAAACTAAAATTTCTTCCGTTTGCACAAGGGGTGTAAACGAGTGTCCTGAACCGACAACACGAATTTTCTTCCCTTTCTTTCGCGCAAGCTCTATAACTTCTACTACATCTTGTATACTTTCTGGATACATCGTATAATGCGGTGTTCCTTCTACATTCCCTGTCCAATTTCTCCATTTTTGTCCCTTTATAGAAAGCATTGGCCATCCCCCCGATATGTTGAATACTCCCCAACAATCTCTCCTTCTTTCACACGATATAAAAACGGAAACCGCTCACATAATTCTCCAGCTTTACTATGGCGAAACAAGATAGAATCTCCTATCTCTACTCGTTCCTCACCATTATAGAAAATCGGTGTTTGCACTTCACCCGCGCCTTCTACAGCTAATAGTTTGGCACCACCCGGCCTCCAAATTTCAGGTTCTTTATCTTTCCCAATTGCGCCTGAGGCAATATATCCACCACCTAGACAAGTGTAAATTGTTGGGGCTGGTTTACGCACAACTGGTAAAGCAAATCCGACAGCTGGATGAAATTGCACCTCTTTATAATAATCAAACAGCTTCGGGGCATAAAAAGCCGAACCTATTGTAATCTCTGAAACTGAATGATCTTGCTCAGTTGTTTTTATACTTCCTGTGCCTCCCCCATTTACGAACCTTAGTTCAATACCTAGATTTTGTATTTCTTTTACGATATGCCCTCTTCTTTCTTTAACTTCTAACACTGATTTCTTCTTTAAATGTGAAATTACTTTACTTTTCACTCGTTGATTCGGTATCCGATCTCCTACCCCTGCAATTTGGGCTTCATATCCCATTACACCATCTAATATTAAAAATGATGATTCTTTCAACCTTTTTACTATTTTCAAAGCACCTTGCACATCTTTTACCGGTGATCTTTTGACCCCAAAATGGAACTTAAGAAAACGACTACTCATATCAATATCTAAACAAACACGAAAACATCCTTTAGATTTCTCAGCAATTTTTTCTAAATAAACAATATGATCTTCACAATCCACCATACAAGTTATAATGAGCCCTTGCTTTGTTAGCAAACTTATTTCATGTAACGCTCTTTCATCATAAGCAGGATATCCGAGCAATAAATCATTGAATCCTTGTTCAATTAAAAACAAAACTTCCCTAGGTGAAAAACACATAATACCTTGAAAACGATCATTTGCAGCTAAAATCTTTTGCATAACCGGAACAGAACGTAACGATTTACTCGCTATACGAATCTTCTTATTTCCACTTAATTCTATAATCAATTGAATATTTCTATCTAAAGCTACTTCATCCAAAAATGCACAAGGTAATGGAACTTCTTTAAAAATTCCTCGATCCACATTCTTTCTCTCCTCTTCTCTATATGTCTTATACATATTGGAAAGAAAGTTGGAATCTCCTCTACAAAATAAAAAAGTTTCTTCCTATTTAAGAAGAAACTTTTTTAGGACTACTTCATAGAAATAGTTGCTGCTACTGGATAATGATCAGAATAATCATCATACGTATATTTTTTGAGCCATGATGTAACAGTCCACTGTGGAGATTTTGGTTGTAATACTTTATTCTCTATAAATGATGGATTCGCATGGTCCTTACTTGCAATAATATAATCTAAATACTCGGCAGGACTATCAGGGAAATTATATTTTGCAATACTGTTTGTCGTTGCATCCCAAGTTGCTGTATGTCCCGTATAAGATGGAATTGACGCATGCAATGTTTTAAACATGGATGCGTACTCTGAGTCACTATTGTTCTCTGCATTTATTTTATTCACGTTCATATCACCACCAAATAGAACGTACTCGTCATTTGGTATATTCTTATTTTTAATAAAATCTTGAATTTCTTTTAGCTGGTTTGTACGTACAGATGCAGGTGAAGTTTTTCCACACATACTATCTTCAGCCTGCAAGTGTGTCCCAATTACATGAACGAAACGATCATTTTTCTTAATTTTCGTGTATACAAACCCTTTATTTGATAAATTATCTGGTCCGCATCCTTTTGCAAATACATATTGAATCTTTTCAACGATCGGCCATTTACTCACGATTGCAACGCCTCCATCTTCAGGCGTTGAAGATGAATAGCTACCTAACGTTTTATCCCATTCATTTCCATTACTACGACCTAATACTGCTGTTTGATTTGGATATTCTTTCTTCAAATTCCCTAACAAACGATCTGATGCGCTATTATCGAACACTTCATTTAATATAACTACATCCTGATTCTTAATATAATCTGCCGCCCCAATTAAATCGGCACGCTGACTTTGTCCCCAGTTCGGATATAAGTTAGTTGATAGCATATACACGTTGTGCGTCATCACTTTCAAAGTGTTGTTTTGATCTGTAGACGTATCTGCTTGCACTGAAGAACCTCCGTATAAAACTCCTAAACCAATCCCAAAGCTAAGTACACCTTTTAGCAATTTACCTTTCACGTTCCATACCTCCATTTGTATAGTAATAAAAAGGTCAAATACTCTATTGTGAGATTTGACCTTTTTTAAATACTTAACGATCTCCGTACGTATCAAACCAAAGCTGAATGTATCCAGCAGTAACACGTTGTGCATCCATTAATCGCTTACCTGTCATTGGTGTAACTTCAGCGCGCCATTTATCTGCATATTCTTGTGACACAGCTGCTTTTACGAACCAATCTTTCGTATTATCATTTACAATTCCAGAGTAATCTTGTTTCGCTACTACTGCCGCTCCATGAATCCACTCTTCTGGATTTGTACCTTTCCAGTTCCAATATCCATTTCCATCCGTTACTTTATAATTATCTTTTATCGTATCTACAAAGTTTTCATATTTAGAATGGAATCCTTGTGGATATGAAAGATTTGTAAAGTTTGCCGCATGCATCGGTTGGTTTACATCTCCTAAATAATGAAGAGATAATCCTAAATAGAAGAATGCTTGTTTCATATCTTTATTTTTGTATGATTCACCAGCTAATTTAAAATATTTAGCGCCAGTTTCTTTTGCCTGCTTTGCAAATGGAATATATGTTTTTCCATTGTCTGGATCATAGAAATGTGAAGCAAATGTGCTATTATCATAATAAGGATTTTCATAGTCAGCAGCATAAATACCGTTCTCTAACTCCGTACGCCATTCATTTAATTGTGCAACTCGATCTTGTTTTACAAGTGTTGTATTGCGAGACATAATATCAATCGCACGGTTTACAATCCATAAATGAGAATTTACACCTTCTTTATGTTTATCTTCAGCAGACCAGCGGTGAACTATTTTTATTTTACTTCCCCCATCATTTTCATGAGCAAATGCAACGCTTTGTAAAGGAGCTACTACTGTAATAGCTGCTGCTAAAGCAAGTACTTTCTTTTTCATCTGAAATCCTCCATTTTATAATCGAATTATTGTAAACTTTTTGTTAGGATCCTATGATGTCGTCCGGTTAACCTATGACTAGAATATCCCACCTTTCACGAAATTTCTATCACTAAATTAAAATATGCAAATGTTCATATCATTATAACTTTATACATAGTGAATATAATGAATGAATGCACTTTCATTTTAATAAACTATTATTAAGGCTTATCTAAACTAATGTAAAAAAAGAGTAAAGCATACACATGCTTTACTCTTTTTTTCTATTCGATAATATACTTGGCAGTTGGACATTAACTGCCAACTTATGAATAAATCCAAACACTAATCCAATTCCAATAAATATGTATAAGATTGTAAATATCTTTCCAAAATCAGTTTGCGGACTAAAATTCGCATCACCGACAGTCGTCAACGTGACCACACTAAAATATAAAGCGTCAAGAGGACGTAATCCTTCAACTGTACTATAAAAAATTGTACCAGACATTAATGTTAAAAATGTTAATACGAATAATACTTGAAATTCTTTATCTTTCCACGCTCGTAAACAAGCTTTTAGCATCCGTTTCAATGTCAACATAAATGAAAGCATTAGACTTCCCCTTCCAAACAAAATACCTGTAGTTACAGGAAAGTCTATCACCTTTCTGTACAGAAAAAAAGTAGCCCTCTTCTATTTCTAGAAAAGAGCTACTTTTTACTATTCTATATTATTTAGGTGAAACAAGAATTTTCACTTGTGTTTTATCTTTTACAAGTGCTTCAAATCCTTCTTCAACAACTTGATCCACTGTGATTTTTTTCGTAATTAATTTCTCTGCTTGAATTTGGCCAGAGCTAATTAATTTAATAACAGCTGGGAAGATATGACGGTATCCTAAAATACCAACCACTTCTTTTTCTTTTAGTACAAGATTGTTTGGAGTAATTGTTGCGTCTTTTTCCCATACACTAACAATTACAGTTTGTCCTTCGAAACTTGTACTTTCAATTGCTTGACGAAGTACTACTTCAACACCTGTTACTTCAAAGCTCACATTTACACCTAAACCATTTGTTAAGTTACGAATTTCTGCTAATACATCTTGAGTAGCTGGATTTAATACGTAATCCGCACCTGCTAATTTTGCTAACTCTTGACGTTCTTTAGAAAGCTCGACTGCAATAACAGGAGTTGCTCCTGCTGCTTTAGCTGCTTGGATAACAAGAAGTCCAATTGGACCACAACCAAATACTGCTACAGCTTCCCCTTCTTTTAATTTACTTTGACGTACTGCATGAACTGCTACAGCTGCTGGTTCTACAAGTGCACCTTGTTCATACGTCATTTCATCTGGAATATGGTGAACCATATCTTCTGGTACTACTGTATATTCAGAGAAACCGCCGCCTTCTCCGCCAAGACCGTGGAAAACAAGTTGTTCACAAACATTGTAATGTCCATGTTTACAAGCTTCACATTTACCACAAGAATAAATTGGTTCTACAACGACGCGGTCTCCCACTTTATGAGATGTAACGCCTTCACCGATTTCAACTACCTCACCGCTAAACTCATGACCTAAAATAACCGGTGCTTTTACATGTGTTAATGGATGCTCTTCTGTTGGAATAAAAATAGGTCCTGCTAAATATTCATGCAGGTCTGTCCCGCAGATACCACACCATTTAACTTTAATCTTAACTGCTCCTGGTTTTACAGTTGGTTCTGGTACTTCTTCTACTCTTACATCACGTTGATTATGCCAAAGTAATGCTTTCATTTTATACATCCCTCTCTATGTATATACTTAACCTGGTGAAGTTTACAAATCTATTATAATACTTCTATCCATATATTTCAAAAAAACAATCTCATTTCCACTAAATTTTAACAAATAACGTTCAATATTTTGTCACTTTGTACTTTTTTCCACATCTGTTAACTCAATTTCATTGCGGTTGAAATTAGCATTATGCCATAATAGCATAGGAGAGGTGAATATCGCTTGAAATATTTTATTTACTTTATTGTTATCGTAGCGTTTCTAGATACATTTTCACAATTACCTATTATGAGTACGTTCGCTCAAAGTCTTGGAGGATCCCCTCTTATTATTGGGCTAGTTGTCGGCATGTACTCATTCGCTAATATGATTGGTAATATTATTGCTGGCGCTGCTGTCGATAAATTTGGTGCAAAAAAAATACTTTATATAAGCATGGGACTCACGAGTTTCATAGTCTTGTTATACACCGTTGTTCAAAGTGGTGAACAACTATTAGTTGTGCGCTTTATGCATGGGTTTAGTGACGGATTTTTAATTCCTGCTGCCTTTACGTTTTTATCAAAACAAACAAATTCAGCAAGACAAGGTAAGGCAATGGCCCTATCTGGTGCTGCTGTTGGAACAGCGGCAATTGTAGGACCTGCCTTCAGCGGGATTATGAAAGCAACTGCTGGTATAGAGTGGGTGTTCATTACCATTTCTATTTTAATGGTTCTTGGTACAATCGTATCTCTCTTCTTCTTACCAAATAACGTATCAAGAAAAGATACTTCAAGAACACAAATGATGAATAAAGAAGATATGTTTGAACTATTGAAATCAGAACCGTTATTACAGGCATATATTGGTGCTTTCACACTCATGTTTTCACAAGGAATTGTCACTTATATGTTACCAGTGAAAGTTGAGGCATTAGCGCTTAAAGCATCTACAACAGGCATGATGTTAAGTGTATTCGGTATTACCGCTATCCTCTTCTTCTTACTACCAACAAATCGTATTTACGATCGATTTAATCGTTCAAAACTAATGCTAATTGGTATTGCAGTAATGGCATTAGCATTATCTTTACTTGGATTATTTGCAACAAAAGGCATGCTCTTTATCGTTATGATGATTTATGGCATTGGATTCGCTATCCTTTTCCCATCGATAAATGCATTACTTGTTGAAAATACGACAGATGATAAACGCGGAAAAGCATTTGGATTGTTTTATGCTTTCTTCTCATTAGGAGTTGTTGCTGGATCCTTTACAGTTGGAGCAATCGGGGCATCCCCTAGCGCCAGCTTCGTTATTGGAACTGCATTCTTATTAACATTTGCCGGAATGATTTACGTAAGAAGCAAAATAAAAGGCAGAGACAAAGTAAAAAAGACAATGATAGGATAATTCCATCATTGTCTTTTTTTGCCGAATATATTACTTTTGTGTGTAGCTAAGTAACAATGTAAATAAATTGAATGGTAAAGGCAATACTACATTTCTTCTTTTACAAAAAAGTGTATCAATACCAACGATACTTCGACAATTTCCTCGGAAATATTTCCTTTCCCTACATAATTTGATACACTACATATAAACAGACACTTGTATTACATAAGCTAAAATAATAACTTACTGTACAAATTCAAAAGCACATTCCTCATATGAAGAATGTGCTTTTCTGTTATTAACGTTTAATCCAAACAGCACCTGCTGATTTATCCTCTGCCTGTCCAACAACTTGGAATTTAAGTCCAAGATTCGGAACTTTTCTTCCTGCGTCTGCAATTTGTTTATTACTATATACTTTTGAATCATCAAAAGTTGTAACACCTTGTAATCCAGAATAGTTAAACTGTCCACGTGTTAATGAATTTACACTCCATGCTGGTGTTTGATCAAATGAAAATGCTGCGTCTGCAATTTGCATACCTGTATTACCGTAAGTTGGTTTTCCGTTTAAATTGCCAACAAGTGCCTCTGGATGCGAATCTACAACACCAAGAAAGCCTTCACCTGGATGCTCCCCAACCCAGTTATCTTTAAAGCTATCATCTGCGTACCAAACGACAAGACCTGTATTATACACTGGACCTTTTCCTGCTTTTAATCCATTATCTGATCCTGCATAGTTTCTCCACTCTAAGTAGTAATAATGAGCTTTTTTCTCTGTTCCATCAGAAACAACGAATCCATTTAACTGCATGTTAGGTGTTCCTTCTGCATCATCAGAAAATACTACTTGTCCATCAACAGTTACATTTACATTATCCATCGCGAAACCTTTATATGTTACAGCTGGATCTGTAATATAATCGAATTGCAGTTTCACTTTTTTTCCTTTAAATTGACTTAAATCATATGATTTATCTATCCATTTCCCATCTGTTGTATCTTTATCTCCTTGGACTACTTTTTCTCCAAGTCTATCAATTAATGTTTTCGTTCCATCTTCTGTTACTGCATGTACTTCGACAAAATCGCACTCTGCTTCTAACTCATAATTTGCTTTATAATCGAATTTTGCATTTGTTCCTTTTGTTAAATCAAAGAATGGTGTTTCTAGTGTTGTATGCATATCATCTCCTCTTGTACTGTAATATGCATGCTTTCCAAACTCCGGCTTAATCGTTTCGACACTTTTACCTGGTAAGTTAACACGTACAACGCCTGGACGATTTGATTTTGTAACACTTTGATCGATATATGTAGGAACTCCTACACCACGCTTAATGTTATCGTAATCTACTTCCAAAATTTTTGCCCAGTTGCCACCCATATTCTTTTGTAAGAAATCTTTATTTTGTGGTGAGAAACTAGTTGGCTCTGTTCCTGCAATTTTCCCTGTCCAACTTCCCCCACTCATGAGTGACCAAGCTTCGACAGGTGAACCAGTTCCAGTATATTTCGTATCGTATTCATCTGGTAAGCCAAGGTCATGTCCAAATTCATGCGCAAATACACCTACTGCTCCATCTTCTGGTTCAATTGTGTAATCATGTGCTGCTACTTTGCCACCAAAGTAATCTACCTTTGATTTTGTCCCTTCAATTGCTACTGGATCTATTGCTAATTTTGAACGATGTGACCAAATGGCATCATCGCCTAATTTACCACCACCAGCTTCTTGACCAACACCTGCATGGATTATCATTAAATGATCAATTACACCGTCAGGCTCATTTTGATTCCCATCACCATTTGTATCATATCTATCAAACTGATCAAATTGAGATAAATCTAACCCTTTCTCAGCAGCTGCATGTAAAGCTTCTTTCACTAAATCACGTGCGCCTTTTGGTCCTTTATTATCGTGACCACTACTACCATCCGCACCGTAGTCAGATGCTTTTCCTGGAACAGTTAGCCACTCCGTTACATATCCATCTGTCGTATAACTACCACCAGACTGCTCTTCGTAATATTGTTTAAATGTTTTTACTTTCGAACCATCAAATAACGTGTATGGTTCATTACCAAATAACATCTTTTGATAATGCTCTCTACTAAAGTCCTTCGAATACATATACCCTGGCGTTTGATCAATATTATTATGTTTATAATCACTAAATTCAACGAGTAATACTAATACCTTATCTGTTCGAACAGATCCCTTATACGGCGCTTGCTTTGCTTTAGATGTTGGAACTTGCCCATTCAATTGTTTTTTATTTGGTTCAGGCTTTTGCTCAGGGCTAACATTTTTTTCAGGTTTCTTTACTTTCTCCTTTTCTTCCATTTTTTTCTCTTTTACTTTTTTCACGAAATCAGATGCCTCTTTAGCAGTATCGGCTGGGAAAATTTCTTTATTTGCCTGATCCCCTTGTTTCTTTTCAATATATTTCTCTACAGCTTTTTTCGTCTCTTCCTTAGAAGATGCTGGATTAATTGTTCCTCTTTCTTTCAACGCTTCCGCTAAACGATCTTCTTGAATTAAGTTGTAATCAATTGGTGTTGTAGATACATTTTCTTTCTCTTTTGCTGGCGTTTCTGCGTATGCTAATGGAGCACTCATGACAGATGTACATCCGATAATTGCCGCAATTGCTAATGACGATAACACTTTAAATGGCGCTTTTCTTCTCATTCTATTTCTCTCCTTTTATAAAACTTAAAATTCAGATAAATAAGTGCATTTTTGTCGAAATCCCTGTTTACTGCCCTCCCTATATAAAGTGAAACTTTAATCAGTGGGGAGTTTGTTCATCCCCACTGATTATTAGTTGAACCAATCGGGCATTTACGGGCAGTTGATTTCCCACCTAACTTCTTTGCCCCAGCTGAATTTTGAGGTGGGAGTCTTACTGACCGTTAATGCGGGATAAAAAGGCATAATTCTATAAACGTTAAGCTTTCTGTTATAGAATCATGCCCTCCAGTTTTCTGGTCAGAACTTCTACCGTTTTATGTCGAAATATGAAACATAAAAAGTGATTTGATATATATTAAATAGCTTATATAAAAAATTTAAAAGACAATATGCAAAATTGCATGAAAATTCTTTTAAATAAAAAAAGAATCCTAGTCAATTAAACTAGGATTCTTGATTTTCTATTATTTCTCTTGTGTTTTTTCCCAATCAGCTAAGAATTTCTCAATTCCTTGATCTGTTAATGGGTGCTTCACTAATGAAGCAATTACGTTTGCTGGGATTGTTGCAATATGTGCACCATTTAATGCTGCGTCAGTTACGTGAACACTGTGACGTACAGATGCTGCGATAATTTCTGTTTCGATACCGTGAATTGCAAAGATTTCTGCGATTTGGCGAATTAAGTCCATACCGTTATGACCGATATCATCTAAGCGACCTAAGAATGGTGAAACGTATGTTGCACCAGCACGAGCTGCAAGTAATGCTTGAACTGCTGAGAACACTAATGTAACGTTTGTACGAATTCCTAAGTCAGAGAACGCTTTTACTGCTTTTAAACCTTCTGTTGTCATTGGAACTTTTACAACAACGTTTGGAGCAATTTTCGCTAACTCTTTTCCTTCTTCGATCATTTTATCTGCTTCTAAACTAATTACTTCTGCACTTACAGGTCCTTCTACGACGTTGCAAATTTCACGAATGCGCTCGTGGAAATCTACGCCTTCTTTTGCTACAAGTGATGGATTTGTCGTTACTCCAGCTAATACGCCTAATTCATTTGCCTCTTTAATTTCGTTAATGTTTGCTGTATCAATAAAGAATTTCATTTGTTGTTCTTCCTTCCTAATTTTCATTTTATATTTATTTATTTTTCTTAATAAGCTCTAATTCAATCGGAATAGATTTGTCCACTTTTTTACCTTGTGTTATCTCTTTTGCTGTTTGTATCGCCTTCTCTCCGATTAATTCCGGTTTTTGAGCAACTGTTGCAGCCATACGCCCATCGTTAACCGCTTTCACAGCATCTTCTGTTGCATCAAATCCAACAACTACTACATCTGTTTTTCCAGCAGACTTCAATGCTTCAAGTGCACCTAATGCCATCTCGTCGTTATGAGCAAACACGGCTTTAATATCGCTATTTGCTTGCAAAATGTTTTCCATAACAGATAATCCTTTCGCTCTATCAAAATCAGCCGCTTGTTTGGCAACTACTTTTAAAGACTTATCGGCTACGTTATGGAATCCTTTCCCACGTTCACGAGCAGCAGAAGATCCAGGGATGCCTTCTAACTCAGCAACATTTGCTCCTTCGCCGACTAATTCACGAATGTAATCACTAGCCATTTGACCACCTTCGATGTTATTAGAGGCAATGTGAGAAACAACCTTACCTGAATTTGCAACGCGGTCTACTGTAATAACAGGAACGTTCGCTGCATTTGCAGCACTTACTGCTGAAGCAACAGCATCTGAATCGGTCGGGTTAATAACAACTACATCGACACCTTTTTGAATTAAATCTTCAACATCATTTGTTTGCTTTGCTGCATCATTTTGTGCATCAACAGCAATCAATTCAATGCCGCTTTCTTTCGCCTTCTTTTCTGCACCCTTTTTCAAAGTTACAAAGAAGGGATTATTTAAAGTTGAAACAGAGAATCCAACTTTAATAGTTTTATTTCGACCTTTATCGCTAGAATCCTTTGCCCATTCTGGCGGTTCCATTGAACAACCAGCAGTAATGACCATAATACATGCAACGAGTATAAGTAACCATTTCTTCATGAACTGTCCCTCCATTACGCTTCTTTTCTACGATCAATTAATACAGCTAATAAGATTACAAGTCCTTTTACAACTTGTTGGAAGAAAGAAGATACACCTAATAAATTTAAACCGTTATTTAGTACACCGATAATAAGTACACCGATGAATGTACCAACAATCCATCCTCTTCCCCCAGAAAGACTTGTTCCACCTAATACAACTGCTGCAATTGCATCTAATTCATAAGAAGTACCTGCAGTCGGCTGTGCAGAATCTAATCGTGATGTTAAGACAATACCTGCAAGCGCTGCCAAAATTCCGGAAAGACCGTAAATCATTACTTTAATTCTCGTAACATTAATACCTGATAGTGCTGCTGCTTCTTCATTTCCACCAATTGCAAATGTACGGCGGCCAAATGTCGTTTTCTTCAAAATAAAGTACAGTACTGCAAAAGCGATCATCATTGTAACAGCTGGTACCGGAATACCGAGAAAATAACCGCGGCCAAACATTTGAAACATTAAATGATCACCAAGACCAGTGATCGGACGTCCGTCCATATAAACAAGCGTCAACCCACGAAAAATAGTCATTGTTGCTAAAGTCGCAATAAATGGAGCTACTTTTCCCTTCGCTATGATGATACCGTTTACAATTCCCATTACAAGGCCAGCTAATAATCCAACTGCCATCGCAAGGAACGGGTCCATGCCACTTGCCATCATTCCAGCAACAAGTGCACTTGATAATGCTAAAATAGAACCTACCGATAAGTCAATACCCCCTGTTAAAATTACAAAGGTCATTCCGAATGCAATAAGCGCATTAATCGATACTTGGCGCAGTATATTAAATAAATTTGGGATTTCAATAAACGCTGGATTTAAAGCCGTAATGACTATAATAATTAGCGCTAGTCCAATTAAAGACCCAAGTTGTTGTAATACATTCCCCTTCTTAGCCATCCTTACTCTCCCCCTGTAGCTAGTGCCATAATAGACTCTTGTGATGCCTCATCTTTCTCTAAAATGCCGCCGACTTTTCCTTCATGAATAACAAGAACGCGATCACTCATCCCTAAAACTTCTGGAAGCTCAGATGATACCATAATAACGGCATCTCCTTGCTCGGTAAGCTTATTCATAATAGAGTAAATTTCTTTTTTTGCTCCAACATCAACACCCCTTGTTGGCTCATCTAAAATGAGTAACTGCGGGTGGATACCTAACCATTTTGCAATAACAACTTTTTGCTGATTTCCACCAGAAAGAGATTTCACCGCTTGTTCTCCACTAGATGCTTTCACATTAAGAAGTTTCATCATGTCCGCTGTAAACTGTTGTTCTAGTTCGTCGCTTAGAACACTTCCCTTTGAAAGACTTTCTAAATTTGGTAAAGCTAAATTTTCTCGAATTGAGAAATCTAGCACTAACCCTTCAGATTTTCTATCCTCTGTAATGAATGCGATTCTTTGTCTAATCGCATCTATCGGACTATCAATCTTTACTTCTTGCCCATTTATAAAAATTTGGCCAGAATCTAAAGGTTCGTATCCAAATATCGCTTTCATAATATCCGTACGGCCAGCTCCCATCAAGCCAGCTACACCAAGGATTTCACCTTTTCTCACTTGAAACGAAACATTTTCAAACTTCCCTTTTTTCGTTCCATTACGGATTTCAAAAATAACATCGCCAACTTGACTATTCCGTTCTGGGTAACGTTCACCAATGCTGCGCCCCACCATCATACTCACTACTTCATCAAACGATGTTTCCGGAATGGATCTCTTTCCGACGTATTCCCCATCACGTAAAATCGTAATGGTATCACATATTGAAAAAATTTCTTCCATTCGGTGTGAGATATACACGAACGAAACGCCTTCTTTACGTAATTTATTAATGACAGTAAACAACGTTTCAATTTCACGATCTGTTAATGCCGCTGTAGGCTCATCCATAATAATAACGCTCGCGTTTGTCATTAATGCTTTCGCAATTTCGATAATTTGCTGTTGTCCAACCGATAACTCTCCTGCCAACATAGCACCTTTTACATGTAACCCTAGTTCCGCTAGTTGCTGCTGCGCAATCGCATTCATTTGACGTGTACGCAAAATCCCTGTCTTTCCATACATTAACTCTTTACCGAGAAACATATTTTCAGCTACTGTTAAATTCGATAATATGTTCAATTCTTGATGTATAAATGCAATACCGTACTCTTCAGCTTCTTTCGCATTTTTAAAGGTGTGCTCTTGCCCATCAATCGTGATTGTTCCACCATCTTTTTTGTATACACCTGTTAAAATCTTCATGAGCGTTGATTTACCCGCTCCATTTTCCCCCATCAATGCATGGACTTCTCCTGTTTCAATCATAAATTGTGCATTCTTCAAAACAGGATTGCCATTGAACGCCTTTGAAATATTTTTCATTTCAATACGCATTCCCATCACTTCCCTTTATTAAAAAATCACGCCTGCATGTAAAATTACATTGGCATAAGGCGTAGCCTCGCCTGTACGAATAATAGCTTTCGCTTTTTTCGTATGCTCTTTAAATTGTTCATGAGATACATATTCAAGCGCTGGCTCTACTAATTTCAGCTCAATCTCTTTATTTATTTCCGCATTATTGTTAATAACCTCTTCTGCTAACGTCACTTTTTCAATTGCCATATCATCCGCTACCACTTGCAATACATCTAAAAAGCTAGGTTTTCCAATTTCAACAGCTAAATCAATTCTTTTTACTCCATCAGGAATTGGTAAACCGCAATCAGCAATTACAATCGTATCCGTATGCCCAAGTGAAGCAAGGATTGATGCAATCTCACTGTTTAATACGCCGTGCTTTTTCATCCGACAATCACCTGCACTTCACGTACTTTATCTCTCGTTGGCATACCGCCTTGCGCCCCAAGTTTCGTTACAGAAAGACCACCAGCAATATTCGCAAAACGAATTGCTTTTTGAAGTGTTTCTCCTTCAGAAAGCGCAACTGCTAATGCACCATTAAATGTATCACCAGCTCCAGTCGTATCTACTACATCAACAGCAATGCTAGGAACATGTACAATCTCCGTACCATTATGGAAACGTACACCGTTAGAACCTTCTGTCATCAATAGTTTGTTTGGATATTTAGCCAGTAACTCTTCAATTGGTGATGTGAAATCATCTAATACAATGCGGCACTCATGTTCATTTGGCGTAATATAAGTTGCCTTTTCTAAAATATCTTCTGATAACACTTGTGCTGGCGCTGGGTTTAACATAACCGGGATTTTGTGTTCCTCACAAATAGCCAATACATATTTTACTGTTTCAAGTGGAATCTCTAGTTGAAGCACAACCATATCTGCTTTTGTAAGAAGATCTTTTGAACGATTTACAACCGACTCATTGACAAGAGCATTCGCTCCTTGCACGACAACAATACTGTTATCCTCTTCTGCTAAAACGATATGAGCAATTCCTGTCGCCGTATCTGTAACCGGTACCACATAGTCGATAAAAACGCGTTCGTTCTCTAAATTTTTTCTAACTACAGTTCCATAATTATCGTCTCCTACCGCTCCAACCATCGCTACATTTGCGCCTAATCTCGCTGCAGCAACCGCCTGGTTAGCTCCTTTCCCTCCTGGAATTGTATGAAATGCTTCACCAATTACTGTTTCCCCTGCTTTCGGACGTTTTTTTGAAACGGCCACTAAGTCCATTGAAATACTACCTACTACTGCAATATTTGGCATCTATTTCATCTCCTTACTTCGTTGTATTTCGTTCTATAATTTCAATCGGTAAACGATAATGTTTCTCTTCTAATACGTTTCCTTCCATCTGATCTAACAGTAGTTCTGTTGCAATTTTCCCCATTTCGTAAATTGGCTGTGCAACAGTTGTAATAGATGGATACATCATCTCTGTTAAAGAAATTCCATCGAATCCGATAATTTGTAAATCATCCGGAATAGAAATTCCCTTTTGAAGCGCAGCCTTGACGATACCTATTGCAATTAAATCATTCCCAGCAACAATACCATCAATATGCGGATATTCTTCTAATAGTTCCACTGCTACACGCTCACTATTAGCTGGATCAAATGTACTCTCTGCAATCATATAAGAAAGATTATTTTGTGTAATAACGTCTACAAAGCCTTCAAAACGTTCATTCGCTGTGCTTACGTCACGCGGTCCACGAATATGCGCAATATGTTTACAGCCTTTATCTATTAATAGCTTTGTCGCTGCCTGACTTCCCGCATAGTTATCTGCATACACAGCAGGTATACGCTCATTAAACATACGGTCAATTGCAACGACTGGTACTGACAAATTCATGTAATTAACACTATTTTGTGGATTTGTTGCTACAATAAATCCGTCCACATTATTTTGCCTAAGTACATCAATATATTGCTTTTCTTTCTCTAAATTTTCATCAGAGTTACAAAGTACAACCGTATATCCCTGCTTATGAGCTACATCTTCTACGGCACGTGCAACTTCTGGAAAGAATGGATTCACGATATTTGGAACAACTAAGCCAATTAAACGAGATTTTTTATTATACAGTGAGCGTGCTACTGTACTAGGTTTATAATCTAGCATCTCAATCGCTCGTTCTACTTTCTTTAATGTATCTTCATGAACATATCCATTTTTATTTAACACTCTGGAAACGGTCGCAACAGATACTCCCGCTAATTTCGCAACGTCTTTAATCGTACTCATTCTTTTCCCTCTCCATTTCATGTAACCGTTTACAGAAAATAATATAACGTATTTCTAGAAATACGTCAATCATTTCTCACGAAAAAGCTTTTAAGGTTATACTCAAAAAAGCACCGCCATAAGGCGATGCTTTTTCATTACGAATATGATATAGTTTGTTCTTTTTCTTCTGTAGCTGGCTCTTTAGCATCTTTTTTACGATCTGACAGTTTAATCTTCTGTAAGAAAATTGTAAAGATAGCGCCTACTACGATAAATACTAATCCTGTTAAGAATACAGTATGAAGTGAGTCTACTAAAGAGTTTTTCAAAATCGGTACAATGCTGTTAGCGAACGCTTCTGGCATTTGTTTTAATGCCTCTGGACTAAATAACATTGAATATAAACCTTGTGGATCTGTATGAATCATATCTTTAAATTTCGTTACCATTTGTCCCGCTTCTTTCGGGAATGTATCTAATACAGGTACTAAATTCTTTGTTAATGTTGTACCTGAAGTGTTATTCATGATTGATCCTAAAATTGTAATACCAAATGTTCCGCCGATTTGACGGAAGAACTGACTTGATGATGTTACGACACCAAGATCTTTTTTCGGGAAGCTTTCTTGTAACGCTAATGTTAATGTCGGCATTACAAGACCCATTCCTAAACCGATAACCATCATATAAGAAGTAGCAGTCAATTTAGTTGTGTGCATATCCATCGTTGTTAATAACCAGAATCCTCCAGCCATTATAAGCATTCCTGTAATAATTTGTGGTTTTACACCAACTTTTAATACAAGTTGCCCGCCAATAATACTCATCACAATCATTGTAATCATCATTGGCGTCATAATTGTTCCTGATTCAGCTGCACTTACTCCTACAATTCCTTGCATGAAGAATGGTACGAACATAATCGCACCGAACATTCCAATACTCATAAAAAATCCAATCGCATTTAGTAATGTAAATGTACGATTTTTAAAGAAATGCATCGGTAAAATTGGTTCTTCTGCTTTCGTTTCAACAATAACAAAGCTAACGATACCAATTAAAGCTAATGCAAATAACCCGATAATTTGCCAAGAATCCCATGCGTAATCTTTTCCACCAAACGTTAATGCCAGTAATAAACTGACAACACCGAGAATCATCGTAAAGATCCCAGCAATATCAATTTTAATTGGTCCTGTTTGTTTATGTGATTTTAATCCCATTGCAATAAAGATTGTTGCTAAAATACCAACTGGCAAGTTAATGTAGAATACCCATCTCCAGTTCACTGCATCTACAATCCAACCACCCACTTGTGGTCCAATTACAGAAGCAAGACCGTATAACGCACCAAAAATACCTTGCCATTTCGCACGTTCTTTCCCCGTGAACATATCTCCGATAATAATCATAGCCATCGGCATCATAATACCGCCGCCAAGACCTTGAATACCACGGAAAATAATTAATTCTGTCATACCATTTGCCATACCACATAATGCTGAGCCAACCATAAAGATAACTAACCCTGTTATATATACGTTACGACGACCAAGCAAATCCGCTAATTTACCTGCAATTGGTACAACTGTTGTTGATGTTAACATATAAGCTGTTGTTAACCACGTCATTAAGCTTAATCCGCCTAGTTCACCAACGATACGTGGCATTGCTGTACCAACGATTGTTCCATCTAAGGCAGCAAATAGCATCGCAATTACTAAACCGACTAACAACAACTTTCTATTTATATTGTCTTGTTGCTCCATGTAATCTCCTCAATTCCTCTTATTTTTTCTCTTTTTCCTCTTGTGTCCCGCAAATAATAGTTTCTAACTTCTCAAAAAGGCGTAACAAATCTTCTCTTTCTTGCAACTCTAAATGTGAGAAATATTTTGCAATGTGCTCATTACGAGCAGTCATCGCCTCTTCTACCCTAGCTTTCCCCTTTTTTGTTAACTCAATGACGACAACACGACGGTCATCTTTATCGTGATAACGCTCGACAAGCTCTTGGTCAATTAAGCGATCGATCATCACTGTAATTGCACTAGGCTTTACATACATTTTTTTCGCTAATTTTGTCGCCCTTGAAGCTCCATAATGATCTAAAATCTTTAAAATATAAAACTGCGGTGGTGTAAGTCCTGTTGCTTGCATTTGTTCTAATAACTCTGTCTGCATTTTCTTTCCAATCGAAAAAGCAAGAGCTTGAATTTTATCGATATGCGTCATATCATTTGGCATGTTATCCACCTCTTATTTAAGCACCAAAATATTTAATGTATTTAAATATTAATACCGCGAACAAAATCCGTCAACACTTTTTATTTATAAAAACGTTTACATTTTTGTCACAAAGTTGTATAATTTTCGTCGAAGTTAATATTGACAGTCACGGAGAATCGGAGTACACGGCTATGAATCATAAAAAAGGAAACTTTTTTATATTTCATGGCCTTTTTATATTCTCTCTGACTTACAACACTTCGAATTAAATTGGGGAGGATTTTCATTTTATGTTTTTCACACAATTCTTTAAACCTGCGCCCCACGTGGAACGCTTACCAGCTGATCGCGTTGATAGTGAATACCGTAAATTACGTTTACAAGTATTTTTAGGTATCTTCATCGGCTATGCAGGTTATTACTTTGTTCGAAAAAACTTTTCACTAGCAATGCCATACTTAATTGAACAAGGCTTTAGTAAAGGGGAGCTTGGGGTTATCCTTTCAGCAGTTTCTATCGCTTACGGATTAAGTAAATTTCTTATGGGTATCGTATCCGATCGTTGTAATCCTCGCTACTTTTTAGCAGCTGGGCTATTTTTATCAGGTATCATTAATATTGTTTTCGGCTCATTTTCTTTCATTACAACGAGCATTATACTTATGTTTGTACTTCAGTTTTTAAATGGATGGGTACAAGGGATGGGATGGCCTCCTTGTGGTCGTACAATGGTTCACTGGTTCTCTATTAGTGAACGTGGTACAAAAATGTCTATTTGGAACGTCGCTCATAATGTCGGTGGCGCACTTATGCCTTCCCTTGTAACATTAGGGTTATATTTCTTTGCAAATGACTGGAAAAGTATTTTTTACTTCCCAGGTATTCTTTCAATTTTAGTTGGTATTTATGTATTAATTACGATGAGAGATACACCTCAATCTTGTGGATTACCTTCTATTGAAGAACATACTGGAGAATATCCACCAGATGAAAAAGTACAAGATCGCGAACGCGAACTTTCGGTAAAAGAAATTTTATTTACATACGTACTAAACAATAAATTTTTATGGTACATCGCGATTGCGAACGTTTTCGTATATTTCGTACGTTACGGTGTTGTAGACTGGGCTCCTACTTATTTAGTAGAAGAAAAAAGCTTTACTCATAGTAGTTCACGTACAGCTTACGCTCTATATGAATGGGCTGGTATTCCAGGTACACTTCTTTGCGGCTGGATGAGTGATAAACTATTCAAAGGACGCCGCGCACCTGCTGGTATTTTATTTATGGTTGGTGTATTTATCGCCGTTCTTGTTTACTGGCTAAACCCTCCTGGTAATCCAATGGTTGATAGTATCGCACTTGTTGCAATTGGATTTTTAATTTACGGACCGGTTATGTTAATTGGTCTACACGCTCTTGACTTAGCACCAAAGAAAGCTGCTGGAACTGCAGCGGGCTTAACTGGCTTCTTCGGTTACTTAGGCGGAGCAGCTTTCGCTAGTGCCGCTATGGGCTTTATCGTCGATGCATTTGGATGGGATGGCGGATTCATCTTGTTACTTGCATCTTGTGTACTTGCAATGTTCTTCCTTGCTCTTACTTTAAAGACAGGATCTCCAAAACAAAAGCAAGCTTAAGCACTAATATTATTCTTACCAAAAAAAGAGAGACTGTTCTTTACAGAACATCTCTCTTTTTTCTACATATAATACTTTTTTCTTACAAAAGATTTATTTCCCTTTCTTATACATGTTAGCGTTTTCAAAACACTCCAACTACTTATATACATGCATCCAATCTCTATATAAAAAGATTTTTGAATATTTTCTCAACTTTCTCTTGTCAAACATTGTCAATTTATATTAAAATAACAACATACAAAATATTTAGTCTTTTCAGAAAGATGGAGGGATAGCCATGAAGAATCCACTTCTTCGCATTGAAAACTTACAGACTTCCTTTCGCATACAAGATCAATATCATGCCGCAGTTGATGATGTTTCGTTAACAGTCCATGAAAATGAAATTGTCGCGATAGTCGGTGAATCAGGTTGCGGAAAAAGTGCACTTGCCCTTTCCATTATGCGACTGCATAATGAAGCAAATACAAAATTACAAGGGCAGCTTAACTATAGAGATAAGGATTTACTAACGATGTCAGCCGCAGAGATGAATAAAGTACGCGGATCAAACATCGGTATGATTTTCCAAGAACCTCTTACAGCACTCGATCCTCTTATGACAGTTGGAAAACAAATCGAAGAAAATTTAGACTACCACACAAGCCTTTCAAAAGTTGAAAAGAAAGAACGTACCTTAGAACTACTTCATCAAGTTGGTATTCCAAAACCAGAACTTACATATAAACAATACCCACACGAATTATCTGGCGGAATGAGACAAAGAATTGTTATCGCAATTGCAATTGCTTGTAACCCAGCACTTATTATTGCAGATGAGCCAACAACGGCTCTTGACGTAACCATCCAAGCACAAATTTTAGACTTACTAAAATCTATTCAAGAACAAACGAAAATGGGCATCATTTTAATTACTCATGATTTAAGTGTTGTCGCAGAAACAGCCGATCGTATCGTCGTTATGTACGCTGGACAAGTTGTAGAAACAGGAAAAGTTGAAGAAATTTTTAATAACCCTCTTCACCCATATACTCGTTCTCTATTAAACTCTATTCCATCTGCGTATGCTGAAAAGGAAAAATTACATGTTATTCAAGGTGTTGTGCCGACATTAGCTAAGTTACCTCGCACAGGTTGTCGATTCCAAGCACGAATTCCGTGGATTAGACCTGATCAACATGAAGAAAATCCCGTTTTACATGAAGTAAAACCAGACCATTGGGTACGTTGCACTTGCTACAAACATTTTAACTTCCAAGATAAGAAAGGAGATGACGTAACTCATGGCACTGCTTAAAGTAGAAGATTTAAAAGTACACTTTCCAATTAAAGGTGGTGTTTTCGGTCGTACATTAGATTACGTTCGTGCTGTTGATGGCGTAAGCTTCGAACTACAACCTGGCGAAACGTACGGAATCGTTGGGGAATCTGGGAGCGGCAAATCAACAACTGGAAAAGCAATTATGCACTTAACAAAAGCAACAGGCGGTAGCATTCATTTTAATAATAGAGATTTAACAAAATTAAGTCGCTCAGAACTAAGAGAACAGCGAAAAGATATTCAGATGATTTTTCAAGATCCTTATTCATCCTTAAACCCGAAGAAACGTGTTATGGATATTATCGCTGAACCACTTCGGAATTTTGAGAAACTCTCACCTGATGAAGAGCGTAGAGCTGTTCAAGATTATCTTGATAAAGTTGGCTTAAATCCAGAGTCTATTTATAAATACCCACATGAATTTTCCGGTGGACAAAGACAGCGGATTGGTATTGCACGCGCACTTACACTAAAACCGAAGCTTATTATCGCAGATGAACCTGTATCTGCACTTGATGTGTCAGTACAAGCGCAAGTTTTAAACTTCTTACAAGATTTACAATCTGAACTCGGACTAACATACTTATTTATTAGTCATGATTTAGGTGTAATTCGCCATATGTGTGACCGTATCGGTGTTATGTATCGCGGACGCATTGTGGAAGAAGCAACTAGTGCTGAAATTTATAATAACCCACAGCACATCTATACGAAGCGCCTAATATCAGCTATTCCTGATATTCGTCCGGAAAACCGCGAACAACAGCGTAAATTGCGTCGTGAAGTAAGCACTGAGTACGAAAAATCATACGAAAATTATTTCAATGAAAATGGACGTGCTTACGATTTAAAACCAATCTCGCCAACTCACCGGGTGGCATTACCATAAGGGAGTGATAAAACATGTGGAAATTTATATTACGCCGGATTTTAGTTATGATACCGCAATTATTCGTATTAAGCGTACTCGTCTTTACACTTGCTAAAGCAATGCCAGGTGATGCATTAAGTGGCGCTGAACTAGCAAACCCAAAAGCCGATCCAAAAGTAATTGAAGAACAACGTGAGAAACTTGGGTTAAATGATCCTATTCCCACACAATATGTAAGGTGGATTTCAAACGCCGTACAAGGAGATTTCGGCATTTCTTACGCACATAAAATACAAGTAACAGATATTATTGGGGAACGCCTTGGTAATACAGTGCTGTTAGCTCTTCTAATTCTTATTCTTACTTATTTAATCGCCATTCCACTTGGCGTTATAAGTGGGCGTTGGAATGATACGTGGGCTGATCGACTCATTACACTCTATAACTTTTTAGGATTTGGTACACCCCTATTTATTTTCGGATTAGTAATGTTATTCTTATTCGGCTTTTTATACCCGATCTTCCCTACAAGTGGTAGCGTTGATCCACAAGTGGCAGCCGGATCATTTGATTACTATTTAAGTAAATTAAATCATATGATTTTACCAGCTTTATCTGGGGCATTAATTGGCACTGTAGGAACTGTACAATATTTACGAAGTGAAATTATTGATACGAAACATAAAGATTTTGTACGCACAGTAAAAGCAAAAGGTGTACCAGAATCTAAAGTATATTCCAGACATATTTTACGAAATTCATTTTTACCAATTGCAGCATTTTTAGGATATGAAATTACAGGTTTAGTTGGTGGCTCTATTATTCTAGAAAATATTTTCGGCTACCCAGGAATTGGACAACTATTTTTCCAATCTATTACTCAACGTGATTTCAGTGTCGTAACTGCTCTTGTATTATTTACTGGATTCGCAACGCTACTCGGGACTCTTCTTTCCGATATTATTCTAAGCATCGTTGATCCACGTATTCGTATTGATTAATGGAGGTGAAGAAACGTTATGTTAGCAAATCCTGAAAAACAAACTGAAGTCATTCATTACGAAAAGAGCCCTTCTGGTTTCTCCATTATGTGGCGCGAATTTCGTAAAGATAAACTAGCAATGTTTTCCCTATTCTTTTTAGCTTTAATATTAATAGCCGTTTACGCAACTTCATTTATTATGAAACAAGAAGATATCGTTCGAGTTGATCTGTTCGCCATTTATGATCCTCCTTCAGCTGAACATTGGCTAGGAACTGATTATGGTGGCCGTGATATTTTCGGACAATTAATTATTGGTACACGTAATTCCTTTACAGTTGGTTTAGCCATTACTCTTTTATCAACCCTTATCGGTCTTACGATGGGACTAATTGCTGGCTATTTTGGGGGAGTTGTTGATAACATCATCATGCGTTTTATCGACTTTATGATGATTTTACCATTCTTAATGATTGTTATCGTATTTATCTCACTCGTTCCAACTTTCAATATTACTACATTTATTCTCATAATGACGGCTTTCTTATGGGTCGGAAAAGCAAGGCTTATACGCTCTAAAGTATTAACGGAGAAAGAACTTGATTACGTATCTGCATCAAAAACGTTAGGAACACCAAATTGGAAAATTATCTTCCAGCAAATATTACCTAATTTGAGCTCTATTATTATCGTAAATATTACATTAAATCTTGCTGGTAACATCGGGATTGAATCTAGTTTGACTTACTTAGGCTTCGGTCTACCAGAAAGCACACCGAGTCTTGGTACACTTGTAAGTTACGCAACAAACCCAGATGTATTGCAAGAAAAATGGTGGATTTGGTTACCCGCATCAATCATGATTTTAGTGTTGATGCTGTGTATAAATTTTATTGGTCAAGCGTTAAAACGTGCGGCTGATGCGAGACAAAGAAAAGGTTAAGGGGTGGAGAAGTTATGAACAAACCAAAATTGTACAAAGTATTAAGTACACTTGCTGCTTCAACATTATTACTATCTGCATGTGGGGGTGCTGATAGCGGTAGCAAAAAGGCAAATACGAAAAAAGTAGAAACAAATAAATTTAGTGCTGCTGTAAAAAATGATGGTAAAGAAATTAAAGACGGATCATTAACTTATGGACTCGTTTCAAATTCACCTTTCGCTGGTGTTTTAAGTAGAGTATTGTATGAAGTTGCTCCAGATTCAGAAATTATGGATTTCTTTGATGAAGGTTTATTAGCTTCAGATAAAAACTGGGAAATCACAAATGACGGTGCTGCAACGTATACAATTTCTGAAGATAAAAAAACAATTACTATTAAGATTAAAGATAATGTAAAATGGCACGATGGTAACCCTGTAACCGCTGAGGATTTAGAATATTCTTACTTAATCATTGGTAATAGTAAATATACAGGTATCCGTTACGATACACAAATGCAAATGATTGAAGGTATGGAAGAATATCACGCTGGAAAAGCTGACAAAATCTCTGGTATTAAAGTAGTCGACCCAAAAACAATTTCAATTACTTATAAAGAAGTAAACCCTTCACTGAAAACTGGTATTTGGACATATCCTACACCTAAAAAATATTTAGGTGATGTACCAATTGAAAAACTGGCTGAATCTGATAAGATCCGTCAAAACCCAATTGGATTCGGACCATTTAAAGTGAAGAAAATTGTTCCTGGTGAATCAGTTGAGTATGAGCGCTTCGATGATTACTGGGCTGGCAAACCTAAACTAAAAAATGTAACATTAAAAGTTGTAAATCCATCTATTGTTAGTGCATCTCTGAAAAAAGGTGATATTGATATTGCATCAATTACTGCTGATCAATATCCAAACGTAAGTAAATTAAAAAATACACAACTAGTAGGAAAAACTGCGCTTGCTTACACTTATATCGGATTTAAATTTGGACATATGGACAAAGCAAAGAATGAAGCTGTAATGGATAACGATAAGTTCAAAGATGTTCGTTTACGTCAAGCAATGGCTTATGCAATTGATAGAGAAAAATTAGGAGAAAAAGTATATCACGGACTTCGTGTTCCAGCTAACTCTCCAATTCCACCATCTATGCCAAAGTACCATAATAACAATGCTGGCGCATATAACTTAGATGTAGATAAAGCGAAAAAACTATTAGATGAAGCTGGCTATAAAGATAAAAATGGTGACGGATTCCGTGAAGATCCAAAAGGTAATGAATTTAAAATTAACTTCTTAGCTAGTAACGGTAGTGAAACAAGTGAACCACTTGCAAAATTCTATATCCAATCTTGGAAAGATATCGGCTTAAAAGTAGAACTTGTTGATGGACGCTTACATGAATTTAATGCTATGCGTGAAATGATTAAAAAAGATGATCCAAAGGTTGATATTTTCTCTGGTGCTTGGAACACTGGTTCTGATCCTGACCTTTCTGGTCTATGGGGTAAAAATGCTGGATTTAACTATCAGCGCTGGGTAAATGATGAAAATACGAAGTTATTAGATGCTGGATTATCAGAAAAAGCTACTGATGAAAAATATCGTAAAGAAGTATACGATAAATGGCAAAAATTAATTCATGACGAAGCACCGATGATTCCAATTCATTACACATTTGATTTAACAGGTGTTAATAAGCGCGTAAAAGATTTTGATGTCAATGCTGAAGTGAATCAAATAACTTCACATTGGAAAGACGTTACTGTAACAAGTGAGAAGCCAGAAGTAGAAAAATAATCATAAAAATAGCTCTCAGCATTTACTTACTGCTAAGAGCTATTTTTTATTTACAATCCTTTTCTTACTATTTATAACAACCAATTCCTTCCCTACTCTAAGATTAAAAGATTTGATGAATCATCTTTATTACAACAGCTAACGTAACAGATGCAGCAAATCCCCCTAAACAAATAAGACTGACACCTTGGCTATATGATAAATTTTGAAGTGCTTTCATCTTTTTCATCCTCCCTCTCTCCCCTTCGATATTTTTATTTTACCAATGGAATAATTGTCATAACATCGATTTTCCTAACAACAAACTTACAAATTTGTAAGTTAATATTTTCCAAAACTTATGTATCTATATCTATTATGTCCACACTCTCCCCTTTTATACGTCAAAAAAAGACCTTGAATTATATCAAGGCCCTGCTTACACTACAGAATATCTCACTCAATTTATTTAATAATCATTACCGGACATTTCACACGCTTTGCTATTTTATGACTGACACTACCAAGCACCATTTCTTGCAATGTATTTAACCCTCTACTCCCAGCAATAACAAGATCTATATCTCCTGTATTTACGTATTGAACAATTGTATCTCCTGGATCGCCATGTAATATCGTAATTTTATAAGAAATGTTCTCTTTCTTTAATAAACTTTCAATCTCTTTTAATTTATCTTTTCGACTAGCTGATACTGTTTCTAAATCCGTTTGGCCTTGTATAATATCTGATTTTGCTGTTCTATTATCTACTACGTACACAACTTCAACATTTGTTTCTTCACTACATTTCGCAATATATGTTGCATGTTCCGCTGCTCGAAGTGCATGTTCAGAACCGTCACATGCTAATATAATTTGTTTGTACATATGCTGAATCCCCTTTTCGTTATCCTACTCATATTATATAGTAAAGCCCCCTAAAAAGGAGGCTTCTAACTAGCAATTCTTTTATTATAAGTAGCTAAATTTGAAATAATCTTCGAGCTTCGTTCATTTAATCCCGTTATACTTACTTTCACGCCACTTTGTTCATACTTCATGATAACTTTATCAATTGATGCCACTGCTGAATCATCCCATACGTGTGCGTGAGAAAAATTCAACTCAATTTCTTTTACATCTTCCTCAAATGAAAAAATTTTTATAAAATCTGCCGTAGATGCAAAGAAAAGTTGGCCGTGAATTTCGTATATTTTCTTATTTTCAATATATAAATGTTTCACGTGAATCTTTGCCATATTGAATGCAAGTCAACTACCCCCACTGAGATAAAGCATTTCAGTGGGGGCTTGAGTTCAAACGCTAGGTCTTTTCGTCTATCGCTAGACAGTTTGACGCTCCAGCATTCATGCCACCATACGGTAACACCCCAAGTATGTTTTTGGTTGGTACTGGCAACGAACGATTGTTTTCCCACTTGCACCACCCTTTCGAAAAAGAGCAGTTCTTCCTTACGGAAAAAGCCACCACTCAGATGAATCTGGCGTGTGCTACAAGCCCCGACAAGTCGAGTACACATGGATGGTTGACACACCCACTAAGCTATGCGCGAAGCAACAGCCTTACGTTTTTGTACTTCTAATAAAATCGGTGTTTTCACTTTGAGGTGGTCATCCAATTCTACAACTTTTGATTTTTCCAATGTATTCAGCGCACCATTAATATCAGCGTGAATACATGTTCCTGATTGACTTCGATACAGACCACGCGTGATTCGTTTGCCACTAAAGCGATAATGCGTCCTATCATCCTTAGACAAAACAGGAACCGGATCTTTATCAAGAAAACTAGCTTTTGAAGTATAGCTTTCTTCTTGTTTTAAAAATCGTATACCTTCTTTTATACATTTATTCTCAATCGCTGCAATCAGTTTATGAAACGGGATTTGAACAAATGTTTGATTATTCTTTTTCCCTATATCAGATTTTTGTTTCCAACCCGTGTTATACCCTACAACAATCGTATCTATATCAAATTCTCTCACTTTTTTGAACAACAGGCCTACCGCTTGTGAAATGTAACCATTTATTTGTCTTTCCCTTTTATGCCAAAGTGCTGCCATTTTGTTCGTTACAACACGTTTGGAAATTCCATTGTCCATATTTTTTTGTTGCAGATTACATACCATTTTGTTGAAATATTGGTTTATGGATTTTGATTTTTTTCCATCAATTAAAAATGCATCACCTGTATTGGTTACGCAACTTAATAATCTATCTACACCTAAATCGCAACTCAAAGCAATACTTGTGGTCGTGGGTGTTTTCTTCATTTGAGAAACATGCATTTCATATGTGTAATGCACCTCAAAGAACCGACCTTTTTGCTTCGGTACAATCTCAATGTAGGAGATTTTTTTATTTCTTATATTTTTAGGCATACGTATTTGAATAGAACCAAACTTTTTTCTGAATGCAACACTCATCGGAATCATCCAATACCCGTTGTCATCTACTTTTGGAACTTGATAGATTTCAATAATTCGTTTGTCAGTTGTAGAAGAATAATTCGGAAACTTAGGACGACCTGCGAAGGTTTCAGGTTTTTTCTTCCACTGTTCCATTGCTTTAAAAAAGCTCTTCACTTCTGTAAATAAGGCTCTACGAATCGCTTGAACAGAGTTTGATTGAATGCCCCAGTAGTTCATATCGGCTTGCATGGCAGTGTCCACTTCTTTTACAGTAGCCATCTTGTTATGATTCAAGTAACTTTGTTTAATCGTGTACAATCCAACATTTCGCAATGCTTTTGAACTATGTGACATGCGCTGAAGTAACCGAAATTCTTTTGCAGTCAGGCAAGCTCGTCCAATATTCTGTTTCTGCGTGAAACGTTGCATGTCTTCTCTTTTCTTTTGTTTACGTAATACTTTCACTGCTTTCTTTCTAACCATTGTTTTCACCACCTTTCTTAGAAAGTTCATTACTTTTGACAAATCAATATTTGGAACGCAATGCAAAAATAGTCTTCATCACAATTCCTATTGGTTCAAGTAACAAAATGATTATAATTATCAAATTTCGGTGTCTTACGATATATTCCCTCCTTATCTAAGGACAGATTATATAACGAGTAGAAGATTTTGTCCTACGTAAAAGTTTCCTAAATAAAAAGACGCTACCTCAGTAGCGTCTTTGCTTCTTTTATTAATGTCCACCGTGCCCTTGACCACTTTCCAGAACAATCTCTAACCTCTCATCCAATATACCTTGTGTTTCAAATGAAATATCATTCGTACTGCCTAATAAGAAACCGTGATTATACGGGCCAAGTGTTGGGTCATCTTTAAACTTCGGCTGAATACTAGCAAGAAAGTCATACACTGGTTGTGAAGCTTTTCCTTCCTCTAATAAGATAACGGGGGCATGTTTACCCATATGTGAAAATGGTGCTCCTGCAACTGCTAAGTCTGGTGTTTTGCTTGAAACAAATGATACACCGTGACCTGGTTTTGTGAACCCCCATCCAAATTTTGTTTTTTCATCTTTAAACTTTGCAAATGCAATAGAATTTTCTACTGGAGTCTCTCCACTAATACGCGTTACTTTCCCGTATTTGCTTAACTCTTTTTCTACTTCTTTTGAAATGATTTTTTCTGGTCCTAGTACATATATATTTGCTTTATCTTTTCGCATCTTTAATGCCTCTATCGTCGCTTCTGGCACTTTATTCTTTTCTGTATAAAGTAATGGTTCTGGCATATGAGAAATCCAGTTTACAGCTGGTGTTGTATATAAACGCCCTTCTTCTTCAGACGAACCGATAATAACACTATGCGGATAACTACCTGTTATATCCGCATACTCTTTATCAACATCTTTAGCAAAGATAGCTGGATCCGTTTCCTTTATTTGCTTTACTTTATAATCTTTTAATTGCTCCAGTGCGGCTGCCCCTATATCCCCCATCACCATAATTTGTGTTCCATCTTTCGTTCCGAGCGGATTTAGCCGTTTTATTTCTTTTAACGTCATCTCGGGTACCTTTTCTTTTTCTATAAATAAAATCGGTCCGTTATTCGGATGATGAATAAGGTCTGCACTTGCAATACCTAATTGCCACTCGTTTACTGGTACTAAAATAATAGCGCCTGGCTGATTCTCTTTATGTGTTGCTGGCCATATCGTCTGCGAAGTTAATACTGCCATTTGAAGAGGATCATTTGTGTTTAATCTCGTTACATTTTTGAAACTTGTCGTTAATAAATCATTTGATGCACCTTGATTCATTTCTTTCGGTGCAGTTACCTCCTGATTCATTTTCATTTCCTTCTGCTCTGTTTTCTTCTCTTCTTTCGATTCATGATTTTTATGATCCGTGTTCGTTTGTCCACATGCAGCAAGACCAACTGCTGTAACTATTGTTATCCCAAAGATTCGGGTCATCTTTTTCACTATACCGCCTCCGTATAAATCGTTTTCGAGCCAATATCATTACCTAAAATGGAATTTCAACTTTACAATAACAAGCAATTCTGAAGAAATTATGCAGACGCATTACAATCTGCACCATTTCTTCATGATTTTGCATTACAATTTAAGTAAAAATTATATATGGAGGGCTCTCTATGATTGATATACTGCTCGTAGACGATGAACCGCGAATGCTTGAATTATTAACGCTTTATCTTACTCCAATTGGATATAACTGCATATGTGCACAATCCGGAGAAGAAGCGATTTCACATATAGAAAATCAAAACTTTAAATTTATTTTACTCGATATTATGATGCCAAAGATGGACGGATGGGAAACGTGCAAAAAAATCCGCTCATTTAGTAACGTTCCTATCATTATGGTAACAGCTCGTGATCAAACTGTAGATCTCGTCCGAGGATTAAAAATCGGAGCGGATGATTACGTAACGAAACCTTTCCATGAGGAGGAACTTTTCGCAAGAATTGAAGCTGTTTTAAGGCGCACAAATGAACATAAACAAATCCAATATCACGGGATTATATGGGATGAAGCGAAGCACTCCGTTTCTGTCCATAATGAAGAACTTTTTCTTACTCCAATCGAATTCTCTTTACTCGGATTATTTTTACGTCATGTGAACTACGTATTAAGCCGAGATCAGCTCATTGAACGAATTTGGGGATTAAATACAAATACAGAAGATAGAACAGTCGATTCACATATTCGTAATTTGCGTGATAAATTACGAAAAGTAAATTTCCCTATTGATAATCATTTAAAAACTGTGTACGGAGTCGGATATCGATGGGTTGATACTTTAGATTAAGGAGCAAAACGATGAAGCGAATTTCTATTCAGCTCGGATTTTATTTTTTAATTGTTACACTTTTAATCGAAAGTGTTCTATTTGTCTTGCTTTATTATAGCCTTGTCAACAATAGAGTAAATGAAGAAATGACAGCTTTATTAAAGCGCGGAAATAGTCACAGAGATGTCCTTGAAAAGTATTTTGATAAGCAAACAATCTCCCATGTTGCGCTAATGGAATCCGAGGCCGAAACGACTGTTGTTATTACAAATGCAAATAAGGATGTACTAGCTAAATCCAACGAAATAAATACTACTATAAAAAGACATATTGAAAAGATGCAAACACGGACAGATCATGAAGGCGCAATTATAGAGAATCATTGGAAAACATCTAATTATATATGTACAGTTAGTCCCATTGTAATAGATGGAAAACATGAAGGCTATGTGTACATGTTTCTTGGGACAGAATCCATTGAAAAGATGGTGAATGGGCTAACAAGACAATTCATTATTGCTGGGATCATTACTTTTCTATTAACAGCCATCACCATCTTTCTATTATCACGTTTGTTAACAAAACCATTGTTACACATGAAACATGCCACTGAAAAAATGAGTAAAGGAGATTTATCCGTTTCATTAACAACTACTCGAAATGATGAAATTGGTGAACTAGCATCATCTATTCAAACACTCGCAAATGATTTACATTATATGAAAACAGAGCGAAGTGAATTTCTGGCAAGTGTTGCTCATGAATTACGAACACCATTAACATACGTAAGAGGTTATGCTGACATTGCTTCAAAAGAAGCAACATCTCCTGAGCAACGTTTGCGGTATTTATCTATTATAAAAGATGAGTCTGATTACATCACAAACTTAGTTCAAGATTTGTTTTCCCTTGCACAAATGGAACAACATAACTTTTCTATTCAAGTAAAGGAAGTGCATTTACACACCTTCCTGACTCGCATAGCTGAAAAAGTAAATGCCATATATAAAGAAAAACACATTAGAGTTTCTTTCTCTTGTCCTCCTACACTGCTAGTGAACTTAGATGAACAACGCTTCGAACAAGTTGTGGTGAACATTTTAAATAACGCTTATAGACATTCAAAAGAGTATTCTCTTATCCACATTTCTGTTACTGAAGAACATAAAAGTATTTCTATTACAATTGAAGATGAAGGTGAAGGTATTCCGCTTGAAGACCTCCCTCACATTTTCGACCGCTTTTATCGAGTTGATAAAGCGAGATCACGAGCTACAGGCGGAACTGGTTTAGGATTATCTATCGTGAAAGAAATTGTAGAGCTACACGGTGGGAATATTACTGTAATGAGTGAAGTCGACCACGGATCTTGCTTTATTATTTCATTGCCATCTATACAAAAACACGACTACCATCAGTAGTCGTGTTTCTTTATCATCTTACTTTATAATATAAATTTACAAATTGCCCAAAACGTTTCGTATCTGTTAAAGTTAAATGAATTTCCGGGTTCTTATCTTGGAATAACGGAACTCCCGAGCCTAATATATGCGGTGTAATCGTAACAACATATTCATCAATTAAATTATTCTTAAAGAATTCTCTTAGTAGACTTCCTCCACCAACCATCCATATTTTAGATCCTTCTTGCTCTTTCAACCTTTTTGTAAACTCCACTACATCTTCACTTACAAACTCCACGTATTCATTTGAACCTTTTTCTGAGTTAGAGAAAACATAACATTTTTTATCTACATACGGGAATGTTTCCATATGCTCTACTACATAATCGTACGTTCTTTTTCCCATGATTATCGTATCAATTGTTTCATACATTTCTGTATAACCGTTATCTCCCTCTCCTTCTGTTTCCATTAACCACTGTAAATCATCATCTTCTTTGGCAATATATCCATCTAAGCTCGCCGCAATAAATAAAACAATTTCACGTGACATCTCTTTCCCTCCTTGCATCTCATCTTGATAACATATGATGTAAACAATATACTAACAATAAAACATGACAATTTATGTCATGTTAAAAAGAAAAAGGTGATACATTTGTCAAAAGCTAAACGCTTATTAGATATTCTTATATTTGCTTCTGCAAAAAAGACATTTACAGCGCAAGAAATAGCTGATGAATTTAATATTTCCGTTCGTACGGTTCATAGATACATTTTAGATTTGAGTGATATGGGGTTGCCCATTTACGCAGAACAAGGTCGTAACGGCGGCTATAAAGTATTAACGAATAGAGTCATTCCCCCTATTTTATTTACGGAAGAAGAAGCAGTCTCCATCTTTTTTGCATTTCAATCTTTAAGCTACTACCGAGACTTACCTTTTAATACAGAAATCAATTCCGTTACACACAAACTGTACAGCTCTCTACAACATGATGCGAAAGCGAAAGTTGATAAAATACGCTCTTATATTGCTTTCTGGAATCCGAAGAGAACAATTGATACACCTCTTTTAAATGAAGTGTTAACCGCGGCTATTGAAAATAAAGATTTACACTTTCAATACGAATCTAAATCGGGGATAAAAACAAAACATGTTCATCCTATCGGTGTATATGCTCATGACGGGCTATGGTACTTACCATCCTACGACTTCAGTAGAAAAAAAGTATTACTGTATCGCGTTGATCGTATTCTTTCTTTATTATCAACAGAAGAAAATAAAGATACGTTCATGAATTTAGAAGAATGGTTCGACTCTAACTCTAACGTCATAAACATTCCTATCCAATTACATGTTTTACTAACAACAGAAGGTGTACGCCAATGTAAAAGCGTTCCTTACCTTGAAGAATTCGTAGTAGTAAACGAAGATGGGACAGGATATATACATTCAACAATTGATAAAGGAGAAATCAATTTTATTACGCCTTTATTTTATAGGCTTGGAAAAGATGCACAAGTGTTAGAACCGACAGAATTGATAGATGGTTTACGTATACGTGCGAAAGAAATTTTACATATGTATGGAGACGAAAAAAGCTGCAAAATATAAGCAGCCTTTTTCGTCCATTTGTTTCTATTATTTTGACTGTTGACGAATATCAAACCACCAACGATGTTTCGCATTCATATTTTCAGTGCCACCATCCCTTCTGTAATGGAAAGCATCAAGAAAGATTGAATCTAGTTTATCCTCATCTACAAAATAACCTAAGTTAACTTTCATCGTTTGTCCTGGTCGGATACTGCCAATATTGTAAAAACTTTTTCCATCTCCGTGAGGTTCTAAATAATCAACTTCACCTGTCATAATACGCGTTGCGTCCATTCCCTCTTCTTTAGCGTATTTCCATGCATTCCCTTCAAATTTAAGCTGTTTTATGGATGGATGCATATAGATTTCTTCTGTCGACTTTTTACCAATATTTTTCACTGTTGTTGTTAAATAGACAAATTTAACATTAACTAATTTCGAATCTACTAATGTATCAATTGAATCTTTACCATTCCCTAATTTATATTCATCTCGTCTGTACGATAGTAATTTTCCCGTCTGATCTAAAGCCTTATTCTTGCTTAATATCTCTAGGCCAAGTTCATTAAAGTTCTCTTGTTTAAAATCTTTGATTGAATCAAAGACTTCAACTTTTTCTATCACATATTCAATTTGGCTGTTATCCATAGATATCGTTACTGGCACCTTTTGTCCTATATGAAATAGTCGTTTACTATCTTTTTTCAATGGAATCACCTTATTTTCTTTCGGTTCAGCTGCTTTGGTAAAGCGATTTTCATCATAATCTGCTATATATGATGCCTTTTCTTTTGACGTAGGCTCAAGGGAAATATTCCCTAACACATCTATCATTTGTTCTTCGTTTATATCTGATCCAATAAAACTTTCTAACATAATCCCTTCTTTCTCAAAAAAGAGAAAGACCTTCCTGTCAAACATTACATTGTTGTTTCCAGTTTCTTTATGAATAATTACTGCTTTCTTACCATTTATCTCTTTTTCTTCATAGCTTTTTGAGTACAAAGTCTGAAAGTCCGCATTTTCCCCTACCCTCCAAAGACTAAATGAAAACCCACCCATTGCGTCATTATCTTTAAATGAATATTTCATAGCAGAGTCATCAATTGCTTCCATATTTTCTGGCAATTTACCAACCTTCAACTTATACCACTTATCACTCTTTTTCGAATCCTTATTTGTTAAGGAAACATTTACTTCGTAATTTTGTTTTTGAACAATCATATTATAGACTTTCACTGCACCAAAAACGGTTGTCGGCATGCCAATCAATAAGCAAGCAGCAGCGATTAACATACGATGTCTTTTACGCTTTTTCTGCGGTTGTCCATCTTTCAGCTTCATTTCTTCCATAAACAATTTCTTTTTGCGCGTATATGTATGTGAAAATTCATGTTGTTCTTCGAGTTTATCAAAATCATCTAAAGCAATCTTTTCAGCAAGTTCATATATTTCTTTGGAGTTCTTTGAATTCGTCATGTTGTATACCTCCTATAATAGTTTGGACTCGTTTTCGAGCGCGTTCAAACTGCTTGCGGACATTGACCTCCGTTATCCCCATAACACTTGAAATTTCTTGATACGTTAAGTTATAGAAGACTTTGTACTTAAACACCTGTCTATTAGATTCATTTAACTCTTTTAGCAATGCATCAATTTGAACCTCAGACATTTTACGTTTTTCCCACTCTTCAATATTTTCATCTACTGCCTCTACTGATTCTCTTTCATATTCTTCTAAAAATGTTTCATGTCGTTTATTTTTCCGGTAACTATCAATCGCCTTGTTTTTCGTGACCCTCAATATGTAACGTTTAAGCTCTTCAGTGCTCAAGCTATGGAGCTTTGCCAGGTTCTTATAAAGAGTAATAAACGTCTCTTGAACCACATCTTCAGCCTGTTGAATATTATTTAAAATAGAATACGCTACATAATAAATCTTTTGTTCATACAACTCATATAGCTCTTCCATCTTTTCATAATCGTTGTTTGTAACCTTCATATAATTCCTCCTCTCACTCTATATAACGAATGAGCACCATACTTTGTGACACTGCAAAATCTTTTTATAGATAAAATTTAATAATAGGATAAACAAAAGCCCAATTTCTCTATTTTAACTGAGAAATTGGGCTTTTTAATATTAGAATTTTCCTGACCGCTACGCCTTTTCAATAAGCAGCATATGCTCTATCGCTTCTTTTAACAAATGCTTAGTCTCTTCAAAATTATGATTGTGCTTTTCTCCCGATTGTACCGTATAAAATTCAGCAAACGAGCGCTCTTTATATCTTGGTACGACATGCATATGGTAATGTGTTAACTCGTTAAATACTCCACCATTTTGACAAACTGTAACTCCATCTGGTTTATATAATGCCTTAATCGCTTTTGCAATAATCTTAGAAGCATCCATAATGGATTTTGCTACAATATCATCTAATTCATCTACTTCTACAACATGTTGTTTTGGCACAATTAAAGTATGTCCCGGATAGAAAGGTGCATGATCTAAAAAGCCTGTTACATAGTCATCTTCATATATTTTATATATAATTTCTTCTTCGTTGGCTAATTTACACCCTAAACATTCCATCATATTTCCCCCTTTATTAAAAACATAAAAACGTGAGAGCCGTATTCTCACGTTTTTATGTTTTATTTTATTAGTTCAATTGTTTCCGTAACCTTTATACTACCTTTTACAGATTGAACAATCGTGCAATTTTTCACTGCCAGTTGCAGTGCCTTGTCCAACTTCTCTTCTGTAATGTTTTGTGCTTTAATTTTATAATGCAAATGAACACTTTCAACTGGTTTTGATAATGCTTCACTTCTACCAATTTCCGTTTCAATTGTAAACGTATCATATGTAATACGTTTCTTTTCTAAAATTGTTCGAAAGACAATTGCACTACATCCTGCGATTGAAGAAATGAGTAATTGTAACGGTGAATACCCGTTTTCTTTTCCAATCGCTAATTGACCATACGATAAATCTGCCTCAATATCATCTTGTTTGATGGTTAGTTTCATTTGTTGTCTCCACCTTCATCGGTTTCTGCCGTTTCTTATTTATATAATAATATATATAGCAGAAAATGATAAATGGAATACCACAATATAACGCCATTCGTTGTTCTGGAATAAACGCTAAACTAATAACAACGATACTATTTGTAATTAAAGCTAAAATTGGGACGATTGGGTATAGTGGTGTTCTATACTTTAAGTCCTCTAACTTTCCTCCGCCTTTTATATACTGACTTCTAAAGCGAAGTTGCGATAAAGCAATAATGATCCAACTTGATACAGCTGATAAACCAGCTATAGATAATAAGTACATGTATACTGTATCTTCTGCAAGGAAACTTGTTAATAAAGATAAAGCAGCTACAGCAATTGTTACAACTAGTGCTGTAATTGGAATACCACGCTTATTTACTTTCTGGAAAGACTTTGGTGCCATTCCTTCATTTGCAAGTGACCATAGTATACGAGTTGCCGCATATAATCCTGAATTCGCTACAGATAGTAACGCTGTAATAATAACGAAGTTCATAATATCAGCTGCATATGGAATACCGATTTTATCAAATACAACTACGAACGGACTTTCAATTACGCCTGCTTCCTTCCAAGAAATTAATCCTACTAAAATCGTCATTGTTAAAATGAAGAATAACATGATGCGCCATACTGTATTACGGATTGCACGTGGAATTGTTTTTTCTGGATTTTCACTTTCTCCCGCTGCAATTCCGATTAACTCTGTTCCTTGGAACGAGAAATTAACTGTAATCATTGTAAGTAATACGGCAGCTAGTCCATTCGGGAATAATCCACCATCGCTTACAAAGTTAGAGAAAAGAGGTGCTGCTTCTTTTCCGTCATATGATATAAACCCTAATAATGCACTACCACCAAGAACAACAAATGCAAGAATTGTAATTACTTTAATACTAGAAAACCAAAATTCTAATTCAGCATAACTTTTCGCCGAAATTGCGTTTGAAGCATATAAAATAACACCGAATACAAGGCACCATACCCAAACATCAACATTCGGAAACCATCTTTTCATCATTAAACCGATTGACGTTAATTCTAGTCCTACTGTTACTGCCCAGCCAAGCCAATATAGCCAACCGATCATAAAGCCCGTTCCTGGTCCAATAAACTTCGTCGCATACTTTTGGAAAGAACCTGAAACTGGCATTGCTACCGTTAACTCTCCCAGACAAAGCATTGTTAAATACATAATAAATCCGCCTACTAAATATGAAAGGATGGCTCCCCCTGGTCCAGCCTGATTAATGGTGTAACCTGAACCTAAGAAAAAACCAGTTCCGATTACACCACCTAGTGCGATCATAAATAAATGTCTACTCTTCATCGTACGATGTAATTTCTCATTCGTTTGTTGCTGCATCTAAATCCTCCCCCTACCAATACCCCTATATCTTGTTAAAATTTTCTGATAATAAAAATATACACGAAAGCGATTACATTTTCTATATAAAATTAAAACTTTTCTGATAAAATAATATAAAAAATCGAATTATTGCAAGATTTAGATTCTATTTAGAGGAAAATAAGGAGAAACAAGAAAAAAACTCTTACATATATTGTAAGAGTCAACGGAGTTCTAACCTTCTCGATAAAATTGATAAACTATAATTTACGATAAAATACATACAAGCTACTACTATAAACGTTGGAATCATATAATTTACATTTTGTCCGCTAATAATTTGAGCATTATGAATAAGCTCTGGCAGTGATATAACGACTGCTAGCGCTGTATCTTTCAGCAATGAAATAAACTGACTGACAAGCGGCGGAACCATTCTTCTTAATGCTTGTGATAAAATAATATGCCAAAGCGCTTGAACATACGTTAATCCTGAAGATCTTGCGGCCTCAATCTGTCCTTTTTCAATCGATAATAGACCACTTCGAACAATTTCAGATATCATTGCTGCTTCAAATATTGTTAACGCAACAATTGTAGCTGTTATAATTTCTAATTTCAATCCTGCTTCTGGAAGTGCAAAATACGTGAAAAATATAATTAAAAGTAGTGGTAAGTTTCGAATGACTTCAACAATAATCCCCAATATTTGTGAGACGACAGGGATTTTCATGTAGCGCAATATTCCTATTACACTACCAATAATAAAGCTAAGTACAATCGCTACGAGCGCTACCTCTAATGTGATAAGTAACCCTTTTAATAAAAAGAGAATATGATCACCTGTTATTGCTCCCTTAAAATCCATTTACACCGCCTCCTTTGCTAAGCGTTTTTCTAAATAACGCACTAACATACTGAGCGGAATTGTTAATATTAAATAAAACATCCCGACAAATATATAAACGTCGAACGTAACAAACGTCTTCGTTGAAATTAAATCTCCTTGATACATTAAATCCATACCAGCGATAATTCCGAGTATGGAAGAGTTTTTTACTAAATTGAGAAATTGATTTCCTAGAGGAGGAATTACGATTTTCATCGCTTGGGGTAAAACGACATGGTACATCGCTTGCGTGTAAGTCAATCCTGAAGAACGTGCTGCCTCCATTTGGCCTTTCGCGACTGATAAAATACCAGCGCGAATGACTTCCGCAATAAACGCTGCCGTATATACGGTAAGCGTAACTGTTCCTGCTACAAAACCATTTAAAGTAATTCCTATTACAGGTAAAGCGAAATAGAATATAAATGCAATTAATACGAGCGGAATATTTCTTACAAATTCTACAATAGCAGCTCCCAACCAATTTAAAATGCGAATCGGTGCAATACGCATTACCGCTAATATTATGCCTAAAATAAAACTGCCTATTAATGCGATTACACTAGACATCACTGTATATTTAAATCCTTCTAAATACATATCAATGTTATTCGTTAATATAGAAAAATCAGGCACATATTCTCCCCTCTTTCTTTACAAGAAGAGGATGAGTGCTCTCATCCTCTCGCTTTTACTATTTATCACTTTACTTCTCTGGTTTTTGCCCAATCCATTTCTCATATAATTTGTCATACTCTCCGCTTGCTTTCATGTCTTTAATTAAACTATTAATCTCTTTCGTTAAATCATCTGCACCTTTTTGCACTGCAATTCCGTACGGCTCATCCGTAAAAATTTTCCCGACAACTTCATAATTTGAATCTTGTTTTGCCATGCCGTAAAGAATTGCATTATCTGTTGTTAAAACATCACCTTTTCCTGCTTTTAACGCTGTAAATGCCTCACTATAATTTTCAAATTCTAATACAGTCGCTTCTGGTGATTTTTGGCGAATGTTATTTGTAGACGTTGAACCTTTTACTGCTAACACTTTTACGCCCTTTTTCACATCATCAATACTTTTAATATCGCTCCCTTTTTTCACGAGTAACGATTGCCCTGCTTTAAAATATACATCTGAAAAATCGACTTCTTTTTTACGTTCTTCTGTAATTGTCATTGTTGCAATAATTGCATCAATGTCACCGTTTTTCAGTAGTGGAATACGCGTTTTAGATGTTACCTCTTTCAACTCTAGTTTCTTTTCATCCCCAAGAATCTTTTTCGCAAGCGCCTTTGCAACATCAACATCAAATCCTTCTACCTGCCCTGTCGAAGGATTTTTCAATCCAAATAAGTTCGTATCATTCTTCACCCCAACTACTAACTTCCCGCGCTTCTTAATTTGCTCAACGGCTCCGCCTTGCTTCGTATTGGTTTGTTTCGCCTCATCTTTTTTACTTCCGCATCCAGCAACGACAAGTACGAATAGACATGAAAATACGATTAACGTAAACAACTTTTTCATTTTAAGCATAAAACTCCTCCTTTAATGGTTTAACACTCGGCTTAAAAATAGACGCGCTCTTTCTTGTTCAGGACTTGCAAAAAATTGCGCCGGTGTTGTATCCTCAATGATTTTGCCATCATCCATAAATAAAATCCGATCAGCTACCTCCCGCGCGAATCCCATCTCATGCGTGACAACGACCATCGTCATCCCTTCTTTAGCTAGCGTTTTCATAACATCAAGTACTTCCCCGATCATCTCTGGATCAAGAGCAGACGTAGGTTCATCGAATAGCATAATCTCCGGCTGCATCGCAAGCCCTCTAGCAATTGCCACCCGTTGCTGTTGTCCTCCAGATAATTGATGTGGATACACGTTAGCCTTCTCTGGAATTCCTACTTTCTCTAAATAAAACATCGCTGTTTGTTCTGCTTCCTCTTTTGAAATTTTATTTACTTTAATAGGTGCTAATGTAATATTTTGAAGAACTGTTTTATGTGGATATAAATAAAAATGTTGAAAGACCATTCCGATATTTCGGCGTAATTCATTCATATCTGTTTTCGCATTGTGTACCTCCGTATTTTGTACAATTAACTCTCCATCTGTAATTGACTCTAACTGGTTTATACACCGAAGTAATGTACTTTTTCCTGATCCTGAAGGCCCAACAACTACTACCACTTCACCTTTTTTCACTTGCACATTAATATCTTTTAAAACTTGAAAGGTACCATAATATTTATTTACGTTACGAAACTCTATCAACATACTCACCCCTTCCCCTAACAAAGCATGTACATTCTTTTTATATTCAAAAATAGGCAAAAAAATAACTTCCAGCCTCATTTTGTCCATAAAAAAAGCAAAGGAATTTCCCCTTTGCTTTTTCATTTCTATTCCATTACGATACTTCTTCTTTCTTATCTTTTCCATATTCATGCTCCCAGAAATCAGCATTTTTAATTCCTAATGGCCCTGGATCGAATACTGGATCTTTTCCTTCTTTTTTCTGCTTTTCATAATCCTTTAATGCAACTAATGCAGGTTTTTGTAATAGTAAAATCGCAATGATATTTACCCACGCCATAATTCCTACACCGATATCACCTAAAGCCCAAGCTGTTGCTGCTGTTTTTATACAACCGTAGAATACAGCTCCTAAGAATACAAACTTTAGTACCATGGACATCCAAGGACGGTCTTTATCACGATTTAAGTACGCGATATTCGTTTCTGCAATGTAGTAATACGCCATAATTGTTGTAAAGGCAAAGAATAATAACGAGATTGCAACGAAACCGTTTCCAAATCCAGGGAAAACAGATTCTACTGCCGCCTGTGTATACCCCGGTCCTGGCTGAGCACCATTTAATTTATTTACGATAAAGTTTTTTCCGCTTGCATCAAATACGTTATACATGCCTGTAATAATCATCATAAATGCTGTTGCTGAACAAACAAATAATGTATCAATGTAAACGGAAAATGCTTGCACTAAACCTTGCTTAGCTGGATGTGATACTTCAGCTGCTGCCGCTGCATGTGGCCCAGTTCCTTGCCCTGCTTCATTAGAATAAATACCACGTTTTACTCCCCAAGAAATTGCTAAACCGATAATACCACCAAATGCTGCTTCTAATGCAAACGCACTTCTTATAATTAACATAAATGCTTCTGGCAATTTTTCAATATTCATAGCGACAATAACACAAGCTACTAAAATATACCCAACAGCCATAAAAGGTACGACAACTTGCGCTACGTTAACAATTCTCTTTACTCCACCGAAGATGATAAGAGCTAATACAACAACCAATAAAGCCCCTGATAATGTAGTGTTAATTCCAAAAGCTGTCTCTAAACTTACAGCGATACTATTTGCTTGCACACCCGGTAATAAAAGCCCCGTTGCTAGAATTGTCGCTGCCACGAATACTAAAGCATACCATTTAACCCCTAAACCTTTTTCAATGTAATAAGCAGGTCCACCGCGAAACTGTCCTTGATGTTTCGTCTTATATATTTGTGCGAGTGTAGATTCTACATAAGCTGATCCTGCTCCTAAAAAGGCTACTGCCCACATCCAAAATACAGCTCCTGGTCCACCGAAGGCAACCGCTGTTGCTACCCCAGCTATATTCCCTGTCCCAACACGCCCTGATAATGAAAGTGCTAACGCTTGGAACGAAGAAACACCAGCCTCTGATTTTTCTCCTTGAAATGTCAGTTTCACCATTTCTCCTACATGTCTTACTTGTAAAAACTTCGTTCGAATAGAAAAATATAAACCTACCCCTAAACATAAATAAACAAGTGCTGGACTCCAAACAATATTATTTAACCAATTTACGAAAGCTTCCAACATTCCCCCTCCTTCTTTATAAAGAATATTCAGAATATATATAAAATTATAAGTGTATACCGAATCTAGGACAATATTATTTTAATAAAGTAAACATATTTTTGTATAAAAAAACAAAGTATATATTTGTTTTATATACTTTGTTTTGAACAGAATGTATTATATATTCACAATTGCTTCTTTTTTTATAATTCTTTCGTATAGCTCTTCTGATAATTTCAAGAAGTTATCAGGCATATCTTTCCCTTTAAACTTCTTTTGAATCGTGCCATATAAACCTATATCGCGTAAACGTAAAAATAACAGCAATGATTCATACCAACTATCCGCTAGCTTATGTTCATATTCGTATCCTTTTCTTAACACTTGTAATTGTTTACGAGCAAAATCGGTCTTCTCTTCCGCTGTCCACGGTGTAAATAGAACAGAGTAATAAAGAACCATCGCTAAATCGTGTATAAAGTAATTATAAGCCGCATCATCAAAATCAAAGATTGTTAGCTCTTTACCATCATAATGAAAATTACCTGGATGAATATCACCGTGCATAAGGCCGAACGTTTCTCTTTCAATTGGAAGAGCCTTTATCTCAGCCATTAATACCGCAGCGATCTTTTTCACTTGATCATCTTCTAATTCATTAACAATCCCACTCTCATCTTCTTCCCACGTATCACGATGATCCGTTTTAGGATAGTTCATTGTTAGACGATGCAGTTGTCCAATCGCTTTTCCCCATGCTTCAAAGAGAGGCTCGCCCCAATAAGGCGATTCTTCTCCTTTTACTTGCTCCCCTTTTGCATATGTAAATAAGGAAGCGAAAAAGAAAGTCCCATCCTCTGCTCTGATTTCTTCTACAAGATTTTGAGATGCTGAATAAAGGGGTCCTGCTACCTTTGCCCCATTCTCCGCAACATATCGTAAAAAATCTAGTTCAGCTTCGACTTCTTTTTTAGAACGATGAGAAGAGTGGGTTAAACGCAATACGTAATCTTCGCCACGATTACCCTTTGCCTTAAAAATATAATTTTCAAAATCTCCAAGTGGCTTTTCTTCCACTGTTACATGAAATGTCTTTGCTGCTCTTGCTAAAATTTCTTTTGTAAAAACTCGTTCTACTGCTATTTCCATATGTATCCCTCCTATATATCTTCTTAATTCGACACAAATGTGAGAAGTACTGCTATGAAATTGAATAATGCGTGGACAATCATAGCCGATAAAATAGAATTTGTTTTCTCATATAATCCAAGCATAAATTTCTCACAAAAAACAAAAATTAACAGAAGTAACTTTATTCTAAAGAGGTGGAAATTATGACAGAGCAAAAAGAACAACAAGAGAGTACGGATCAAAAGCATATGTTTCCATCACTTCCGGAAAACATTAATTATATCGAAAATAAGCTCTGTCATTCAGACGATATAAAAAAATTGGATCTCCCTTTTCAAAACGGAAAAGGAGCAATCCTATATATCGAATCTTTAGCAGACCCAAATCTAATTCATCAATTAGCCCTTGAGCCTTTATTGACGCGGTCAGATTTAGCTTTAGATAAAGCTTTTTCTACATTAAATATGAAAAAGGAAACGAATTTAAATTATGGCGTGCAGCTCTTATTACAAGGCAAATCATTATATTTTCATGAACAAGTCGACAGTTTTTGTATTTTCGAAACAGCTTTATCTTTAAAGAGAGATATAGCAGAGCCTGATAATGAAGGCATTGTACGTGGACCACATACTGGTTTTGTAGAAGATTTAGCAACCAATTTAGCTTCCATTCGTAAACTCATAAAAAGTCCAAACGTCGTCGTTAAATATTTCACACTTGGTGAAGAAATGCATACGAAAGTGGCAATTGCTTATATGCAAAATATAGCGAATGACGATTTAGTTACAGAAGTGAAAAGAAGGTTAGAAACGATTAAGACAGATGCACTTATGCCTCCAGGATATATACAAGAATTTATAGAGGATACGTCTTTTTCACCATTTCCGCAGCAATTAAATACAGAGCGTCCAGATAGGACCGCTGCAAATTTAATGGAAGGACGAGTTGCTATTTTATCTGACGGTGATCCAACAGCTCTCATCGTTCCTGTTACATTATTTGCTTTCTATCAATCACCAGATGATTATAATAACCGCTGGATTGTCGGTTCTTTCGTCCGAATGATTCGGTTAGTGAGTTTCTTAATTGCTTTTCTCTTACCAGCTATATATATCGCAACGGTTGCTTTTCATCCTGATGTGTTGCCACTTGAACTCGTTTATACAATTAAAGCTTCATTAGAAAAAGTACCGCTCCCTCCTATTTTTGAAGCTCTCTTAATGGAACTGATTTTCGAGTTATTACGAGAAGCTGGTATTCGTCTGCCAAGCCGCGTTGGGCAAACAATCGGTATTGTAGGCGGTTTAGTAATTGATGATGCAATTGTAAAAGCCGGACTCGTTTCTTACACAATGATTATCGTTGTAGCTTTAACTGCAATCTCATCTTTTCTCGTTCCATCAAACGATATGAGTTCAGCAGTTCGAATTCTTCGTTTTCCATTAATGCTCCTTGCTGCCCTATTCGGATACGTAGGAATATCATTCGGTCTCATTATAACTTTCGTTCACCTATGTCAGCTTCATTCTTTTCATACACCATATCTTTCTCCTGTTGCACCAATGCGGATTAAAGATATGAAAGATTCTTTTGTAAGACTACCAATTTGGTCATTTTGGGAACGACCACATGATCCAAAACCGAAAAAAATGCAGCGCCAACATGTAACGAGAGAGGATGAGGACGGTGACAAACACGCAAAGTAAAATTTCGCTTGTTCAATTTACCTTTTTCGTTATTCAATGCCAAATTGGAGTGGGTATACTTTCTCTCCCAAACCGTCTTCACCCAATAGCAAAAGGTGGTGGATGGATTTCTGTACTCATCGCTGGGCTTGCAATTCAGATTATTATTTTACTTATGTGGCTTTTCTTAAAAAGATTTCCTGATGCAGATATGTATGAAAGTGTTTGTATGCTATTTGGTAATAAATTTGGAAAATTATTAGGTTTTCTTTATGTTTTTTATTTCACTCTTATCGGTATGACAGTTATGTTAAGCGCTTGTAATGTCATTAAAGTTTGGATATTACAAGCTACTCCTTGGTCTGCCATTCTCATGCTATTTACAATAGCTTGTTGTTATGTAGCTTATAACACGTTTAAAGTCATCGTACGATTTTATGTCATGGCCTCTATTCTTATTTTACCTATGGCACTTTTAATTGGACTTGGGCTCTCACGGGCTGACTTTTCTTATATTTTTCCAATTACAGAAGCTGGATGGTGGAATATTATTCAAGCATCCAAAGAAACCATTACAGCTATGTATGGTTTTGAAATTTTTCTTATCGCTTTCCCCAAAGTAAATGGGAGTTCTATTGCAAAACTGAAGGCAATTTCTATCGCGAATGGATTTGTAACTCTTTTTTATACTTTTACCGTTTGGATTTGCTTTATCGTATTTAGTCCAAAACAAATTGAACTTATTCCAGAACCAGTTGCTTACTTATTACGCTCCTTACATATCGGAATTATAGACCGAACTGATTTACTATTCATACCAATTTGGATGATAACTGTTGTAGCTTCTATCGCTAGTTATTATTGTGCTGCTTCAATCGGAATTGGACATATATTCAATCTTGCTAATCATAAAAAGGCCGTTCCAATCGTTGGTATTATTGCTTTTAGTGTAGCCTTATTTATAGATACACCGGAAGAATTAAAAGTAATTTCAACTTTCACTGATAAGTTCACCTATATTTTCATCGTTGTCCTCCCTCTTTTATTTCTACTTTATTCAGTAATAAGAAATAAGAAAGGAGAACAATATGTTCAAAAAAAGAGTTAAATTAATTTTTATATTATGTACTAGTTCCCTCCTTTCTGGATGCTGGGATCAAGAACCATTAAGGGAGGCAAGGTTAGCTTATAGTATTGGATCTGATATTACGGAAGAGAATCAACTCCAGCAAACAATTGAGCTCGTAAAAAGTTCAAGCGGAGAGCAATCTTCATTCGAGAATGAAATACATTCAGCAACTGGACATAACATAAGAGATACAAGCGATGCACTGAAAAAAAATGTAACCGGAAATATTCGTTATTTCAAATATGGTGTTCAATTACTAGGAACCAAAATTCTAAAAAAAGGTGTACTACCTTATTTAGATGTCAGCTTTCGGGACCCAACAAACCCAACTGCTTTAGTAAAACTTATTGCAGTAGATGGTGAAACATCCGAAATACTGAAAAAAAAGAAGGTCGGAAATTTGTTAATTGGAGATTTTCTAAAGAAAAAAGTGAAAAGCTTAGAAGAGATGAGTGTATTTCCAAAAGAAACTTTAGAAACAGCTGCTACAAAAATGTTAGATCCCGGTAAAGACTTTACCCTCCCTTCTATAAAAATAAAAGGAAAAGAAGTAATTACAAACGGATTAGCTTTATTTAACAATGATAAATTGACCGGGCATTTACCTTTAAAACAATCTGTTTTATTCGTATTATTAACTGGAAAAATGGGAACAAGTGCCCGTATAACCCAAAAACTTACTAGCGATGAATCCGAGAAGACATCTGACTATTTAACAATGGAAGTGAGCAATCGGAAATTAAAACGAGACTTAAAAATAACAACAGATAAAAAAGGAAATGTGTATGCTCACATTAAGCTTCAATTAAAAGTTATAGCTCTTGAAGCTCCGAGAGATAATCTTTACAAAATGGATGAAAGAAAAAAACTAAATAAGGAACTATCCAAACAGCTCACGAAAGAAGCGAAAAAAATAACGAAAAAGTTACAAAAGGCAAATTGTGATGCTTTCGGGATTGGTAGACACCTTATCGCATATCACCCTGATTTATGGAAGAAAAAAAATTGGAATAAAGATTATGCAAAAGTAAAATTCAAACCTGAGGTAGAGGTAAATATTTTGTATAGTGGTGTCCTAAAATAAAAAGGTTGTATGCCGCTCGGGCATACAACCTTTTTTATTTCGTATATCGATATACAATTGATTCATATGGTCTTAAGTTAAGTTTTGTAATGTCCTTGCTGGCATCTCTATAATTTGACAGTAGTATTTCTTGTTTCATTCCATCTAATTGAACGTGCGCTGGTACAGAGTACGTTATTTCTTCTCCATAGAAGTTATTTATAACAAGCAGCACTTCACTTTCTGTAGTACGAGTATATGCCCAAATCTTAGGATCATTTTTATCTAAAATAGCATATTCTCCTTCTGTAATTACATCATACGTTTTTCTAAGTTCTATTAACTCTTTATAATGATAAAATACAGACTCTTTATCTTCTAATGCCTTCTCTACGTTTATTTCTTTAAAGTTCTCAGCCACTGAAATCCAAGGTGTACTTGTTGTAAAGCCACTGTTCATCTCTTCATTCCACTGCATTGGAGTACGGGAGTTGTCACGAGATTTTTGTTTTAAAATCCCGATAATCTCTTCTTTTGATAATCCTTCTTCCAGCTTTATATCATATATATTTAACGATTCCACATCACGATATTGTTCAATAGACTCAAAATTAGGATTCGTCATACCGATTTCTTCGCCTTGATAAATATAAGGCGTTCCTTGCAACATATGCATCGCTGTCGCTAACATTTTCGCAGATTCATTTCGGTACTCTCTATCATCACCAAAGCGTGACACAATACGAGGCTGGTCATGATTACACCAGAATAACGCATTCCATCCTCCGCCCTTTTGCATTTCAATTTGCCAATTAGACATAATCTCTTTTAATTTAATGAAATCAAAATTCGCTTTCGTCCACTTATCTCCATTCGGATAATCTACTTTTAAATGATGGAAACTAAACGTCATACTTAATTCATTACGCTCAGGGTTTGAATATTTAATACAATTATCAATTGTCGTAGATGACATTTCTCCAACTGTAATTACATCTTTCCCTTCAAAAACATTTCGGTTCATTTCTTGTAAATATTCATGAACACGCGGGCCATCTGTATAATATTTACGTCCATCGCTTGTCGCTGTACTTCCGTCATCATTTAAGAATTGTTGATCTTTTGAAATTAAATTAATAACATCTAATCGGAATCCAGTTACCCCTTTATCAAGCCAAAAGCGCATCATATCATATACTTCTTCACGAAGTTTTTCATTTTCCCAGTTTAAATCCGCTTGTGTCTCATCAAATAGATGTAAATAATATTGCTCTGTCTTTTCATCATATTTCCAAGCAGACCCACCAAACTTAGATTGCCAATTATTTTTTTCATCACGCCAAATATAGTAATTACGATATGGACTATTTTTATCTTCCTTCGCTTCTTTAAACCACTTATGCTCCGTCGAACTATGATTTACAACGATATCAAGCATAATTTCAATGTTACGTGCTTTTGCTTCTTCTAAAAGCTCTTCAAACTCTTCCATCGTTCCGTAAGATGGATCAATACGGTAGTAATCACTTACATCGTATCCATTATCATTTTGTGGCGATTGGTATATCGGTGTTAACCAAATATAATCTACTCCGAGTTCTTTTAAATAATCTAGTTTTTCTGTAACCCCTTTTATATCACCGGTTTCTTTATTGTAATAGCTATTAAAGCTCTTCGGATAAATTTGATAAACTACACTTTTATGCCAATCCTTCATGTTTAACTTCCTCCTACTTCTGTTTTACTCGTTTTGCAAATAACCACGTTAACGTAAATGGGATTACAACTGTGATAATCATTCCGACAATAAACATGGGAATCGATTTCGGAATGATAGAAATAAATGCTGGTAATCCGCCAATTCCGATAGCCGGTGCTAATACACCATTTAACGTAATAAATATTGCTGCCACAGCCGATCCTATAATTGCTGCATAGAATGGGAATTTATTTCGTAAGTTTACACCAAACATAGCTGGCTCTGTGATACCGAAATATGCCGAGATTGCTGATGTAGATGCCATACTTTTATCATTTTGATTTTTAGAAATCCAGAACATCGCAAGTGCCGCACTACCTTGCGCAATGTTAGAAAGAGCAATCATTGGCCAAATGAATGTACCACCGTGCTGTGCAATTAATTGTAAATCGATAGCAATAAACATATGATGCATACCTGTAATTACAAGTGGTGCATATAATGCTCCAAACAATACTGCCCCAACTACTGGTACTGTTTCATATACACCTACTAATCCTACTGTTAATAAATCTCCAATATGACGTGTAACCGGACCGATAATTCCTAATGCTAATACACCTGTCACAACGATTGTTGTAATTGGTACAACTAATAATTGAATTGCATTTGGTACATGTTTCTTTAAAAAGATTTCTACTTTACTTAATACAAATGCTGCTACTAAAACAGGTAAAATTTGTCCTTGATATCCTACCTTCTCAATTTGGAACAGTCCTAAAATATTGAAGTACTCAATCTTTTGACCATCTAAACCAGTCGCTGCTTTTCCGTAATCCCAGGCATTTAATAAGGCTGGGTGCACAAGCATTAATCCCATAACAATCCCTAGTATTGGACTACCACCAAAACGCTTCGTTGCTGACCACCCGACAAGTGCTGGTAAGAATACGAATGCTGTATTGGCCATCATATTAATTAAATCCCAAAGCCCGCCTAAGTTTGGATACACATCTAATAAATTTTTCCCATCAAAAAATAAGTCCTTTGCGCCTAATAGATTGTTAATACCCATTAGTAAACCAGCTGTTACGATTGCTGGTAATATCGGCATAAATACATCTGAAAATACTTTTACAAACTTTTGAGCTGGATTTAACTTTTGGTTTCCAGAATCTTTTACATCAGCTACTGTCGCTTCCTTCATACCTGCAAGCGTTATCAATTCAGCATATACTCGATCAACATCTCCTGGACCGATTACAATTTGAAATACCCCAGCGTTATGAAACGCTCCCTTCACTAATGAAACAGACTGCAATTTATCGTTATCTATTTTACTTTCATCCTTTAAAGCGATACGGAGTCTCGTTACACAGTGCGCAGCTTGTTCAATATTGTCTTTCCCGCCAATATACTGCAACACTTCCTCTGCTGTTTTACGATAGTCTTTCCCCATATTCCCGTCCCTCTTTTCTTTTTTGATACCGTTTACAATTACATATTAACTCGTATATATAAGTTAGTCAATACTCGTATATACGAGTTTGTCATTTTTTTATAAAAAAAGAGATGAAACGTTATTACGTTCCATCTCCTTATTTTCTCCGCGCCACATCCGAAAAATGAAAAATATCTAAGCGGTGGCGGGATTCTGTATATTCGAACTGACTTCCATCATACAAATGCGTAAAGTTTTTCACGACAACAACATAATCTGTTCCATTTAAATCTAAATACTTCCTATCGTCCTCTGTACATGGTTGCACTTCAATTACTCTCTGTGAGTAACTAATATGAAGACCTAGTTCTTTCTCAATATATTTATAAATGGACCCCGCTGCAATTTCACTCGTTAATCCAGGAATATATTCCGATACAAAATGATTAATATCCAAAATTACTTTTTCTCCATCAATATTTCGTACGCGTTTAATATGATCTATGTCTGTTTTCTCTTTCACATTTAATAGCTTTGCAACCTCTTTTGTCGCTTTTACTTTCTCCATTTCCACGACTTCTGTAATACAATGGCGTCCTAAACGTTCATTTTCTTCTTGGAAACTTACAATACCACCAAAGTTGAATTCAATGTTTTTTCGCTTTAAAACAAAAACACCTTTTCCGTGTATTTTTTGAACATATCCACGTTCTTGTAATAAATCTACAGCTTTTCTTACAGTACCGCGGCTCGCTTCATATTGCTTCATTAATTCAGTTTCTGATGGGATTTTGCATCCCTCTTTTAATTGCCTATTATCAATAGAATTACTGATTTCTGTATAAATTTGTTCATACTTACTCATCATCTACAATAGCCCCTTGTCACCTTCTAGTTCTATATGTATTATACCATGCTACACTCTTCTGCCAATCTCTCACTTATTTTCCAGTATAGGAAAAATAAGGTAAATATTTAATCTCTAAAACGTATTTTTATAAAAATTTTTATATTTTTCTTTTCATTCAAAAAAACATGTAGTATACTAACTTCAAAATCAGAGGAGAAAGGGAGCAAAGAACTATGCTTACTTATACAACAATTGTAGTTACATTTGCACAAAAACATCATCATCATACGTAACCCTTGAAACCTAGCGGAAAAATTACGCGTAGGTACAAGGGTTATTCCCGTTGTACCTACGTTAGGCGAAGAGCCATGTAGGTATTTTTTATCTACATGGCTCTTTTTTATTGCCAAAAAGCTAGTAAAAAATGATGTTTAAGCAAATCTTACTACAAAGGAGTTAACAAAAATGGAAACGAAAAAATGGGGATTATGGGTTTTAACAGCTTTTGTTATCGGGAATATGGTTGGCGGTGGCGTATTTATGCTCCCAGCGAATTTAGCACAAGTATCAGGTCCAATGGGTTCTACACTTGCATGGAGTATTACAGGACTTGGCGTATTTATGATTGCACTCGTATTTGGAAATTTAGCAATCCGAAAACCAGAATTAAAAGCGGGGCCACAAAGCTATGCTCAAGCGATGTTTCCTTCAAAAAAAGCGGGTAAAGTTGCAGGATATAGTATGGCATGGGGATATTGGGCTGCGAACTGGGCTGCAACAGCATCTGTTATTATTTCCTTTGCTGGATATTTATCAACATTCTTTCCAGTTTTACAAAGTAAGCAAATTCTCTTTTCAACGAACGGATTTTCACTAGAACTTGGAAAAGGATTAACGTTCCTCGTATGCAGCCTTATGTTATGGGGAATTCAATATATTCTTTCTCAAAATATTGATCGTGCTGGAAATATGAATCTTCTTGCTACTATTGCAAAAATTATTGGATTTACAATGTTTATTGTAATCACATTATTCATTTTCAACGTCTCTAATTTCGGAGACGGGCAAACATTTATGAATGAAGCAGGACAATCCATTTCTTTAGGTGGACAAATCAATTCAGCTGCTATTGCAACACTTTGGGCGTTCATCGGTATTGAATCGGCTGTCATGCTTTCTAATCGTGCAAAATCTCAGCGCGATGTAAAAAAAGCTACCATTTTTGGATTAATTATCGCTCTTCTTATTTACATGTCAATTACTCTACTTACAATGGGTGCTCTCCCGCAAGATGCTTTAAAAGAGTCTCAAAAACCATTAGTAGACGCATTAAATTTAGCAATTGGCAATAAAGGTGCCTATATCATGGCTCTACTTGCACTTGTATCTTTATTTGGATCTACAGTGGGCTGGATTGTTGTTAGTTCAGAAGTACCTTACCAGGCTGCAAAGAACGGACTTTTCCCTAAGCTGTTCGCAAAAACAAATAAAAAAGGGAGTCCTTCAAAATCATTATTGATTACAAATGTGATGACGCAAATTTTCTTATTTTCAACGATTTCTGGTACTGTATCAGAAGCTTATAATTTCGCTATCGTTGTAGCAACATTAGCTTATTTAATTCCATACCTTGTTTCGACGCTGTACCAATTCAAATTAGTTATTACAGGAGAAACGTATGATATAATGCCCGGTTCTCGAATAAAGGACGGGATCATCACTACATTAGCATTTGTATACTCTATTTGGGTTATCAAAACGGGCACTGCTGATTTAAAAACGTTCTTCTTAGGAATCGGATTGTTCGTATTAGGTCTTATCCTCTATCCAATACTAATGAAAAACTCCCAGAAAATGAATTAAAAAAAAGAGAAGCTACCCGCTTCTCTTTTTTATTCAAAATCTGTAATTAACTTTTTTTTTAACTCTCCTACAGATAAAGGTTTCGCATAATAAAATCCTTGCACATAATCACAACCCATAGATTGTAATAAACTTTCTTGCTCTACTGTCTCTACCCCTTCAGCAACTACTGCTAGATTTAAGCTATGGGCAATTTCAATAACAGATTTTACAATCGTTCGCTCTGGCTGTGCATGATCATAATGAAATTCACGAATAAAATTACGATCAATTTTCACTATATCCAGCGGTAATTGTTTTAAATAATATAAGGAAGAATAGCCCGTTCCGAAGTCGTCTAAAGCAATTAAAATACCCATATTTCTTAATTCTTGTAATGTGGCAATAATATAATCAAAATGACGAACAGCAATGCTTTCCGTTATTTCTAAAATTAAACGATTCGCAGGAAAACCAGTTCTCCTTAAAATACTACGTACAGATATAATAAAACGCTTTTGCATTAATTGTTGTATGGATAAATTCACAGATAACTTTAGTCCATCTTCATACTCCGGCAATGTTTTAAACAAGCGGCATGACTTTTCTAATACCCAGTCTCCTAGTTTTATAATAAGTCCAGATTCTTCAGCTACTGGAATAAATTCGCTTGGTGAAATCGGTCCTTCTTCTGTTGAACAACGTGCTAAAGCTTCAATACCAGTATATTTCTTTGTTTTCAAATCAATAATAGGCTGCAACGCCACCTCTAACTCTTCATCACGAATTGCCTTTTGCAAAGCAAATTCAATTTTCATTCTACGATTTATTTTCGCACGTAACTCACCTGTAAAGAAGCAAGCTGCATTTCTCCCCTGTTCTTTCGCACTATACATAGCTAAATCCGAATTCTTCAATAGAGTTTCTACATCTTGTCCATCTTGCGGATATGAGCACAGTCCTAGACTAGCTGAAATGTATACTTCATGACCTTCAAGCATAAATGGTGCCTGAAAGCATGACAATACAGATGTCGCTAGCTGCCTCATCTCATCTTGTGTATGATTTTTTGTTAACAACACAAATTCGTCGCCACCCAGCCTAGCCAGAACATCTTTCTCTCCTAGCACATAATGCAACCGTGAAGCAACTTCGCTTAAAAGTAAATCTCCTATCATATGACCTAGCGTATCGTTTACTAATTTAAAACGATCCAAATCAAAATAAATCATACCAAACTCTTTTTTATCTGCAATCAATTCGTTAACAGTCGTTATTAATTGTAAACGGTTCGGTAAACTCGTTAAAGCATCATGATACGCAAGCTCCCTATAACGACTTTCACTTAACCGCAACCTCTGTTCTGCTTCTTTCCTACTACTAATATCATTTCGAATCGCAATAAATTGATATGGCTCTCCTTTTTCATTTAAAAATGGAACAATTGTTGTTTTAACCCAATAATATGTACCATCTTTTGCTTGATTTCGAATCTCACCTCTCCATACTTTTCCGCTCAAAATACGCTTCCATAGCATTTGAAAAAATGTTTTCGGGTGATGTCCTGAATTTAAAATACGATGATCTTTCCCTATTAACTCTTCTCGTGTATATTTGGAGATTTCACAAAACTTATCATTTACATATGTAATAAGACCCTTTCGGTCTGTAATCGCAACAATTGAAGACTCATCTAATGCTAACTTTAAATCTCGCAATGAAGATTCATATAATGCATGACCTCTTTGTTCTAGCATGCGCATCTCTCCTTGCTTCCTATCTGACTAAAACACAACTTGTTTCTTTTCATAGAAATAGAGACATTTCATTTCCTAATAATCGTCCTTTACATACATCACGTTTTGAAATATGCCGATTAAAATAACATAATATTATTTGTAATAAAAAGCAATATAATACCGTTTCAATTATAAATAGTTGTTTCCTATCGCTATACTTAGCTTACCTTATTATAGCTTCTTCATTCTCTTACATACCTTTATAACTAGCTCTATACAACCCTAGTTTCCTACTAATTCTACTTACATCTAACCTTTTTACTTTACTAGCGAAATAGACATTTGAGCACACTATACAACTATTCCTGAATAAGAATATAGAAATTAAAATTAGTATATATGTTTTAAAATTACAATAACAAAATATTAACATATTTTCACCATTTTTTTGGAAATATTTTATAAATACTTTACTAAACTAAAAAAAGAGGAAAGCCTCTTTTTTTAGTTTAGTATGGATATGTTATTTGCTGATAACCCGGATATGGCGTTGGGTATGGTGCTGGGTATGGCGCTAGGTATGGCGCTGGATAAGTTACTGGGTACGGTGCTGGATAGTAGCCTCCACCTGCTGCACCCGTTAGTGCGCCAGCTGTAAGCCCACCTAACACACCTCCAGCAAAACTTCCAGGGAAAAATCCACCGCCCCATGAGCCGCCACCCCAGCCCCATCCACCTCCGTGATGGTGATGATGATCATGGTGATTGTGCCCTCCATGGTGGTGATGTCCGCCGTTATGATGGTGCCCTCCATGATGATGATTACGATAATACAATCCGTTATTTTCTATATAATTCATATTTCCCCTCTCCTTTTCCATTTTCTCATCTTAATAGGTATTGTAAGAATAATATGGATCTTGTTGGTAACCTGTATAATAAGAATAATCCGAGTAATACGGATAACCATATCCGCCATAACCAAATCCAGGGCTGAGTAATGCTCCTGCTACAAACCCTGGAAAGAAACCTCCACCAAAAAATGGGGAATGTCCAAAACCACCATGAAAACCACCGTGACCAAATCCTCCAATTGGACGACCATACATTTTATTCACCCTCCTTTTCTCTTTAAAAACGTAACAATACACTGTATGTAGGACAAATGCGGAAAGTATGGGGAAATACCTACATTTTGTAAAAAACAGAAAACAATTTATAATAAAAATGTCACATTACATCCGCTATTTAGGAAGTCTATATTGAAGAAAGATTAGAGGAATTATATAGAAATGAAGAAACCTATTGTCCAATTACTATTAATATTTACAATTGTATCTATCGTTCTTTTCCTATTAAATACATCGTATATTTCGTTATATACATTTGTCGGCGTTCTCTGGTCCATTACAATTGTAGGAATTTCATTCGTTATTTTTATCGAAAATAGGTCTCCTCAAAGTACCTTAGCGTGGTTTTTAGTATTAGCACTTCTTCCCGTTGTAGGTGTACTTTTATACTCTATTTTCGGGCGTAGCCGTTGGAGAAGAAAAAAGCATCTCCATCGTTCAGAAGAACAAAGAAAATTATTCCGTGAAATATTAGAAGGAAGACGACTAGAGTTATCACTCAAAGTCCCATTAAGTGAACGCTCTACCCATTTAACAGAAGTTGTACAAAAATTTGGAGGCGGGCCTGCCGCAGATAGAACAACTACAAAACTTTTAACAAACGGAGATCAAACATTTTCAGAAATTTTGCAAGCTATCGAGCAAGCAAAACATCACATACATATTCAATACTATATTTATAAATCTGATGAGATTGGTACAAAAGTCCGGGATGCTTTAATAAACAAAGCAAAAGCTGGTGTTATTGTACGTTTCCTTTATGATGGATTAGGAAGTAATACGTTAAGAAGACGCTTTTTAAAACCTATGAAAGAAGCTGGGATTGAAATTGTTGAATTTGACCCTATTTTTTCAGCTTGGTTACTTGAAACAGTTAATTATCGTAACCACCGTAAAATTGTCATTGTAGATGGAGAAATCGGTTTTACTGGAGGACTTAACGTCGGTGATGAATATCTTGGCCGTTCAAAAAAGTTTCCCGTTTGGCGTGATAGTCATTTAAAAATCGAAGGAAAAGCGTTATATAAATTACAAGCAATTTTTCTAGAGGACTGGCTCTATGCATCTAGTGGTTTGAAAACCTATTCTTGGGATCAATTTATGAATAGACAATACTTCCCAGGTAAAGAAATTTCAAGTGCAGAAGGTGCCGTGCAAATTGTAGCGAGCGGGCCAAGCTCAGATGATAAGAGCATTCGTAATACGTTATTAGCTATTATGGGTTCTGCAAAAAAATCTATTTGGATTGCTACACCATATTTTATTCCAGATCAAGAAACTTTAACATTATTACGTTTAAGTGCAATATCTGGCATAGATGTACGCATTTTATATCCTGGTAAAAGTGATAGTATTATTAGTGATCAAGCATCCCAGTCCTACTTCACTCCACTTTTAAAAGCTGGTGCCTCCATCTATAGTTATAAAGATGGCTTTATGCATGCAAAACTCGTACTTGTTGATGATAAAATCGCAACAATCGGAACAGCAAATATGGATGTACGAAGCTTTGAATTGAATTATGAAATTATTAGCGTACTGTATGAATCAGAAACTGTTCATGATATTAAACGTGATTTTGAAGAAGACTTTAAGCATTCCACTGAAATTAAATGGAACGCTTTCCAAAAAAGAAGTATCAAAAAACGAATATTAGAGTCTTTTATGAGGCTCATTTCTCCTTTACTATAAGCAATCAATGTACAATTGATTGCTTTTTCTTTTATATTTGTCCCCTCCCCTTTTCTTTGCATACCATATTAAAACAAGTTATCATAAGATGTATTACTTTATGAAAATAATGTTAGGTGGGAAATACATGTTAGAACAATTTCATATACATGCTGATTTAAAACAACAGCTCTCTACAATTCACGAAAAGAATAAGCAAGAAGCTGGTGAAAATGCACATTTAATCGGTACAAAAATATATAAAGCATCTGATAATAGCATTATCGAAGATGCTATTACAGCACTTCTTCTTGGCAAAAACATTCTATTAAAAGGACCAACTGGTAGTGGTAAAACAGTACTAGCTGAAACGCTTTCTTCTTTATTCCAAAAACCAATGCATAGCATTAACTGTTCTGTCGACCTAGATGTAGAAGGTATTTTAGGATACAACACACTACAAACGAAAGATGGCGCATCTGAAGTTGCTTTCGTTAACGGTCCTCTTATGAAAGCGATGAAGAACGGTCATTTCCTATATATTGATGAAATCAATATGGCAAAACCTGAAACGTTACCGCTTCTTCACGGTGCATTAGATTACCGTAAAATGATTACAAACCCGTTTACACAAGAAGTTGTATACGGTGATGACGAATATCGCGTAATCGCTGCCATTAATGAAGGTTACGTTGGTACAAGTGAACTAAACGAAGCGTTAAAAAACCGTTTCGTTATTATTGAAGTTCCTTACATTCAAGGTGATACATTAAAAGAATTATTATTAGCAGAATCAAAATTAAACGATGTTACAACAATTGAAAAGTTCGTTGCATTTGCAAGCGATCTTATGCCTTTAGCTCGTGACGGCCGCGTAAGTGAAGAAGCAGCAAGTATTCGTGGCATTATTGATGCATGTGATTTAGGTGTATATATTCCTGTTATGCGCGCAATTGAACGTAGTATTATCGCAAAATTAAACGATGAAACAGAACAAATGACTGTCCGTGAATTAGCAGAAAGTTATTTCTTTGAGGGATAATTCATGAGACAAATTTTTAGTGACAAAAAAATTGATGCGTCGCTGTTTCTACAAATGGAAAACTTAATGTATGCCCTTCTCAAAGAAGATGATGCCTACCTTGAGTATGGCTATAAAGCATACTACGACGAAATTGAAAAAAAGGTTGTCATTAGTCACTTTTGGGATGATCGAAAAGAAGAGGATACAGTAATCGGATTAAAAAGCGAAGTGTTTTTAAAAGCACTTGGTAATAAACATTACTCGGACATGACTTTAATTCGTTCTTATGCGATTGAATTACAAGAATCACCCTTAAAAAAGTTTTTAACACAATTATTTGTTCTATTAGAAGATTTACGTGTTGAAGAAATCGTAAAAAACTTACGCCCTGGCACAAAGCATGTTTTTAAAAGAAGAAAAGAAATGTATCGCAATTACTTTAGCTCACAAAATGAAATCAATCGCGTTCGTAACTATCACGGTGATCGTCTATTTTGTCTATGCTATCTTTCATTAACGAGCGATAAATATGAAATGTTTAATAATGAATATTTCGAGCAAATTGAAGCTATTCTGCATGAAACATTCCAAGCTCGTAATACGGAAGATATTATGTATATCGTTGAGAAAATTCGCTATCGTTTAGAGGAGCTTCTTGAAAGTGATATGCTTAACAACTATTTCGGACATGCTCCGCTCTACTTATCTGTTATTGCAGATGAAAAAGACAGCCGTCCCGAAAAATTAGCAAATGATGATACACAACTCATAGATGACGATAAAAATAAAAACAAAATGGATGAAAGTTTCTCCACATGGCATCGTGAAAATAAAAATAACGAAAACGAGAACTTTTTACGCTTTGAATTAGAAAGCGGAACAAAAACAAATATGATGGGTGATACTGCTCGCGAATCAGAAGATGGTGACCAAGCGCTTGGCTCTGTACAAGGTACTTCTCAAAAAAGTACACAATCCAACTTTGATGGTGCTGATACAGAGGAAGCAAGAGCCTCTCACGCTTCTAGTCAAAATGATGGTGCATACGGTAAGTATAATACTGGCGCTTCTCATACATTTAAAGAAGCACGCAAACCAAATCCTGACGAGAAAAAGGATTACCAAGCTATTAAATCAGTCGTTAATAAAGATGTAAAAGAATTAAAGAAAATTATCGAAAAAACGATTGAAAATAAAACGAATGCAAATAGTGATAAATATTACGGAAGACTTCGTAAGAAATTCCTTCGTATTTATACTGAAAAGCAGCCTCGCATGTTTTATAAAAAAGGGCAAGAATCACAAGAGCTCGACGTTGCATTCCAACTACTAGTGGACTGCTCTGGTTCTATGTATAACAAAATGGAAGAAACGAAAAAGAGTGTGGTCCTATTCCATGAAGCGTTGAAATCTTTAAAAATCCCGCACGCTATTAGCGGATTTTGGGAAGATGCTTCTAGTGCTAAACCTGAAGATAAGCCGAACGTTATCCATGAAGTTGTAACGTATAAAAACTCAACGTTACCAAACGTTGGTCCCGAAATTATGCAGCTTCGCGAAGAAGAAGATAATCGCGACGGATATATTATTCGTATCGTTTCTGAAAAGCTTGCAAAAAGACCAGAAAAGCATAAATTCTTACTTGTCTTCACAGACGGTGAGCCTTCTGCACTAGACTATCAACAAGACGGTATTTTAGATACGCATGAAGCTGTCAAACTTGCTCGTAAAAGTGGTATGGAAGTAATCGGGATCTTCATCGAAGAAGGCGAAGCGAAAGAAGCAACTTATCAATTAATGAAGAACATTTATAACCATCACTTCTTAGTTGCAAATCACGCTGAAGATTTACGTTTGAAGATTAAACCACTATTGAAAAAGTTATTACTGAAGACGATTGAATAGAAAAAACAGGAGCGTTGCGCTCCTGTTTTTTTTCTTTCAATCACTTTGTTTCTGGCTGAAACTTGTATGGAATGGCTACTTCTAATAATGCCTCAAATCCACCATCGTAGAATGGGAATCGTTCATTTGCAATTGCTCTGTCCACCCACTCTATTGCAGAAATTTCTTCTTCATCTTCTGCAATAAGTTCACCTGTTACTACATTCGCTCGGAATGTAAATAATAGTGCATGATTCCCTGATTCTTCAAAGAATTTTTCATTGATTGCAACAAGTCCACCTGCCATAGCCGTTAAACCTGTCTCTTCTCTTACTTCCCTTACTAGAGCTTTCTCTAACGTTTCACCCTTTTCAACAGCCCCACCCGGCAATGACCAAACATTTTGTTCTACATTATGTACCATTAATATTTTATCTGTTTCTTCGTCATGTATTAGTGCATATACGACATCAACTCTTTGCATGTTGCTTTTCTCCTTCAATTAAAAGAGTCGATTCCTAAGAATCGACCCTTCCTATTAATTCATCACTAACTCAGCTGTGAGCTTTTTTTTTAACTTAGCAAGCATGTCCGTTGTCATTTTGTCTAAATCGTATTCTGCTTTAAAGCCCCACTCTTTCATTGCTGCTGTTGCATCAATAGAGTTTGGCCAACTATCAGCGATTGTTTGACGAGCAGGATCTACAGCGTAATCCATCGTAAACGCCGGGATGTGTTTACGAATTGATGCTGCGATTTGCTCCGGCTCAAAGCTCATTGCTGTAATATTGAACGCGTTTCTATGCACTAACTTACTTGGATCAGCTTCCATTAAGGAAATGATCGCTTGTAAAGCATCTGGCATGTACATCATATCCATGTATGTTCCTTCTGCAATGTATGAGGTGTATGTGCCTTTTTTAATCGCCTCATAATAAATTTCAACTGCATAATCAGTTGTTCCCCCTCCTGGAGGAGCTACATAAGAAATTAAACCTGGGAAACGTACACCGCGCGTATCAACGCCAAATTTTTGATGATAATAATCACATAGTAATTCTCCTGCTACTTTGTTTACCCCATACATCGTAGTAGGACGCTGAATTGTATCTTGTGGCGTATTATCTTTCGGCGTTGATGGACCAAATGCACCGATAGAACTTGGCGTGAAGAATTTACAGTTTAATTCACGAGCTGCTTCTAATGCATTTACAAGTCCACCCATATTCAAATTCCATGCAAATAATGGATTTTTTTCTGCTGTTGCTGAAAGTAAAGCTGCTAAATGAATAATTGTATCTACTTCATTACGCTTTGCGATATCATGTAGTTTTTGTCCATCTGTTACATCTAACGTTTCAAATGGACCAGATGTTACTACTTCACTATCTGTTTCACGAATATCTGTTGCAATAACATTTGATGCGCCGTATACATCACGAAGTTTCATTACTAGTTCAGAACCAATTTGCCCTAAAGAACCGGTTACTAGAATTTTTTTCATTTTCCCCACTCCTCATTTGCAAGCTATTCAAAAGATGTCTTTACTTAAATGATGCCCATTTCTTTCCCTACTTTTTCATACTTACGAATTGCCTCATCCAACATTTCTTTCGTATGAGCTGCTGTTGGCATATTACGAACGCGTCCGGTTCCTTTAGCTACAGTTGGGAACACGATAGATTTTGCATATACGCCTTCTTCATTTAGGCGTTTACTAAATTCTTGTGTTAATACTTCGTCACCAATAATACAAGGTGTAATTGGCGTTTCACTTTCCCCGATGTTAAAGCCAAGTTCTTTTAACCCTTGTTTTAAATAGCGACCATTTTCCCATAAACGATCATGCAACTCTGTGCTTTCCATTAAGATTTCAATGGATCTCATGCAAGCTGCTGCATCAGCTGGTGTTAATGCTGTAGAGAATAAGAATGGACGTGAACGAACTTTTAACCAGTCAATTAAGTTTTGTTTTCCTGCTACATATCCACCAATTACCCCAATTGCTTTTGACAATGTACCAATTTGGAAATCAACTTTATCAGATAGACCGAAGTGCTTTACAGTTCCTGCACCTTTTCCAAGTACACCTGAACCGTGTGCATCATCTACGTATGTCATTAAATCTAATTCTTCCGCAATCTCAACAATTTCTGGTAGTTTTGCAACATCTCCATCCATTGAGAAGACACCGTCTGTAATGACCATTAATTTATTGTAAAGACCTGATTCTTTCGCCGCGATTGCTTTTTGGCGTAAATCTTCCATATCAGAATGTTTATAAACGATAATTTTTGCTTTTGATAGACGACTACCATCGATAATGGAAGCATGGTTTAATTCGTCTGAAAGAATCGCATCATTTTTATCCATAACAGCTGAAATCGCTGCCATATTACAGTTAAATCCTGATTGATAAGCAATCGCTGCTTCTGTATGTTTAAACTTTGCAATTGTTTCTTCTAATTTAATATGCAAATCTAAAGTACCGTTAATTGTACGAACAGCTCCTGCTCCAACCCCGTACTTATGAATTGCACCAATTGCTGCTTCTTGCAAACGGCTATCTGTTGCTAATCCAAGATAGTTGTTTGAAGATAAGTTAATATATTCTTTTCCACCAATTGTAATGATTGGTCCATTTGAACTTTCAAGCGGATCAATTACGTTATAAAGCCCCTTTGATTTTAAATCCTCTAAATTTTCTTCTAAAAATTTTGCAAGTGTTTTACTAGACATCGTGAAGCCTCCCATCGTTCATGTAAGCGAATTATTGTCTTAATAGTTCTAATAATCCCTCTACTAGCTTAACACGTTTTCAGAATTTATTATAGAAAAATAGTTTAAAGTAACCGCTTACAATTCTAGATTATATACGATTCATTACAAGAAATCTATTATTTACTTTTCATATTTGGTAGAATAAAAAAAATATGTAAGGAGGCTTCAATCATGGCATTTACTGAATCAGATGTATATAATAACGAAGCATTTTTTGAACAATATATGAAGCGAAGATATCGAGAAAATAGCCCAAATGAGGCACTTGAAAAACCAGCCTTCTTTCAACTCATTAGTGATGTTAAAGGAAAGCGAATTCTTGATTTAGGCTGCGGTGATGCTAAGTTCGGTGAAGAGTTATTAGAAAAAGGCTGCCACTCTTACACTGGTATTGAAGGCTCCGAACTTATGTATGAAAAAGCTAAAAAACAACTAGAAAACAAAAATGGCGCCGTTCATTTTTTAAACCTCAAAGACTACACATACCCTCCTTCTACTTTTGATTTAGTAACATCTAGACTCGCCTTACATTATATCGAACATCTTCCTATCATTTTTCAAAATGTGTACGAAACTTTAAAGACAAATGGAACCTTTACTTTTAGCGTTCAACACCCTATTATTACCTCTTCATTTGAAAGCTTGCAAACGAGCGGAAAAAGAACGAGTTGGCTCGTCGATGATTACTTTAAACTAGGCAAACGGGTTGAACCTTGGATTGATCAAGAAGTTATTAAATATCATCGTACAACGGAAGAATATTTTACACTATTACAACAAGCTGGATTTACAATTACAAATTTAAAAGAAGCTACACCAGATCAAACTTATTTTCAAAACGCGGAAGAATATGAACGTCGTTTACGTATCCCCCTCTTCCTCTTATTCTCTTGCCGAAAATAAAAAAGACGATGACCCTCTCATCGTCTTTTTCATTATCTCATTGCCTGAGCAACCTCTTTACGTACACGTCTTCCTTTTCCATGTGGGATACAAAGTGGCGTCCCAAATAATGGATCTGTACTGATTTGACATTCCATTCGGAATACATCACGTACTAGCTTCTCATCTACTACTTCTTCTGGCTTACCTTGTGCATATATTTGTTTATCTTGAATGGCTACAATATTGTCTGCATAACGGCAGGCTAAATTTAAATCGTGTAGTACCATAACAATTGTTCTTTGTTCTTTTTCATTTAATTCGAATAATAAATCTAGCACTTCAATTTGGTGAGTCATATCTAAATAGGTAGTAGGCTCATCCAATAAAATAATATCTGTATCTTGTGCAAGCGTCATTGCAATCCAAGCGCGTTGTCGTTGTCCACCTGAAAGAGCATGCACATCACGCTCAGCAAATTCTGTCATCCCTGTTGCTGCAAGTGCCTTCTGTACCATTTCTTCGTCTTTTTCTGACCACTGTTTCAGCCATGTTTGATATGGATAACGCCCTTGTTTTACAAGTTGCAATACTGTAAGACCTTCTGGCGCTTGCGGTCCTTGCGGTAAAATTGCCATTTGACGGGCAATTTGCTTCGTTTGCATACTTTGAATCGCTTGATTATCTAACAAAATGTCACCAGTTGTTGGTTTTAACAATCTAGCTAGTGAACGTAATAAAGTTGATTTCCCGCAACCGTTAGAACCAATGAAGATTGTAATTTCGCCTTTTGGAATTTCTAAATTCAACTCATCAATAATAATTGTTTCACCATAAGACAACGTCAAACGTTTCGTCTCCAATGCTTTTTGCATATTCATCTCCCTTTATGAATTCCGACTTTTATAAAGTAAATAAATAAAATAAGGTGCACCAATTGCTGATGTAAATACCCCTGCTGGAATTTCAAGTGGGGTGAAAACTGTACGCCCAATTAAATCTGCAGCAAGTACTAAAATTGCACCAACAATCGCCGCAACTGGGAGTAATGCACCATATAAAGAACCAACTAGTCTTCGTGCAATATGAGGTGCCATTAAACCGACAAATCCAATTCCTCCAGCAAAGGCAACTGCTCCACCAATTAAAGCTGTACTAAGTAATAACATGAATACGCGTGACTTCGTTAAAGGAACACCAAGTCCTACCGCAATATCATCCCCTAGCTCTTGCGCATTTAAATGTCTAGCAGCTATAAATGATATTACCGTTAAAATGAGAACCCACGGCGCAAGTACCATGACATTTTGCCATGAAGAACCGTAAACAGTACCCGTAATCCATACATTCGCTTGACTTGCTTGATAAATTGGCGCTAATAACATAAACAAAGTCGTTGCCGCTTTCGTTAATGCCCAAAACCCAACACCAATTAAAACAAGACTAATCGGCGATAACCCGTCATTTCTCCATGCAAATAAATATACAAAAAGCGCTACAATTGTTGCCCCAACAAAGGCTGCTAGCGGCATATAATGAATGCTTACAGTTAGCGCATTATTTTTATCACTAAATATAGCTAAAAACAATACAACTGCAACACTTGCACCACCTGTAATCCCGATAATATCCGGAGAAGCAAGTGGATTTCGGACGAGGCCTTGTAAAATACATCCTGCGATCGCAAGTGCGATCCCTACAAGAATAGCAATTAAAATACGCGGCATACGAAACTTATTTACAACCATATTTGACATCGCATCGCCATTTCCAGTGATCGCTTGCCATACATCATAAGGAGCAATTTTCATGTCTCCCATACCTGCACTCGCAAAAAATAATCCTATTAAAACAACTAGTAAACTGAATAAGACGAGACAAGCTCGTTTATACATTAAAAACGAGAGCCCGCCTTTTCCTATACGAAACGGAATATACTTCTTCATTTGCTAAGCCCTCTCTTACGTGCAATATAAATAAAGAACGGCGCACCAATAAATGCTGTCATAACTCCTACCGGTACTTCTTGTGGCATAATGACATATCTTGCTGCGATATCAGCTAAGATTAATAGTATTGCACCTAACAAGCCGCTATACGGCACTCTCCATCTATGATCTACTCCAACAAGAAATCTGGAAAAGTGCGGGGTAATGATTCCAATAAATCCAATTGGACCAGCAACGGCAACTGAACCACCAGACAACAGGACAATAATAAGTAACACGAATGATTTCATTAAAATCGTTCGTTGCCCAAGTCCCTTTGCAACGTCTTCCCCCATCATCAATGTATTTACTTTCCCTGCCATCATAATAGATGCAATCCAGCCTATTAATAAATACGGGAATACAGATTGTAAAATTTCTAACTTTCTTCCTTGCACAGATCCGGCAAGCCAAAATAATACTTCTTCAAGCGCCTTTTCATTTAAAACAAGTAATCCTTGTGTTAATGATGAAAATAACGCACTAATTGCGACCCCTGCTAATGTTAACTTAAGAGGTGTTGTCCCCTCTTTTCCTAAAGAACTAGAAGCAAATACAAGTACAGCTGCAACTGCTGCCCCTAAAAAGGCAATCCACGTGAAGGCTGATAATGACGTCACGGAAAAAATAACAATTGCTACAACGATGAAGAAAGCAGCACCTGAATTTAATCCAATAAAATCTGGAGAAGCAAGTGGATTCTTCGTTAAAGTTTGCATAAGACAACCTGCAATGGCTAAACTAGCACCAACACTTGCTGCAATTAATGCCCTTGGTAGACGCACATTTTGAATAATAATATGTTCATTGGAACCATTAAAATGGAAAAAAGCATCTAACGCTAATTTCCAACTCGTATTTGTATATCCAAAAATAATACTTCCCCAAATACAAGTAATGACTGCAATGATCCCAACAAATAATCCAATCCATTTTGCTTGATTTGTTTTTAATAACATGCAGCGTTTCCCCTTCAATGTATAATGATACGTTGTAAGTGTATTTCAACTTAATTCTCATTGTCAACGGAAATGAGAATTATTTTCATTGACAACGAGGCCATGAAGTATTATTATCATGCTTGCTATTGAAAAAAATTCTCACTATGTAGGGGGTACATAATGAATTTCATGCGAAAGAAATCGTTTACAGTATTTGTATTTTTACTAGCCTTTTCACTACTTTTAAGTGCTTGTGGAAAATCAAATACGAAAGAAGATACAAAAGAAGAAATGATTACAGTTGAACATGCAATGGGGAAAACAGAAGTTCCTGCTAATCCAAAACGTGTAGTTATTTTAACAAACGAAGGAACTGAAGCTTTACTTGAGCTAGGTGTGAAACCAGTTGGGGCTGTAAAATCTTGGACTGGTGATCCATGGTATCCACATATTAAAGATAAAATGAAAGATGTAAAAGTTGTTGGTGATGAAGGACAAGTGAACGTAGAAACAATCGCTTCTTTACAACCAGACTTAATTATCGGTAACAAAATGCGTCACGAAAAAGTGTACGAGCAACTAAAAGCAATTGCACCTACTGTGTTCTCTGAAACATTACGTGGTGAATGGAAAGATAACTTCAAGTTTTATGCGAAAGCATTAAATAAAGAAAAAGAAGGCCAAAAGGTTTTAGCTGATTACGATAAAAGTATGAAAGATTTAAAAGCCAAACTAGGTGATAAAGTAAATCAAGAAATCTCTATGGTTCGCTTCATGCCTGGTGATGTTCGTATTTATCATGGTGATACATTCTCTGGTGTTATTTTAAAAGAACTTGGATTTAAACGTCCTGGTGATCAAAATAAAGATGACTTCGCAGAGCGTAACGTATCTAAAGAACGTATTTCTGCAATGGATGGCGATGTATTATTCTACTTCACATTCGATAAAGGAAACGAGAAAAAAGGCTCTGAATTAGAAAAGGAATATATCAATGATCCGCTATTTAAAAACTTAAATGCAGTAAAAAATGGTAAAGCATACAAAGTTGATGATGTGATTTGGAATACAGCTGGCGGTGTAATGGCTGCTAACCTACTATTAGATGATATCGAAAAACGCTTTGTTAAATAATCTTTCCTTAGCCAGCTCTGCTTCTATGGAGCTGGTTATTTTTCAATTCACTTAAATGTCACATTATTTCATTTTGTATTTTTATTCCCAATATGTTATATTATAAAAGTAAATAGAATGTATTTTCTTTATATCAGAATAAATATTTTAATCTAAATTTTCTGATTAATCACTATTTTATTTTCTTTTAGAATTCAATTATTACATTTGAAAACGCTTATCATCTCGTTTTCAGGGCAAAATACAGTAACGGTCGAAGTGAAATAGAACTTTTTTAGAAATTTTCTTTCTATTTCCATATAATTCTATTGACTTCTAAATATTTTGTAAATTAAAATGATTACATAAATATCCGTTATACAGGATTAGGGGGAAACAAAAATGGATGCAGCTTTAAAATTAGACAAAGCTGGAGAGCAACAATCACCAAAAAAACATCCACCAGGGTTATACTTGTTGTTCTTTACAGAAGCATGGGAAAGATTCAGTTATTACGGAATGCGTGGCTTATTAGTTCTTTATTTAACAACGAGCTTAGTAAGCGGCGGTTTAGGATTTGATAAAGCAGTTGCAGTTCAAATTTACGGTATTTTCACAATGTTAGTATACTTCACACCGATTATCGGTGGTTGGTTAACTGACCATTTCATTACGAAGCGCCATGCCATTACTATTGGTGGTATCATCATGGCAATTGGTAACTTTGTACTATTCTCAATGAACACAAAAACTGGACTATTTTTAGGATTAGGATTATTAGTTATTGGTAACGGATTCTTCAAACCAAATATTTCGACTTTATTAGGTCAATTATATAGCGAAAACGATTCTCGTCGTGATAGTGCCTTCACTATCTTCTACATGGGAATTAACTTAGGTGCTCTTATCGCTCCATTCATTTGCGGTTACTTCGCAGACTATAGATACGGTTTCTTAACAGCTTGTATCGGTATGATTATTGGACAGCTTGCCTTTAATTTCTTAGCACCTCGTTACTTAGGGTCTATCGGAACAACTGTTGTAGGGAAAAAATCTAAAGAAAAAAATGCAAAAGCAATCGAGAAAAAACCTTTAACAACACAAGAGAAAAAACGTACTGCTGCAATTTTAATTTTAACTTGTTTCGTAGTATTCTTCTGGGCAGGATTTGAGCAAGCAGGTAGTTCTTTAACACTTTACACAGATAAGTTTGTGGATCGTACAATTGGTGGATTTACAATTCCAACACCTTGGTTCCAATCTGTAAACCCACTATTCATTATCTTACTAGCATTACCTGTTTCTGCATTATGGATTAAACTTTCGAAAACAAAAAATGGTGATTTGAAAATCCCAACAAAAATGGCATTTGGTATGATTTTACTAGGGATTGGATATTTAGTTCTAACTTTAGCTGTATTAAAAACTGGTAGCGACGAAGGTAACATTACAATGAAAGCAAACTTACTATTCATCGTATTCACTTACATGTTCCATACAATTGGTGAATTATTCTTATCACCAATCGGATTATCTATGGTAAGTGCAATCGCTCCTGTTAAATTAGCATCATTATTAATGGGTGTATGGTTAGCTGGTACTGGCTTCGCAAACTTATTAGCAGGACAATTAGCTGCTTTCACTCAATCTTTAGGATATTTAGAAGTATTCGCAAGTATCGGTATTATCGTAATCGTACTCGGATTAGTACTTCTTATGTTCTCTAAGAAAATTGCACATATGATGGAATAAGAAATAAAAAGACGCTTCTAAACATTTAGAAGCGTCTTTTCTATTACTTCTCCTCTAAAGCCGTCACGTTCACGTGGACGCTTTCTCCAGGATTAGATACATCATACACTTGAGCAACCCCACTCTGCTCGTCACAGCTCTCAATCCATACTGGTACACCTTCATATGTAACGTCGATTCTACTTGAAGAAGATAAAATTTGTTTCACACGTTTTACATCCATTCTACTATCCCTCCTTTTACTTATTACACTCCTTTCTATCTTTTCTTTTCCTTTTAGAATATATTCCATATAGCAACATTTTAATGGTTAGCCTTTTTTCCTTACCCATTAACATTCTTTCTCATATCATCCTTCTAACAAAAAAAGACGTAGATCCCATACGTCTTTTTCCATAATATTCAAATTTTAAGAAAATAATGTTTTTACTACTTCACTTACTTTATCATTATGAATTTGATAATACACTTCCAGTCCTCGTCGTTCAAAGCGTACTACTTTATTTTGTTTTAATTTCGTTAAATGTTGCGAAACTGTTGATTGCGGAATTTCTAACACTTCCTGTAATTGTGTTACGTTACATGTTCCACGTTGCATTAGTTCCATTACTAGGCGTAGACGCAACGGATGCGCTAACGCTCTTAACATTTGTACATCTTCTTCTGAAATACGACATTCGAATTGATTTTGGCTCATAAAGTTCCCCTCATTTTCGTTTTTATTTTCTTTTTATTTATTTATATATCTGTTCTTATATTTCCTGTTACGACATAACTTTATCAACCTATAAAGCTGAAAAATTTTTCCACCTTAACCAGCAAAGGACTCAGGAAAAATTCCTTGCTGATTTTGAATATTATACTATACGATATAACGAAAAAGCAAAATAACGGGCTGCAAATACTTTGCTTGCAAACGTTGTTTTATCAGGCTTTTTGTTATATTTTCACCTCATTGCAATGTGCAGTAATGATATTGTAAAATACCGTCTATAATTGATAACCTATCGTAACGTATTTGGGTTATATTTAACCTCTTTGTTACGCTAAAAGGAATTTTCAGTAAAAAGAGCTGCCGTAACATTAAATATTAACTTATTACTTTTTAATTCATATTCACTAGCTTGAACTATGATGGAATACTTCCTATTAAATACATTTCCTGTCCCACTCCTAACTTGATCAAATAGGGCAAGCGGTACATTCTGCAGCTCTATATTTAATACAAAGACGGTCTCTATTATAGAGCTGTAGGATCAATAATGTATAAACAACTATAAGAAAAGAATATGTAAATCATTTATCTCACCCACTCAAATAGATTTGAGTGGGCTTTTTGTCTACTTTATGAACAAAGCATTTCTTTTAACACTATTATGGAATAATTATACTTTTTTACGTTGACAATAGTGTTGAAGGAGAATATACTAAGCATGTAAGTTGATTGTGAATAGTTTCACAAATAATGTGAATTTCTTCACATAAAATAGATAGGAGTTGTCATTATTATGAGTACTTGGACACAAATTTATGACCCATTAAACAATATTTGGTTATCTGCTCTAATCGCAGCACTTCCAATTTTTTGCTTCATCATTTGTTTAATGGGACTGAAAATGAAAAGTTATATCGCTGGGCTTTACAGTGTGATTGTCGCTATTATTCTTGCTATATTCGTTTATAAAATGCCAGCAACAGTAGCTGTAGCATCTGCCGGATTCGGTATTTTATCCGGATTTTACCCAATTTGTACTATCGTTATCGCAGCAATTTTCCTTTACAAATTAACTGTTAAAACAGAGCAATTCAACATCATTCGTGATAGTATTTCAAGCATTACAAATGATCAACGTTTACAAGTATTATTAATCGCTTATTCTTTCGGTGCTTTCTTAGAAGGCGCAGCTGGTCTAGGGGTTCCAGTTGCTATTACAGCTGCACTACTTGTAGGTATGGGCTTTAATCCATTAAAAGCAGCAGGTATTTGTTTAGTAGCAAACATCGCTGGTGGTGCTATGGGCGCTATGGGTATCCCAGTTACAGTACCAGCACAATTAACTGAATTAGATGCATTAACTATCGGTCGTCAAACTGTTCTTATTCTACCATTCATTAGTATTGTATTACCTTTCTTACTTGTTTCAATGGTCGATGGAATTAAAGGTATTAAAGAAACTTGGCAAGGTATTCTTGTAAGTGGTATTTCTTTCGCAATTACTCAGTTCGTTGTAACTTACTTCTTAGGTGCAGAACTTACTAATATTTTCGCAGCCGTTGTAAGTATGATCTCTCTTGCATTATTCTTACGTGTTTGGCAGCCAAAATCTTCTGCTAAAGAAGAAAAACAAGAAGAAAAAGAATCTCATACATTCAATCAAATTTTATATGCTTGGTCTCCATTCGTATTCTTAACTGCATTTGTAACAATATTTAATTTAAAACCAATTAAAGCTTTATTTGCTCCGGATGGCGCACTAGCAAACCTAGTATTTAACATTCAATTCCCTGGTCTTCATAACGCTGTTATGAAAACTACACCAATTACAAAAGCTGATACACCTTTCGCAGCGGTTTTCAAATTTGATGTATTCTCATCTACAACTACTGCAATCGTATTAGCAATTATCGTTTCACTTATCGTGTACCGCGTAAAAGGTAAAATGGTTAAAGAATTAATGGTTGAAACAATAAAAGAACTAAAAGCTCCAGTGTATACAATCTGTAGTGTTATCGCTTTAGCTTACGTGGAAAACTACTCTGGTATGTCATCTACACTTGGACTTGCATTCTCTTCTACTGGTAATGCATTCCCAATTCTTTCTCCAATCTTAGGATGGATTGGCGTATTCATTACAGGTTCAGTAGTATCAAGTGGTTCATTATTCGCACCGCTTCAAGCAGTAACTGCAGATCAATTAAACATCGTTCCTTCTACTCTTGTTGCATTAAACGTAGTAGGTGGTACAATGGCAAAAATGGTTTCACCACAATCTGTAGCAGTTGCTTGTGCAGCAGTTGGACTAGTTGGTAAAGAATCTGCCCTATTTAAAACAGCAATGAAATACAGTTTAATCTTCTTAGCTATCATTAGCTTACTTCAATTAAACGCTGTATTTAATATCTTTTAAAATAAAACACCGATCCAAATGGATCGGTGTTTTTTTACATTACATCTTCTTATTCTTTAGTAAAGAAGCACCAGCAATTTCGGGATGCGTCATTTCGAATGGATCTAAAATAATATCCAATTCTTCTTCTGTCAGTACACCATGTTCTAAACATAACTCCCGAACAGATTTTCCTGTTTCAATTGCTTCACGTGCAATACGTGACGCTGCTTCATAACCAATATGAGGGTTAACTGCTGTAATAATTCCAACACTTTTCTCAACATATTGCTTCAGCAGTTCTTCATTTGCTGTAATTCCTTTAATACAATATTCACGGAATACACGGAATCCGTTATTCATAATACTGATAGATTGAATTAAATTAAATACAAGCACAGGCTCCATTACGTTGAGCTCCAGTTGTCCTGCTTCTGACGCTAAGCAAATTGTATGATCATTACCAATTACTTGGAAAGCGACTTGATTAATTACTTCTGCCATAACAGGATTTACTTTACCTGGCATAATAGATGAACCTGGTTGACGAGCTGGTAATTGAATTTCCGCCAATCCAACACGTGGACCAGATGCCATAATACGAAGGTCGTTCGCAATTTTAGACATATTCATCATACATACTTTTAATGCTGCAGATACTTCTGTGTATGCATCTGTATTTTGTGTTGCATCAACTAAATGCTCTGCACCAACAAGTGGGAATCCGCTAAATGTTCGTAAGTGTTTAACCACTTGTTCAATGTAGGTAGGGTTTGCATTTAATCCCGTACCAACAGCTGTCGCCCCCATATTCACTTCATATAAATGTTGGCGAGATTGTTTAATTCTTTTTATATCACGCGCAAGCACTCTGCTATACGCTTCAAATTCTTGTCCAAGACGAATCGGAACAGCATCTTGTAAATGCGTACGTCCCATTTTAATGACGTGATCGAACTCTTTTGCTTTTGCAAGGAAAGCAGCATGAAGTTCTTCCATTGTAATAAGAAGTTCTTCTAACATCATAAGAGTTGCAATATGAATTCCCGTTGGAAACGCATCATTCGTTGACTGAGCCATGTTTACATGCGTATTTGGGCTAATTTTTGCATACTCGCCTTTTTCATATCCCATACGTTCTAACGCTCGATTAGCGATTACTTCATTTGTATTCATATTAATAGAAGTTCCAGCACCGCCCTGAATTGGATCTACAATAAATTGATCATGAAATTTCCCATCAACAATTTCTTGTGCTGCCTCTGCAATTTCGTGTCCAATGTCTTTCGCTAAGTAACCAGTATCCATATTTGCAAGTGCCGCCGCTTTTTTCACAATTGCCATTGCCGTAATGAGTGATGGATGAATGCGATACCCTGTAATCGGGAAATTTTCTACCGCACGTAATGTTTGTACACCATAATAAGCTCTACTTGGTACTTCCTTTTCACCTAAAAAATCTTTTTCTATACGTATATCCTTCGTTGCTATCATTTTCATCACCTATACTTTTCATTCTAAATCCCTATTTAAAAAATTCGCCCTCTAAAAATACGAGTATCATTCAGAAGAATTTTTCAGTGTCCACCTTCACTATATAGCACCTTTTTTGAAAGCGCAAACATTTAATTTTCTATATATATCTTTTATAGAAAATCATTCTTCTCCCTTCTTTATTTCCACTCGTTTAATTTGATGCATATCTTTTTCTAGAACTTTAAAAGAAAAGCCGTGTTTTTCAATAATATCTCCTTCAGCAACGACTTGCTTTTGTACCATAATCCAGCCACCAATTGTATCTACATCATCAGCGATTAAGTGGATGCCAAATAAATCATTTACTTCACTAATAAGCACTTTCCCCTCTACAATTTTACACCCTTCACTTATATGCTCTATAGGCGGGTGTTCATCTTCATCGTATTCATCTCGAATTTCTCCAACAATTTCTTCTAAAATATCTTCTAACGTAACAATCCCAGCTGTACCACCATATTCATCATACAACACAGCTAATGGAATGTGTTTTCTTTGCATTTGTAATAGTAAATCATGAATTGGAATATTTTCTAACACTTCAATGACCGGCCTTGTATATGGCATAATCGAGCACTCCTCGTCCCGATTACCATCCATATAACGAATAAATAAATCCTTTACATTAACCATTCCAATGATTTCATCTTTATCTTCACCAAATACAGGATACCTTGTATATTTTTCTTGTGCGATTATTTTAATATGTGTTTCAAATGGTTCGTCCTCATATAAACCTACAACTTCCGTACGAGGCACCATAATTTCCTTTGCTACTCTATTATCAAATTCAAAAATATTATTTACATATTTAAATTCCCTTTGATTAATCTCCCCGCTCTCATAACTCTCAGATAAGATTAATCGTAATTCTTCTTCCGAATGAGCAACTTCATGCTCAGAAGCTGGATGTAACCCAAATAGTCCTGTTACAAGCCTTGCAGAACCATTTAAAGCCCAAATAAACGGATACATTACTCTGTAAAAGTAAATAAGTGGCTTCGATAATAATAAGCTAACTTGCTCTGCTCTTTGTATGGCGAACGTCTTAGGAGCAAGTTCACCAATAACAACATGTAAAAACGTAATAACTGCAAAAGCAATAATAAATGAAACGGTACTTGCAATTGCAGAAGATAGGTGTAGTTTTAAAAACAACGGCTCAAGTAAATGTTTTATAGTCGGCTCGCCTAACCACCCAAGCCCTAAAGCGGTAATTGTAATACCTAACTGACATGCTGATAAATATTCATCTAAATTTGAAGTTACTTTTTTTGCTGCCAATGCTCCTCGTCGTTTCTCACTAACGAGTTGGTCAATACGACTGCTACGCACCTTAATAATTGCAAACTCAACAGCTACAAAAAAACCTGTTAATGCAATAAGAATGACTACCATCAGTAATTTTAAAATATCCACATATATCCTTTAGCTTTCTTAGCTAAAGTGACACCTCCTTTAAAAAAGAAGTTTCACTTTAGTTTCTTCATTTACTCAAAAGCAACCCTATATAAAATTCACCAATTTCAAACCTCATACAATTCTAAAGGTAGACCATCCGGATCTTGGAAAAAAACAAATTTTTTTCCGGTTATTTCATCAATACGTATCGACTCAGTCTCAATACCACATTCGTTTAAATGGTTTACAGCCTCTTCTATATTTGTAACAGCAAATGCTAAATGTCTAAGTCCAGACGCTTCTGGAAAACTTGGGCGCTCAGGCGGACTTGGGAATGAAAATAATTCAATTTGATACTCTCCCCCTACACATAAATCTAACTTATAAGAATCTCGTTCCTTTCTATATACCTCATTTACCTCTTTAAAACCTAATATCCTCTTATAAAAATCTTTTGACACATCATAATTTGAACAAATAATTGCAACGTGGTGTATTCTACATATATTCATACTCTCTCTATTCCTTTCTTTACCAAAGATGCATATTCTCCCTTGAAATGAAAAACATATATAGCAGAATATCTCTATTAGGGGGCTTACTATGAAATTTATTACTTTTTTCGTAGGACTTATCGTTGTTTTCTTCCTTGCTTATATTGCTAGTAACAATAAGAAACATATTAAATTGAAACCTATTTTCATCATGCTTATTATACAGTTAATTTTAACCTATTTATTATTAAATACAGAATTTGGCCTCATACTTATTCGGGTCATTTCTAGTCTGTTTACAAAGCTACTCGAGTATGCTGCTGATGGTATAAACTTCGTATTTGGCGGCCTTGCCAATAAAGGTGAAATGCCATTTTTCCTTACTGTCTTATTACCAATTGTCTTCATTTCCGTCTTAATTGGTATATTGCAACATTTCAAAATACTACCATTTTTCATTCGTTGGATTGGTTACTTCCTTAGCAAAATAAATGGTCTTGGGAAATTAGAGTCTTACAATGCTATCGCATCTGCCATTGTCGGCCAATCAGAAGTTTTTATTACGGTCAAAAAACAATTAGCTCAAATTCCAAAACACCGTCTTTATACACTTTGTGCATCTGCCATGTCAACTGTATCTATGTCTATCGTAGGTGCCTATATGACAATGATCGAACCTAAATATGTAGTAACCGCACTCGTTCTCAATTTATTTAGCGGCTTTATTATCGTACTTATCATTAACCCTTACGACGTGAGGGATGACGAAGATATTTTAGAAATAAAAGGTGAAAAGCAAAGCTTTTTTGAAATGCTTGGAGAGTACATTCTAGATGGCTTTCGAGTAGCTATCGTTGTCGGTGCTATGCTTATCGGATTCGTCGCATTAATTAGCTGCATTAATGATCTATTCCTCATTATATTCGGCATTACTTTCCAGCAATTAATCGGCTACGTCTTTGCACCAATTGCATTTCTTATCGGTGTACCAAGTACTGAAATTGTCACAGCTGGTAGCATTATGGCAACGAAGCTTGTAACGAATGAATTTGTAGCCATGATGGATCTTAGTAAAATTTCTAATAGCCTTTCTCCTCGTACAGTTGGTATTATTTCTGTCTTCCTCGTCTCTTTTGCCAACTTTTCTTCTATCGGCATTATTTCAGGTGCGGTAAAAGGATTAAACGAAGAACAAGGAAACGTCGTTGCCAGATTTGGCCTTAAATTACTATACGGAGCAACTCTCGTTAGCATTTTATCTGCAATTATCGTAAGCATTATGTTGTAATTAGGTAAAATTTTATCATTTTCTTCTCCCTATCTTTTGTATACAATAACGAATAGATGTCTTTATAAATAATCAAGACATCTATTTTTTATACATGTACAATCGCTTTTATTTAACGTACAATATTTTTTACGTGTTTGAATGCGCTTCTAGATGTATATACTTTGATAGTTTTAAAGGAGAAAAAATGATGAAATCCGATATGAACAAAGATACTCGAGCCAAAAAAGGACGCTCAAAGAAAAAACGCCTACTTTGGTTCCTGCTTATTCCATTACTGGTTGTAGCACTTGGAGCCGGAGGCTATTCCTTCCATATATACAGTAAAGCAAAGTCTGTGTTAAGTAATGCCTATTCTGAACTGGGCCGTGGGGATAAATCCAGCAAACGTGAAAAAGCCGTTAAACCTATGACTGATAACATTTCTGTACTCATTATGGGGGTTGATGAAAGTGAAATCAGGGACAAAAATTACGGAAAAGCAACTCGTACAGATGCACTATTACTTGCCACAATTAATAAAAACGATAAATCTGTTAAGCTTGTCAGTATTCCACGTGATTCACGTGTATACATTAAATCACGTGATAAATACGATAAAATTACACATGCGCACGTATTCGGTGGTGTAGATAGCACGATTGATACGGTAGAGAACTTTTTAGATGTTCCAGTTGACTACTATGTAAAATTCAACTTTAAATCCTTTATCAAAATTGTTGATTCCCTTGGTGGGATTACTGTAGATGTTCCAGTGGAGTTCACAGAACAAAATAGTAAAGATGAAGCAGATGCAGTTCACCTTAAAAAGGGACGTCAACATTTAAATGGAGAGGAAGCACTGGCACTAGCAAGAACTCGTCATATCGATAGTGATTATATGCGCGGTCAACGACAACAGCTTGTTTTAGAAGCTATCGCTCAAAAAGCACTATCACTTAATTCCATTAATAAGATCGGTGGTCTATTAGACGCTGTCGATAAAGACTTAAAAACAAATTTAACTTTTGATGATATGATGACAATTGCAAAAAATTCAATGGATTCCAATTTAAAAATGGACAAAATGCAAGTAGAAGGTACTGATAAATATATAGGTGGTATTTATTATTACGTTCCAAACGAAAAAAGCGTCAATACGATTTCGACAACACTACAAGAACATCTCGGTGTTACGAATAAAAATGAACATAAAAAATTATAATAAAAAGGCTGCTAGAACTTTCTAGACAGCCTTTTTATTATAATTTTCAACATATTTTTCGTACACATTGTGACAAAAAGAGACAATTATTACAACAGTGTAACATTTTTTATAAAAACATTACACACATAGTGAAAATAATAGTATACTAGTACGTACATAATGTTATTTTCATCATTTTTATACAAAAAATGTAATACATATATTTATACAAAAATTTCTGGGGGGAAATAAATGAAGCTAAGTAAAATACTGATCGGTTCTGCAATTGCTGGAGGCATATTACTTTGTGTTGGCGGTGTTGGCGGATATCAATATGTATCCAAACTAAATAATCAATTAGATACTACTGCATTACCCAATACTTCATTTGAAGGTATTTCTCTCGATGGAAAAAATAAAAAAGATATTCAAGCTATTATTAATCAAAAAATCACTGAATTAGATCAAAAATCACTTACGTACATATTCCAAAACGATAAACAAACTTACACATGGAAAGATTTAGGGATAAATTATAAAGAAAAAGATATTATCGACAAAATCTTTAAAGAACAAGAAGGCAACGCAATAAATCGTTACAAAATGCGGAAACAAGCTGAGAACGGTGAAGTAAAACGTGACTATAAATTAACACCTCAATTAAATACAACTGCTTATAAAAACTTTATGAAGGATAAATATAATGAAACATTAAAAAATCCCGTTAATGCTGAATTAAGTATTGAAGGCACTACAGTAAATATTAGCCAGAGCCAAAATGGAGAAAAAATCGATAAAGAAAAGTTAACTGATTTAACGCAGCAAGCCATTACTTCTGGCACATCTAACGTTACATTACCCGTTACACTATTAAAGCCTGAACGTTCTACAGAAGATATACAGAAAATGGGGATTAAAGAAGTAATTGCTGAATATTCAACTCCAATGGCTGGTCGTAATGGGAATCAATCCTTTAACGTAAATAAGTCAGCTAATACTTTAAGTGGAGTGATTGTCGCACCTGATGAAACATTTAGTTTTAATGGCCGCGTTGGCGTAACGGATGCTGCTCATGGTTATAAATCCGCAGCTGTATATTCACAAGGGAAAGTTATACAAAGTGCAGGTGGAGGCGTTTGCCAAGTTAGTAGTACTTTATATAGCGCAGCTTTAAGAGCAGATTTAGGAATTGTTTCTCGAAGCAATCATTCTATGCCCGTAAATTATTTACCACTTGGGCAAGATGCAGCAGTAGCAGATTATGGTCCAGATTTAAAATTTAAAAACAATACAGGCAATCATATTTATATTCAAGCATTTTCAAATGGAGGTAGTATTACTACACGTATTTTCGGCACAAATACTGGTAAAAATGTTGAAGTTTCTTCTCAAGTCATTAGTAGAACTAATGATAAAATAACAGCAGTTACATATAAAAAAGTTACACAAAACGGTGAAGTAATATCTAATGGGCAAATTTCAAAAAGCGTATATAAAAGCGCTCCAAAACAATAAGACACTATTAAACGAACAAATTCCAAAAAGAAAAGGCGTGAATAAGTCACGCCTTTTTCTTTTGCAATAATACTAAAAAGGTTGTAAGATGGTCTTTCGTTTCTTCTAACGACCACATACGATTTCCTTGCTTCGCAGCTAATACGCACGCCTCTTCCCAAGCATCCTTTTTCTTCATATATAATAATTCATCGCGTAATTTCAAAACAATTTCTTCGTCCTCTTGCTCTATAAACTCTTCCATCACGCCTACTACTTCATCCTCATGGATACTTAACGTACAATACGCTTTGAAAAAATATTGTAATGTCGTATACATATTTACTCCCCCTTCTTATTTATCAGATGGATAAGAAGTAATGATCTTATATCCTAAATCTCCTGACTTATCTCTCGCTAAAACAGTAACAGTTTTGACTAACTTGTCTTTTACATTCATATTTTTCTTTATTACCGTTTTTCCAACCGGGAATGAATGTGTTGTATTTAATACGAGACGAGCCTCTTTAGAATTTTTTAACCAATCTTGAATTTCCTTATCATGCTGCTTCAAACTATCTTTTACAGCTTTCGTTGCCGTTTCCTTGTCATAGTATGTACTTGCTGCTGATACTTTATCTGTCTTCAAGCGATTCTTCAAATCTTCTTCTGATTTGCCTACATGTCTTTCAATCGTGTGACCATTTTTAGGTGGCCCTTCCATTTCATCTAAAATATTATCACTAATTTTTTCTACTGATGCCGATTGATTCCCTGTTTGTTTCTCTGTTTTTTGTTCTTTTCCTGCACATCCACTTAAGATCAGCATGAGTGCCAATAAACTACTCACGAAAAGACTACTTATTCGTTTCATCATATCACCTCTTTCATGATTATTATCGTAACTTCACTAAAAGTCAATTTCACACCGAAAAAACATACACATTTTTCAAATTCCTCATCTATTTTGCCATATTACCACCCGTTTTTCATAAAACCGTTATTTTTGCCCCTAATAAAAATATACCCCTGTGTTTTTATGATTATTTCCCAAGTTAAACCACCCATTAAAATGCCAATAAACCTTTAAAATACAGATTTATTGGCATTTTTTCAAAAAATAAAATATACCCCTAATTAAACATACCTAATACCCATATAAGGTATATAATTGGTGTTTCGTCAACGTTTTTCTATATTATGTAAATTTGTACTTGCCTACACACTGGAAATATGGTGTAATTCAAAAAAAGATAAAGGATTTTAAACAATGACTGAATCAATCCAAAACTTCTTAACAGACTATTATTCAATCGCAATTCCACTTAGTATCTTAATCAACATCATCATCAGTCTTTTAGGTGTTATCCCTAGTATTTTTTTGACCGCTATTAACATACAACTCTTTGGTGTAACAAATGGAACTATTATTTCGATCGCTGGCGAGGCATTAGGGGCTATTATCTCGTTTTATATTTATCGTATAGGTCTTCAGAAATTCACTCACAGCAAAGTAAATAAGTATCCAAAGGTAGAACGCCTACTTTATGTAGAAGGTAGAGAGGCCTTTCTACTCGTCCTATCGTTCCGCCTCATTCCTTTCATTCCGTCTAGTATCGTGACTTTATTTGCAGCTCTAGGCAAAATGTCATTACTATCCTTCAGTATTGCCAGTACAATAGGTAAAATACCGGCATTGTTAATCGAGGTATATTCTGCATACCATGTCATGAATGGCACAAATGAAGCGAAGTGGATTGTAACAATCGCAGGTTGCATTGGGTTGTATTATTTGTGGAAAAAATGGAGAAAAAAATAAAGAAGGAGCCTATGCTCCTTCTTTATTTTTGAGGTATTTTATTAATAGCTATCCTCTAAAGCCTTAGTTGATACCAACAGCACTAAATGATTGCTTAACTGCTGCTACTTCTGCAGAATTCGCACCATATAAGTCAGCTGCAGCTTGTACTGCACCAGCACGAGCTTGGCTAAATGTAGTAGATTGCGTGTAATATTGTGTGTTTGCACGGTAGTAAATTGCACCTAGCTTATCTTTACCGATACCAGTCACAGTTACACCGTAATGTGTACCGCCATTTGCTAATAAATAAGCTTGTTTATTAATAATACCACTGTTTGTATGAACGCCACCGTTATCACTTGAACCAGTGTAACGCTTAGAATAATGATCTGGATCACCATATTTAGTAGGGTCACTCATAGAACGAAGTGCATCTCCTGGTTTGCCAGGTGTGTAAATATCTTCACCAATCTCCCAGTCTGGGTTACGGTTATCATAGAATTCTACTAAAGTACCAAAGATATCAGAAATTGCTTCATTTAAAGCTCCTGATTCATTTTGATAAATTAAATTCGAGCTATTTTCCGTAACAGCATGCGTTAATTCGTGACCAATAACATCAATACCACCAGATAATGAAGTGAACGTTACACCATCACCATCTCCGTATACCATTTGTGATCCGTTCCAGAATGCATTATTATAATTGCTTCCGTAATGAACTGTTGATTTTAATGGCGCTCCTGCATCATTAATAGAGTTTCTATTAAATGTAGCTTTATAGTAATCATATGTTTTTCCCGCATAGTAATGAGCGTCTACTGCCGCTGCATCATACGCTGCATTGAAAACATTATCTGCATCTGCCCATAATGTTCCTGGTAATGTTGAGCGGTTTTTCGCATCGTATGTGAAAATTGTTGCTCCACGCGTATTATCTTGTAAATAGTAAGAGGAGCCAGATAACGTTGTATTAAGCGACTTCGTATCTCCTAATACACCTTTACCAGTACCTACTTTATTCGTTCCTGTTACAGGCTTTATAACAGCTTTCGCATCCTGTTTAGGAGCATCTTGTTTAACAGGTGACTTATCATCATTTGTCACATGATCAATTGTATTATATTTATTTAATACTTTACCGCTGTCTGCCTCAATGAAATAGTAATAGTTTCCTGGGCTTGGATCTAAGAAGTTTAGATTTACAACGTATGCATATGTTGTTTCCTCACCGTTTTGATATACATATAAGTCCGCTTTTGGTTCTACCTCATATTTAGGTGTAACACCTAAATCTTTTTGCGCAATTTCAATCGCTTTTGCGCCTTCAATCTTATTTTTATTTTTTAACTTTTCTTTTTTGTCTAAATCAGGTGCAACTGTTCCAGACAGCACTTTTAAAGAACCATCTTTACTTACGTGAGCTACTTGCGTAGAACCCCATACAGGTACTCCTTCGTATACTTGTTGCAAACGTAATACTGTTGAATCAGTTACAGCATCTTTCTTCACTTGCTTCACTTTGAAAGAATCTTGCGCACTCTTTTCCCCTAACTTATAATCACCTTTTGCCGCGTTTAAGTAATCAAACACAACAGATTCTGCTTTCTTACCAGTTGCTTCAGTTAGATCACCAGAAATAAACTCTGGTGACTGTACTGTCTCATTGTACTTCTTCGTCGAGAGCACATTTTTAGAATCCGCAAACGCAGAGCCTGTCCCTCCAAACGTAGTAACTGCCATTCCTGTCGCTAACACTAATGCTAAACTTTTCTTTTTCATGAACCTTCCCCCTAATAAATTATTTTTTGAAAAAGAGTAGTTTCATATTAGCATTATGTTTCCACTATTAATATACTAAAAATTCAAATAATTATTTTCTCAAGTTTTGTAGAATTTTGAGGAACAAATATTGAAAAACCCCTTTCCGATTGGAAAGGGGTTTTTTATTAAGATTCAATTGTTTCAACTATTTGTGTTCCTTGCGTTAAAACATCTGGTCTTGATGAATACTGTTCAATAAACTGTGTCAAAAATACAACCCCAATAACCATACCTAAAAACATCACTTTTTTCATACTATTTCTCCTCTCCTTTTTCCAGTAATGAAATAGTTTCTTTATAATAGCGACTACTCTCTTCGAAATTACGAATCCCTTCGAAGTAATGCGCAATTTCTAAATATACTTGTTTTAAATACACTAAATTACCTTCACCTTTAAAAAATGGTATAGCTTCTAATTCTAGAAACTTCTTATATTCATCCGATGTACGGAAATATTTATATTGTAAAATAACTAATAAATATAATACCCTTTTATACTTTTCATGTCGTTGAGCAATAGAAATACCTTTTTCTATCCACTGGTTCGCCTCATCCATTTGTTTTAAATGAATGCACTGTAATGCTGTATGATATAAAGTATCTAAGTAATTATTATCTTCATGTTGGTGATATTGCAAACTTTTCAAATAATATTCCTTAGCCTTTTCATATTGTTGTTGGTTACCATAGACTTCGGCAATATTACTTAATGCGATACTCATAATTACCTCATTTTCAGAAAACGAACTTGCTTCACGTAAAATACTATTGTACATATCCAAAGCCTCTTTATATTGCCCTTGCCTTACAAAACAAATCGCTATAATAAATTGGCAGTTTATCACATTACGGAATTTATACTCATTACGGAATCCCTCTATTGCAATGTTGGCAAAATGCAGAGCTTTATACGGATTTTCTAAATGGCTATATGCTAATGCTAAATTATAATAAATACCATTCTCATAATAATTTAGCTCTTTCGCCATTTTTTCCGTTTCAATTAAACTCTCTAATCCTATCTTCCATTTGTTTTGTAAACAATTTAACAATGAAACGTTATATGTGAATAACATTTTTTGAAACTGAGATAATTTCTTATACCCTTTTTTTAATTTATTTAATCTTTCTGCTCCATTGTCAATATCACGCTTAATCATAAGATAACGTACATATAATAGCTCATAATAATTCATAATTTCAAAATCAGTTACTTGCTTCATTTCTTCTTGTAAATCAGCATATATTTGCTCAATTCGCTCTCTTTCTAAATGGACGATAGCTTTATGCCATTCCTCCAGCTTCCCCTTCACATCCTCTTCTACATCTCTCAAATCCGTCACGGCAATTTCTAATCTTGCGCAGAGCAATTGTAGAATCTCTTCTGATGCTTCGATCTTTCCATTTTCGATTTTACTTAAGTATGAGACAGAACAAATGCCCTGACATAATTCTTCTTGTGTCATTTTTTGCTGTAGCCGCTTATAAAAGACTTGTTTGCCTATTTTTTCTAATGTTTGTTGCATTGTCCTCCTCCATTCTCATTTACCCCCATTACTTTAATAATACATAAAATCTTGAGAAATATAAATTGATAAATGTTAATTTTCTAAAAAATATGCAATATTTCATTTTTTTCCCTCTTGACTATACTTTCATATCCATTCTTTGCTACGAACCTTGAAAAATTGGTATACTATAACCAAATTATGGAGGTGTTTTCGCGATGACTTATTATAAAGACGATAGCTATGCCTTACATACAGATTTATATCAAATTAATATGGCTTATACATATTGGAAAGATGGTATTCATAACCGCCGCTCGGTGTTTGATTTATACTTTCGAAAACTTCCATTCGAGAATGGTTATGCTGTTTTTGCTGGTCTTGAAAAAATTGTAGAGTACATAGAAAACTTCAGCTTTACCGAAAGCGATATCGCTTATTTAGCAGAATTACAATTTGAAGAAGAATTTCTTCAGTATTTACAAAATATGAAATTCACTGGGACGATTCGAAGTATGCAAGAAGGTGAAGTTGTCTTTAATAACGAGCCTTTATTACGTGTCGATGCACCGCTCGGCGAAGCACAAATTATTGAAACCGCCCTGTTAAACATTGTGAATTACCAAACATTAATTGCAACGAAAGCAGCTCGTATGAAGCACGCTGCAAATAACGATGAACTTTTAGAATTCGGCACAAGACGTGCCCACGAGTTCGATGCAGCCCTTTGGGGTACACGTGCTGCCTTTATCGGTGGTTTCTCATCTACGAGTAACGTACGGGCTGGGAAACGCTTCGGAATACCTGTAGCCGGCACACATGCACACTCTTTCGTTCAAGCATACCGTGATGAATATGTTGCGTTTAAGAAATATGCTGAAACTCATAAAAAATGCGTCTTTCTCGTTGATACATATGACACATTAAAATCTGGTGTTCCAAATGCAATTCGCGTGGCGAAAGAGTTCGGGGATCGCATCGATTTTTACGGAATTCGCCTTGATAGTGGTGATATGGCTTATTTATCTAAAAAGGCAAGAAAACTACTAGATGAAGCTGGATTTACAAATACAAAAATTATTGCTTCTAGCGATTTAGATGAATACACAATTATGCACTTAAAATCTCAAGGAGCAAAAATTGATGTATGGGGCGTTGGAACAAAATTGATTACGTCCTTTGAGCAACCAGCTTTAGGAGCTGTTTATAAACTCGTTGCGATTGAAGATACTGATGGAAAATTAAATGATACAATTAAAATTTCATCTAACCCTGAAAAAATTACTACTCCAGGACTGAAACGAATTTATCGCATTATCAATCGAGTGAACGATCATGCTGAAGGCGATTATATTGCCTTAGATTGTGAAGAACCAGGAAAAGAAGAACGCTTAAAAATGTTTCATCCTGTTCACACGTATATAAGTAAATTTGTAACAAACTTTGAAGCACGCGAACTGCATAAAGACATTTTTGTTAATGGTAAAAGAACATATGAACTACCAGGCATATTAGATATTCAAAAATATAATGAACAAAGTCTCGCACTATTTTGGGAAGAATATATGCGAACTTTAAATCCTGAAGAATACCCTGTCGATTTAAGTCAAGAATGCTGGGATCATAAAATGAATTACATTCAAACTGTTCGAGAACAAGTTGAAAAAAATATACAAAAATAAAACAGAGAAGCTGCCCCTTCTCTGTTTTTTCAATGCTATATATCTTTGTAAAAAATATATTAAAATAACAAGACAAATATTTTTTATTTGTAAATTTAAATATTACATTATTTATCTTTAAAATAATATTTGTTATTATTTTATTGAGTCAATTTCAACAGAATAACCTAAAAAGGAGGACGCAGGTTGCGTCCTCTTTTTTATCCCGCATTAACGGGCAGTAAGACCCCCCACCTCAAAATTCAGCGAAAGCAAAGGCGTTAGATGGGGGATCAACTGCCCGTAAAAGCCCGATTGGTGAGGGCTGATAATCAGTGGGGGATAAAGAACCCCCACTGATTAAAGTTTCACTTTATAAATCTTTTACTCGTAGTACACGCATTGCATTTAACACTGCCAGTAGTGTCACACCAACATCTGAGAAAACCGCTTCCCACATTGTTGCAATACCGAAAGCACCAAGCAGTAAAACTAATCCTTTTACCCCTAATGCAAAGATAATATTTTGCCACACAATGCGTCGTGTACGTTTTGCAATGTTTACAGCTGTTGCAATTTTTGAAGGCTCATCAGTCATAATAACGATATCTGCTGCTTCAATTGCTGCATCTGATCCTAAACCACCCATTGCAATACCAACATCGGCTCTTGCTAATACCGGTGTATCATTAATACCATCACCAACGAAAGCAACTTTTTCTTTTCCATGCTTCGCTGCATCAATTTTTTCAATCTCTTCTACTTTTTGTTGCGGTAATAGTTCTGCGTGAACTTCATCTAAACCTAATTCTTTACCAACAGCTTCACCAACTGGTTTTGCATCACCAGTTAACATGACTGTCTTCTTAATGCCTAGTTCTTTTAACTTTTGAATTGCTTGTTTTGAATCTTCTTTTACCTCATCAGAGATAACAATATAACCTGCATATTTTCCATCTACAGCAACGTGAACTAATGTACCTACTGTTTCTGGTTGCTTAAATGTAATGTTCTCTTTTCTCATTAATTTAGCATTACCTGCAAAAATTTCTTTTCCTTGTACTTTTACGACTGTACCGTGACCAGAAATTTCGTTATAATCATCGATTATTTTTTCATCAACTGATTTTCCATATGCATTTCGAATCGATTGTGCAATTGGATGGTTAGAATACACTTCAGCAAATGCTGCATACTCTAATAATTCTTCATTTGTAATGCCTTCGCTTGGTTCCATTTTTGTAACTTTGAAGACACCTTTTGTTAATGTGCCTGTTTTATCAAAAACAATATATTTCACATCATTTAAAGCTTCTAAATAGTTACTTCCTTTTACTAACACACCACTTTTAGATGCACCACCGATACCTCCAAAGAATCCAAGAGGAATAGATACAACTAACGCACATGGACAAGAGATTACTAAGAACACTAAAGCTCTATAAATCCAATCAGAGAATGTAGCTCCTTCTAAAATAAGTGGGGGAATAAACGCCATGATCGCTGCTGTAATTACTACAACTGGAGTGTAGTAACGCGCGAACTTCGTAATAAAGTTTTCTGTTGGCGCTTTTTTACTGCTTGCATTTTGAACTAAATCTAAAATTTTTGATACAGTTGATTCACCAAATTCTTTTGTAACTTCAATTGTTAATACACCATTTTGGTTCACAAAACCACTTAATACATCATTTCCAACTTCAACTTCACGTGGTACAGATTCACCAGTCAATGCTGAAGTATCTACCATTGATGTTCCTTCAACTACTTTTCCGTCTAACGGTACTTTCTCACCAGGTTTCACGATAATATAATCGCCGATTTGTACATCTTCTGGTGATACTTGTTTCGTTTCATTTCCAATTTTTACATTCGCGTAATCAGGACGAATATCCATTAATGATGTAATTGATTTTCGAGAACGGTTTACCGCAATACTTTGGAATAATTCTCCTACTTGATAGAATAACATTACTGCAACCGCTTCTGGATATTGCTGAATCGCAAAAGCTCCTAGTGTTGCAATTGCCATTAAGAAGTTCTCATCAAACACTTGCCCGCGAGTTATGTTCCTTACCGCTCTCCAAACAATATCTCCACCGATTAATACATACGCAAGGACGAATAACGGAATTGTGATCATTTGTGGTAAGTCAGCTAATGCAGCAATTGCTGTCAAAATTCCGCCGACCACTAATCGGCCTACCATCTTTTTCACATTTGCTTCACCATGATCGTGACTATGTCCATGGTCATGACCACCCTTTTCTTCACGAACAACTTTCACATCTGGTTCTAACTTTTGAACGACATTTGTTATATTGGCTACAGTCGCTTCTAATTCTCTTTTATTCGCTACTTCAACTCGTAATTTCTTTGATACGAAATCAACAGTTGCTGCTGAAACCGTCGGCATTTCCTTAACTTTATTTTCAATCTTCATCGCACAGTTCGCACAATCTAAACCTTCTAATATAAATACTTCTTTTGCCACTTTTGTGTTTTTTTCTTCTTGTACTTTAATGTGCGGTTCTAATTTTGTAACGAGTTGTTTTGCTTCTGTAACAACTTCACTTTCTTTATTTTGCGCTGTTTCTAAAACCATTGTTTTTGTCGCGAAATTTACAGAGCAAGAATTTACTCCTTCTATATTTCCAACACCTTTTTCAATTTTCATTGCACAGTTCGCACAATCTAAACCTTCTAACATCAGTTTCTTTTTCACTAATGCTTCAGCCATCGTTCTCCCTCCTCGCGTTCTATTTATTCTTCCTCGTTTACGTGTTCAAACGCTTGCTCGAAGATATGAATTACGTGTTGGTCAGCTAACGAATAATAAACGACCTTTCCTTCTTTACGATTCTTTACAAGTTTCGCTTGCTTTAACACACGAAGCTGATGTGAAATAGATGATTGTGTCATTCCTAATAAATACGCTAAATCACAAACACACATTTCAGCTTCAAATAACGCATGTAATATTCTCGTACGTGTACGATCGCCTAATACTTTAAATAATTCTGCTACTTTACTTAAACTTTCATCCGTTGGAATTGTTTGTTTTACTTGATCAACAACTTCTTCATGAATTATCGTTTGAGAACATGTCTCTTGTGGTGTTTCTACTTTATTTCCAGCCATTATAGCTCACCTCTTTATTTGAACATATGAACAATCATTCATATATCTTATACCTTTATTATATGAGCGTCCATTCATATGTGTCAATGAAATCTCATACATTTTTTTGAACATTTCGTTCACATTTTAAAAAGATCTACACATATTTTCCGCATCCATTACATTCTCATACAAAAAGAATATACACTTTGCACAAAAGAAAAAGCCTTGCGCGTTCCCTAGACGCACAAGGCTTACTATACTTATATCCCTTTTAACTAAGCTTTTAATTAGCTTGTTCTAAATTATCCTGCGAACTTCCATCGTCTTTTAAATGACTATGTTTTTTCGAATAAACAAAGTATACAACTACTCCAATTGCTAACCAAATACCGAAGTAGATCCATGTTGTTAATGGTAGGTTAAACATTAAGAATAGACAACATGCGATTGAAATAAGCGGTAGCGTTGGTACAAGTGGTACCATAAAGCCACGTTTTAAGTTCGGATGTGTTTTACGAAGAATAATAACTGACACACCTACCATCGCAAATGTTAACAATGCTCCAATATTCGCTAAATTCGATAATTCTTTTAAATCGATAAATCCAGCAATTAAAGCACTACCAATACCTGTTAACCAAGTTGAAAATACTGGTGCTTCTGTCTTTTTATTAATTTTCGCAAATGATTTTGGTAATAAACCATCACGGCTCATCGCGAAGAATACACGTGTCGTTGCATAAATGTAAGCAAAGATTACAGCCATAATACCAATTACAGCTCCAACTGCGATTACACCTGCTACTTTATCTTGTCCTACAACTTCTAACACATATGCCATAGCTTCTGGTACATCTAATTCTTTATAAGAAACCATACCTGTCATAACGAGACATACTACAACATAAATAATTGTACAAATAACTAACGAAGCAATAATACCAATCGGTAAATCACGTTGTGGATTTTTTACTTCTTCAGCAGAAGTTGCTAATGCATCAAATCCTAAGAAAGCAAAGAATACTGCTGCTCCGCCGGCAAAGATTCCGCTAATACCGTATGGTGCAAATGGTGTCCAGTTTTCTGGTTGTACGTAGAACGCACCAACTGCAATGAATAAAATAACAATACCAATTTTAATTAATACCATTATGTTATTCACACGCTTACTTTCTTTCGTACCTCTTGATAGTAACCAAGTTAAAACTAATGTAATGACTACTGCTGGTAAATTCACGATCCCACCTTGTGATGGAATCTTTAACAACTCTGTTGGAATTTCTAATCCGAATCCACTCACTAAGTTATTGAAATAACCTGTCCATCCACCTGCTACTGCAGCAGTTGTTACGACATATACAGATAGTAATGTCCATCCCATTAGGTGGGCAATAAACTCACCAATCGTCGCATATGAATATGTGTACACACTACCTGAAACCGGCAGTGTAGATGCAACTTCTGCATAACATAATGCTGCAAATCCACAAACGATCGCTGCAATCATGAATGAAAAAATAACTGCTGGACCAGCATCTCTTGCTGCTACTAATCCTGTTAATACTAGTACTCCTGTACCGATTATCGCACCAATCCCTAGCATTGTTAGGTCAAATGCCCCTAGCGTTTTCGTTAAAGTTTTACTTTTACTTTCCCCTAACAATTGCGTAACGGATTTCTTTTTAAATAGGTTGGCCACGATGTATGCCCCCTTTTGCCAAGAAGAGCTAAGAGATATTCACTCTTAGCTCTTATCATGTTGGTTTATATATTGTTCGATTTTGTTTTGTATAATGCTTCTATTAGCAAGATACTGTTTCTGCTTCTAATAATTCTTTAGCACCTTTGTACTCTACACCGTGAGCTTCTGCAACTGCTTCAAATGTTACATAGCCATCTAATGTGTTAATACCTTTTAGTAACGCAGAGTTGCCTAGGCAAGCTTCTTTGTAGCCTTTGTTAGCAATTTGTACTGCATATGGTACTGTTACGTTTGTTAATGCAAGAGTTGATGTACGTGGAACCGCACCTGGCATGTTTGCAACTGCATAATGAACAACGCCGTGTTTTTCGTAAGTTGGGTTATCATGAGTTGTAATACGGTCAGTTGTTTCGAAAATACCACCTTGGTCAATCGCGATATCTACAACAACAGAACCTGGTTCCATTGATTTAATCATTTCTTCTGTTACAAGTTTTGGCGCTTTTGCACCTGGGATTAATACTGCACCGATTACAAGATCAGACTCTTTTACAGCTTCTGCAATATTGTAAGGATTAGACATTAAAGTTTTTACTTGGTTTCCGAAAATGTCATCTAATTGACGAAGACGTTCTGCACTTAAGTCGATGATTGTTACATCCGCACCTAGTCCAACTGCAATTTTAGCAGCATTTGTACCAGCTTGTCCACCACCGATGATTGTTACTTTACCACGTTTAACCCCTGGAACACCTGCAAGTAAGATACCTTTACCGCCTTTGTTTTTCTCAAGGAATTGTGCACCAATTTGTGCAGCCATACGACCAGCTACTTCACTCATAGGTGCAAGTAATGGTAGAGAACGGTTTTCTAACTGTACTGTTTCATATGCAATAGAAACAACTTTCTTTTCGATTAATGCTTTTGTTAATTCTGGTTCTGGAGCTAAGTGTAAGTATGTGAATAAGATCAAACCTTCGCTGAAGTGTTTGTATTCGCTTTCAATTGGTTCCTTAACTTTCATAACCATTTCCATGTTCCAAGCTTCTTCAGCTGTATCAACAATTTTCGCTCCTGCTTCAACATACTGAGCATCTGTAAAACCAGATCCTAAACCTGCACCCTTTTGAATGAATACTTCGTGATTGTTACGAATTAAATGTACAACACCTGCTGGTGTCATTGCCACACGGTTTTCGTTGTTTTTAATTTCTGCTGGTACCCCAATACGCATAATGAAATGCCCCCTTATAATTAACAGAAAAAAGAAAGTCTTTTTTCTTTTTTTAATAATTAATAACTTATGTCCTTATTCTAGCATAACTTAAAAATTATGAAAACGCTAACATACCATTTTTTTAAAGTTTATATATTTAGAATAGTGTAAATATATAAAACATTGATTCTATTAGGATTCTCGTTCCATTCCATTATCTATCACTCTATTTTTATTATACTCTTCCAAAATGAGTACCAACCATTTATTATTCGACAATAATGTAACAATGTAAGAAACCCCAATAACACCGTATACATATACAGTTGTGAATTTACACAATACTTTAGGGATATATTCTTTTCATAAAAAAACAGCTGCTAGCATTTAGCTAGCAGCTGGATAACTTATAAATAACTTGGAAAATAAATCATCTGTTGTCTCAGTAATTTTATCAAACAGATCACTTTCTTCCTCTTCTTGCTCTTTTAACATCTTAATTGTTTCACGTGCATCTTCAGGATAGTCGGTAATGATACCATCTACGTTTAATTTATAATATCCCTTTAAACTTTCCATATCATTTACCGTCCATACGTAAATTGGCTTGTTTAACTTCCTTGCTTCTTTTACTAATTTCTTATTTAACATATATTCTTCTGCTACATAAAAATCAGCCTTCACATTTTTTAAGTTAGCTCTACTCGCATACAGTATATATCCTACTTTTATATCTGGATTTGCACGCTTAAACTCTTTAATAAGCGGATAGTGTAACGTTTGAATGACACATTGTTTCTCAAATTCATTATCTTTAATCGCTTTTAATACTTTGTTTACAAAATCTTTTTCGCCACCATGAAGCTTCACTTCAATATTAAGTTTGATTTTTCCCTTTGCCAACTTAATGATCTCATCAAGTGTACTTATTTGTCCTGAAAACCCATCTTGACTAAGAGTAAGTTGTCTTAACTCGTCCATCGTTAAATCTGACACATGAACATTAGCATTAGCAAGGCGTTTCAACTTCAAATCATGTATAACTGCTAATTCACCGTCTTTTGTTTGTAATACATCAATTTCAGCATAGTCTGCTTTTGCATCAATAGCACCTTGAATGGCTTCTTTCGTATTTTCTACTCCTTTTGATATATACCCACGGTGCGCCATAATAATCGGTTCTTTATATGAATTTGAAATAAACGTTACTATGAAGGCAACAACCATCCCGGCAGTAATAATTCCTACAATATATACACCAATAAATTTCCAACGATGTTTTTGGAAGAAACATTTATCTGCTTTCGTTTTCGAATAATCTAACCCTTCTTCTAATAAAACATCTTCAACTGGCACCTTTTGTAAATACAATCGCGTAATCGCCATAATATAAAATGGTGTCACGATAAAGCTAAATAAATACAATGTACTCGTTAAAAATACAGACATTGTAGATTCCGCTAATAATGCAAATGTCCCTTTCGGATTTGTAAATTCATAAACACCCCATAGACACAATAAATATATTCCTAAAAATAGGACATACACAATTCCTATTGAAATAAAAAATCCGACTAAAAAGAGTAGTACTTTAAAAAAGCTTTCTTTTACTAACTTTGCACTTTTACGTGCTGCCACGCGAAATGGCTTTTGCTCTAAAACAACAATAGGTAGAACAAAAATCCAGCGAAGGTTCAAATACGCAACTACAGCAAAGAATGTGTAATAACCAACTTGTCCCATCGTTGTCTTGAACAGTTCTCCTGTAATGAAGTTAGGAATTTGAATTTGCGGGATTAATGCTGTTTCATATCCCATATTTAAAAGAGGTAACAATACGACAGCATATAAAATAAATCCCGGTAAGCAATATGTGAAAAGGGTAGGTAAATACGTTACTGTTTTATACAAAATTGGACGTAATCTCACCTTTTGCCTTTTATGAGCAAAGTACGAAATAATAATAAGCACCGCAAATTCCGTAAAGATAAGAAACAGCGCTAACAATGATAAAATTACAATTGCCAAAATGCCATAAGGCGTCTTTAAAAACGCTAATAATTCATCATTTGTCGCGTTTGCATAACCACCAAAATACAATAACTTATTAAAAATGATCCCAAATAGCGGGACAAATACAATCGCTGCTAATAATTTATAAGCGAGTTGAAAGGTTAATACATTCCAAAAAGCAAATTTAACTGTTTGAAAGGAATGTCCTATTACTCCTGGTATAGATAGTCTTTTACGGTGTTGCATATATTCCTCCACATTCTAAAACGATATTTGAGATGGATTCCATATTTCCATTTCTAATCCATCTTTTTAATAATAATATATTCCGCTTAACATGAACACTCTTATACATACAATGAAAAAAGTGATGGTTACTCCCCATCACTTTTTCACTTACTCTATTTTTTCTCTAATCCTTGTCCAAATGCTTTCAAGAAGCTAAAACCGAATGTAATGGCTCTATTGATATCTGGATCTTTTAACACTTTAAAGAAATCCATCACTTTTGTTTTTTTACCACTATTTAATTCATCTGTTGCAAATTGTAATCCAGTAACTAAGCTGGATGTAATTTGTTTCGTTACTTCCGGATCAACTGAAGATAAAGCTTCTCCTGCCCCCATCATATTGTTGAGTGCATTTTTAACTGGTTCACGATTTAATTGCTCCACAGCGATCTTTGAAACATCTTCCTTCGCAGCAAGTAAACTAATCGCCGCATCTAATATACCAGCCTTCTGCAACTGCGCTAACAGCTGCATCGTTTCTTCTACTGCTTCACGATTATTAGATAGCTCATTTAGAAGTTCATCTGCTACTTGCTGTTTCTGTTCTTCCTCTGTTACAACTTTCTTTTTAATTAAAGTAATTTCTTTCGCCACTATCTCCGCCCCCTAGTCCACAAGTGATACGTATTGTTTTCTTTGCCATTTTTGCTCGATTTCAACACCATTTTGCGGATTACGCTTTTTATCTCGCGGGTTTGAAGATGGTAACGGACGATTTCCTTTTTCACGTAATACACGCATTTTCACCATCGTTTGTTTGTACGCCGGTGTACACGTATAAAGGTCTGTTGCCGTCCCAGTTAAAATATTAATCGCTTCTTCATTTACCGTTGCATGCATCGGTAAGTATAGCTCTGTCCCCGTTACACGATCAGTAATAAGCGCTTGTACTTTAATTTTGCCAAAGGGTGATGCTAATTCTACAAGACCACCATCTTTCACATTGCGCTCTATAGCGAGTTCAGGTGAAATTTCAACGAATACTTCAGATACTTTAGATAAAATACCAGCCGACTTATTCGTCATATTCCCTTCATGGAAATGTTCTAGCATACGTCCATTATTTAAAAGTAAATCATACTCATCTGGCGCTACAACTGGTGGTACCCATTCATCTAATGATAAACGAGCTAGTTTATCTGGGAAGTTAAATCCGTCTACATATAATAGCGGTGTATCACTACCATCATGGCTACCCCAACATAAACTATTCCAACCTTCTAGACGGTCGTACGTTGCTTGAGAGTATAACGGTGCAAGTGATGCGATTTCATCCATAATTTCACTTGGACTTTCGTAATTCCAATCCCCGCCGAGTGCACGAGCAACTTTTTGTAAAATCCACCAGTCTGGTTTTGAATCACCCAGTGGTTTTAATACTTCATATAACCTTTGAATACGGCGCTCTGTATTCGTAAACGTTCCTTCTTTTTCTAAGCTTGGTGCCGCTGGTAAAATAACATCAGCAAAACGAGCTGTTTTTGATAAGAACATATCTTGAACAACGAGGAAGTCTAAATTCGCTAAAATATGTTGCACATGGTTCGCATTGGAATCGACTAAAGCCATTTCTTCTCCCATGACATACATACCACGTAGTTTTCCTTCTTCTGCCGCAAGTAACATTGCAATATTATTTAATCCTGGTGCTTTCGGAATAGTTGTGCCGTATGCTTTTTCAAACTTAGCACGAAGCGTATCATCTGATACTGCTTGATAACCTGGAAGCCAGTTTGGTAATGTCGCCATATCACAAGCACCTTGTACATTATTATGACCTCGTAATGGATATGCGCCTGCACCAGGACGACGATAGTTCCCCGTAACAAGCAGTAAATTGGAAATAGCAGCAGATGTTGTACTTCCTCCTGTATTTTGCGTTACACCCATTCCCCAAAGTATACAAGTTCCATCTGCTTCATATACCATACGAGCCATTTCTTTCAGGTTTTCTTTCGAAATCCCCGTAATTTCTTCTGTATAATCAAGCGTATACTTTTCTAGCATTATGCTATATTCATCAAAGTTCTTCACATTTTCAGCTATGAACTTTTTATCGTGCCAATCTTGATCAATAATATATTTCGTAATACCAGCAAGCCATACGTAATCCGTACCTTGGCGCGGATGAATAAATAAATCCGCACGCTCTGCCATTTCATGTTTACGAAGGTCTGCTACAATCAGTTTTTGCTCGTGTAATTTATGAGCACGTTTTACACGCGTCGCAAGCACAGGGTGTCCTTCTGTTGGATTCGCACCAACGATAATGACAAGGCCTGCTTCAGCTATATCTTTCACTGTTCCTGCATCTCCGCCCATACCGACAGTTTTAAATAAACCGTCTGTTGCTGGAGATTGACAATAACGAGAACAATTGTCTACATTATTCGTTCCATATATTTGTCGAGCTAGTTTTTGCATAAGGTAATTTTCTTCATTTGTTACTTTCGATGAAGAAATAAATCCAAATGCATCGCTGCCGTATTCAGATTTAATATGCTGCATGTTAGAAGCAACAACTTCTAATGCCTCTTCCCAAGTAGCTTCAACAAACATATCTCCTTGGCGAATTAATGGCTTCGTAATTCGATCTTCACTATTTACAAAGTCCCATCCAAATTTACCTTTTACACATGTGGAAATTCCATTAACTGGTGCATCTGAAACAGGTTGCACTTTTAATATATGGCGATCTTTCGTCCATACTTCGAATGAACAACCGACACCACAAAATGTACAAACTGTTTTTGTTTTATTCACTTTCGTCTTACGCATCGCAGCCTCTACTTCTGAAACCGCTAAAATACTACTATATCCAGGCTCTACATCTTTTACAAAATCAATCATCGGATCTAACACATCTGGTTTTAATCCTGTCATAAATCCAGCTTCACCTAACATGGATTTCTCCATCAACGCATTACATGGACATACTGTTACACACTGCCCGCAACTTACACAAGATGAGTCATTTATACTTACACCATTATCCCATATAACACGCGGACGATCTAAGCTCCAGTCTATCGATATAGTTTCATTAACCTGTAGGTTTTGACATACTTCTACACACTGTCCACAAGCAATACATTGATTTGGATCATACCGATAAAACGGATGTGACATATCCACTTCACAAGCACTTACTTTCGGCTCATACGGATATTTCTGTTCTTCAATTCCCATCATATGTACGGTGTTATGGACTTTACAATTACCATTATTGTTATCACACACGGTACAATACAATAAATGATTCTCTAATATTCGATCCATCGCCTCAGTCTGCGCCTCTTTGGCACGCTGGGACTGTCTTTCGATATGCATACCGTTCTCTACTTTCGTTGAACAAGCACGCATTAACTTCCCATCTACTTCTACAATACACGTATCACAAGTTTGAATTGGATCTACTTCTGGTACATGACAAATTTGAGGATGTTCCAAATTACTCTCGTTAAATAATTGTAGTATCGTCTTTTCACCCGATGTGGAACATTCTTTACCATCCACGGTTACACGGACTGTCTGTTCTGCCATAGTTTCCCCTCTCCTTACAACCAACTGTACAATCCACTTATGAATCCGTTTTCATAAGTGGGTTGTACATATTTTTGAAACGCCCTGCCCAAATACTTTTCTTTTGAAGTCGATTCTAGATGTTTATAAGGCATCACTACGAAAGCTTGAAAATTTCACTATTCTACATTTCTATTATATCGTACATATACAATAATAACCAAAATAATCTGTGATCTTCTTCCTAATAGGTGTTTTTATTTTTCCCATTGTTTTATGATAAATATGGGAGAGAAATACATAAAAAAGGGGAATTTAATATGGAGCCTACGCAAGAAACGTATACAATTGTACGTTATCAATCTGGTACATTTTCAAAACAACTTGATGAGATTGTTACAGAATCTCCTATTACGATTAAATTGAATGGTGAAGAATATGTAACAGTCGTATGTACACCAAATTATATTGAAGATATGGTAATTGGGTTTTTAATTTCTGAGGGGATTATTTCTTCTTATAAAGATGTTGAAGAACTATGGGTGCAAAAAGATAACGGAATTGTCCATGTAACATCATCAAAAATAAATCCGCTCTATCAAAATTTATATAATAAACGATACATCACTTCCTGCTGTGGAAAAGGTAGACAAGGTTTTATTTTCGTTAACGACGCAGCGAAAGCAAAAGATTTACATGATATACATGTAAAAATTACTCCTGAAGAATGCTTTTACTTAATGAATACTTTACAACAATCTTCCACTACCTTTCGTCAAACCGGCGGTGTTCACAATACCGCGCTATGTGATCGAAACAATATCCTCCTATCAAGAATGGATATTGGAAGACATAATGCATTAGATAAAATATATGGACATTGTTTACGCAACAATATATCTGTTAAAGGAAAAATCATTGCATTTAGCGGACGCATTTCATCCGAAATTTTACTCAAAGTTTCAAAAATCGGATGTGAAATTGTTCTATCTAAATCCGCACCAACAAAATTAGCATTGCAACTCGCTCACGATTTAGGCATTACCGTCGTAGGATTTATTAGAAATGAATCTTGTAATATTTACACACATCCACATCGAATTGATGGTTATCGATCGAATAACTAAAATAACTCCTCAATCGAGGAGTTATTTTAGTTATGAAAATGTAATATATTAAACACTTGAATAGTTAATAAAGTTAATATATAATTTCATTACATAATTAAAAACAAAATATTGTAGCATATATCTTTTCATTCTTTTACAAATTAAAAGAGACTGCTAACAAAACGCATACACATTCTTATATATGTAATGGATTTATTTGATTTAAAATCGACCAAGGAGGTTACAACGATGGAAATTCGCTTATTAACGACAGAGGACGCAGAAATATATTTAAAAGTTTGTATGGAAGGTTTAACGAAGAACCCGGAAGCTTTTAGCTCTTCTTATGAAGATGTTCTGAAACATGAGGATCCTGTAGCTGCTATGGCAAAACGATTAAGCAATCCGGATAAGTATACTCTAGGGGTCTTCAAAGATAACGATTTAATCGGCATTGCTACTTTAGAAACAAAGCCTTTCATTAAACAAGAACATAAAGCAAAAATCGGTTCCGTTTTTGTTTCCCCTAAAGCACGTGGCCTTGGAGCAGGACGGGCTCTCATTAAAGCAATTATCGAGAATGCCGATAAATTACATGTAGAACAACTTATGCTCGATGTTGTAGTTGGTAACGATGCAGCAAAAAAATTATATGAATCATTAGGTTTCCAAACTTACGGCGTACAAGAGCGTTCATTAAAACATAACGGTCAATATTGGGACGAGGAACATATGGTTCTGTTCTTAAATGATTAATACTTCAATATAAAGTGAAACTTTACTAAATAGTTATTTTTTCCAAAAGCATCTTTTTATTAAGAAAGATGCTTTTTTCATTACAACAATGTAATCTTCATGTCACCTTTATCGATCGTACCAAACCTTTCCATTCATTATACTAAAAATATAAAGTGAAACTTTACTCAGTGGGGAACTACATCCCACGCTGATCGCATGTACTTGATATGTAGAGGAGAATGTGACATGAAACAAAACAAACGAGCTATGGTTTTAATATTTACTACAGCAATTGTAACTTCTGGATTAGCAATTTTACCTTGGTTTATTATATAAAGTGAAACTTTAATCAGCCCTCACCAATCGGACTTTTATGGGAAGCCCGCCCCCCCACCTAACTTCTTTGCTTTCGCTGCATTTTGAAGTGGGGGTCTTACTGCCCATTAAAGTCGGATAAAAATACTCCCCCTAACAACGAAAAAAGCTTATTGCTTCTTAAGAAGCAATAAGCTTTTTTTATATTATAAAATCCCCAAAATTTTATTTACACAACTTATAATAATAACCATAGATACGGCAACGCACATGACAACCGTATTACGATCTTGCTTTTCTTTTTTTGAAATTTCTTCTTTTGGATTCATGTGTATGATCTCCTTTTAAAAAAAGTGTGAGATAGGAAATTTTTCTTATCCGATGCGAGGTGAATACGAAAACCCTCTCTATCTCACATACACAATAGAATGGAATTGTCATTTTATAAATAAAATGACATGACGTTATGTCGCAACATAGGGTATTTTGTGTCGCTACGTTTTCTATTATAAAAAATAGTTGTGCAAAACTAGTGCATTTTTTATGTCAATTACTCTGAGCGAGAAATCACTCTTCCACTCAATCACATAAAAAGAGTTTTTTATCATTTTCATGTAAACTATACAAGTAGAATGAACAGTTTGGGGTGCACAAGATTATGGTAAAAATTTTATTAGTAGACGATGAAGAACGTATGTTACGATTATTAGATCTGTTCTTAAGTCCTCGTGGCTATTTTTGTATGAAAGCTACCTCTGGCCTTGAAGCACTAAAGTTAATAGAACAAAAAGACTTCGATATTGTTTTGTTAGATGTAATGATGCCGAATATGGATGGATGGGATACTTGCTATCAAATCCGTCAAATTTCCAACGTTCCAATCATTATGCTAACAGCTCGTAATCAAAATTACGATATGGTAAAAGGCCTTACGATCGGCGCAGATGACTATATTACAAAACCATTTGATGAGCATGTATTAGTTGCACGAATTGAGGCTATATTACGCCGTACAAAGAAGGATGGATTCGTTAGCTTCAATGGTATTGAGTGGGATAAAACGAAACATACCGTCACAGTATATGATGAAAAAATCTCACTAACTCCTATCGAGTTCTCGTTGCTTGGACTATTTTTACAAAATACAAACCGTGCTTATAGCCGAGATGATTTAATTGAAAAAATTTGGGGTTATGAAACAGACATTGAATATAGAACAATCGATTCACATATTCGCAATATCCGTGATAAATTACGTAAAAAAGGATTTCCAGTTGAAAATTACTTAGAAACTGTTTATAAGGTCGGATATAAATGGAAAAGTGAATAATTACTTCGGTCAGTGGAAAATACCATACCACTGACCCTTTATATGAAATAAGGTATGGTGAGAAAATGAGTAAACTTTCACTTAAAATTGGGACATACTTTTTAATATTAGCTTTATGTATTGAAACAATTGCTTTCGTATCTTTTTACAAAAGCATTTCAACAATGCGGATTGAGGAAGAAACACTTGCTCTTTTAGAAAAAGGTAATCGCTATAGTAAAATGCTAAAAAAACGTGCAGAGTGGAATGAACGTACTAAACACCAGCAATACACTGAACGTCCAAAACGTTATGGGTATCAGGAGTTCACTATCGAACATGCGGCTGAAGGATTAATTGAATCCGAGTTAATTGCTAATTCGGATATAACTATCATTATCACTGACAATGACGGAAAAATTATCTCTAACTCAGAACCCGTAACAAAGGAAATGCAAAAACAACTTACTTGTAAAACAGAACCTATTCCAAAAGACGGATTAATTATTGAGAGAAATTGGAAAAAATCAAAATTCATCTCAACAGTAAGCCCAATTGAAATTCAAGGATTTCAAGGTAATTTATATATGTTATTAAAAACATCTTTCTTAGAAAGAATGTTACTTAAACTCATGAATCAATTCCTTATTATTAGTATATTGACGGTTATTTTAACAACTATTTCTGTCTTTGTTTTTTCTCGTGTTATTACAGAACCGCTTATAAAAATGAAGAGGGCAACAGAAAAAATGCCAAAATTAAATAAGCCAATTCAATTAGGTATTAAACGGAATGATGAACTTGGAAGCTTAGCAAAAACGATTGAAGATTTGTCCAGTGAACTAACTTATATGAAAAAAGAACGCAATGAATTTCTTGCTAGTGTCGCCCATGAACTATTAACTCCATTGACCTATATGAAAGGTTATGCGAAAGTAGCAAAGAGAGACACTTTAACGAAAGAAGAGCGAGAAGAATACTTACAAATCATTGAGGATGAAACAGATAGTGTAACTGATCTCGTTCAAGATTTATTTATGCTTGTACAATTAGAACAACACCAATTTGTTATAAAAAAACAAAAAGTGACCCTTCAACCATTTTTAGAACGAATGGTTGAAAAAACAAAAACAACATTAACTAACAAACAAATGCAACTCCATGTATATTGCAAAGACGATTTAGAAGTTTGCATAGACGAAAGACGTATGGAACAAGTTATGTTAAATTTATTACACAATGCTTATCAACATTCGCTAGAAAACACCACTATTACAATACGCGTACTCACAGAAACAAATTCTTTTACAATAAGTGTACAAGATGAAGGTGAAGGTATTCCTGAGGAAGATATTCCTCATATTTTCGATCGTTTTTATCGTGTTGATAAATCTAGAACGAGAGCTACTGGAGGAAAGGGTATCGGGCTAGCTGTTGCGAAAGAAATTGTGGAATTGCATAACGGTTCCATTCTAGTAACAAGCAAATTAGGGGTAGGAACAACCTTTATAATTGAGCTACCTTTTGAATAATATGTGTGTGAAAACACCAGTAGTAGTAAACACTACTGGTGTTATTTTGTTCATAAAATCAGCTCATTTAGGCTAAGCTTTTGAAATTATTCTTATTTCAATATAAAATAAAGTGAAACTTTAATCCATGGAATGGTTCATCCCATGGATTATTAGTTGAACCAATCGGGCATTTACGGGCAGTTATCTCCAATCTAACTTCCGCGCATTCGCTGGATTTTAAAGTTGGAGTCTACTGCCCACAAATAGCGGGGTAAAGATACATTTGTCAAAGATTTGGAGGGTGATATAATTGGATATCCATGTATTAACAAAAGACGAAGCGGAAATTTACTTAGAACTTCGTGTAGAAGGATTAAAGCAAAACCCTGAAGCTTTTAGCTCTTCTTATGAAGATATTATTAATAAAGAGTGTGCGATTGAATATAAAGCACAAAAATTAGCACAAGATGAAAACTATACGCTAGGCGCATTCAAAGATGGAAAATTAATCGGGGTTGCAACACTGGAAACGAAACCATATGTAAAACAAGAACATAAAGCTAAAATCGGTTCTGTATATGTGTCTCCAAAAGCACGCGGACTTGGAGCAGGAAAAGCACTTATTAAAGAATGTCTTGAACTTGCTAAATCTTTAGAAGTAGAACAAGTTATGCTTGATGTTGTTGTTGGCAACGATGGAGCAAAAAAACTTTATGAATCATTAGGATTTAAAACATTCGGTGTGCAAGAACGTTCATTAAAATATAACGGACAATATTGGGACGAAGAGCATATGGTCTTATTCTTAGACGAAAATAAATAATAAAAAACATCCTCTCGTATGAGGATGTTTTTTTACTTTTTTCTAAACCACGCTATATTTAATAATTGAATCGCTTTTGCAATTTCTTCCTCTGATAATATCGCAAACCCAAGTAAAACTACATTTTCAGGCGCAGTACCGTCTTTATAGTACGTAGACACAGGATATACTTTAATACTATGTTTCGCAGCTTCTTGAATTAATTCTTCTTCTCGCATTCCATTATGCACTTGTAATAAAATGTGCAATCCTGAATCTTCTCCTATCACTTCAACACGATTAGAGAAATACTTTTCTATTTCAAAGACAAGTCGATCCCTCTTTTTTCGGTAGACGACACGCATTTTATGAATATGTTTTTCCCAATAGCCTTCATTTAAAAACTTTCTAATCACTTCTTGGTCCATTCTTGAAACACTTTGTGTATAAAATAAATATTGCTGTTGATACTTTTTAATTAATTTCTTCGGCAACACCATATAGCTCATCCGTAGCGATGGCAATAATGCTTTAGATAGCGTCCCCATATAAATAACTTTCCCCTCTGTATCTAACCCTTGCAGCGCCGGTATAGGCTTTCCAGAATAGCGAAATTCACTATCATAATCATCTTCAATAATATACCTGTCTTTCGCTTTCTTCGCCCATTGTAAAAGCTGCGTCCTTCTCGTAATAGGCATAATCATTCCATATGGAAACTGATGGGAAGGTGTAACAAATACAACATTCGCATTGCTATTTTCTAAATCTGCCATACAAATGCCGTCCCTATCTAAAGACAACATTTGAACCTTCTCTTCTCCCTGTTCAAAAACGACCATTTTCCTATGATACCCTGGGTTTTCCACTGCATAATTGCTTCCCTTTAACAATTGAAACAATAGTTTCACTAATATTTGTGTTCCCGCACCTAATACAATTTGACTAGCTGAACAACGTACACCTCTAGATTCATACAAATAATTCGTAATCTCTTCTCTTAAGCTCGCTTCCCCTTGAGGGTGTCCTAGAAAGAGAAGTTCGTTATTATACGGCTGCCATACTTCATTTACAATTTTCCGATACATATTGAATGGAAAAGCATTTGTATCAATGCCTGTTTGTGTAAAGTCAAATTTATAACTCTTCTCCTGAAACAGTACTTCTTCTATTCTCTCTTCGCTATCCTCTACATGAACCATTTGCTCAATCTTGCATACAAAATAACCTTTTCTCGATATCGACTCAATATAACCTTCTGCAAGTAATTGTTCGTACGCTGCCTCTACTGTATTTTTACTTACTTGTAAATGTATCGCTAACTTTCGCTTAGCCGGTAATTTCGTAAAAGGGACAATCGTTCCATCTTTAATCTCTTTTTTTATATACTCATACAATTGCACGTACAATGCCTTTTTACTATTCATATTTAAATTAGGCGTTAATTCTAACATAATATCTGACCCCTTAATAAAACTACAATCTGATACTTTTTACAGTACCAGAAGTTATATATAATTCCTTTTATCATGTCACACATAAAAAATCAAATACCAGAAAGGAGAAACATGATAATGAACAATGGTAGACGTATCGGACTCATTATGATTATTACAGGGGCTACATTATGGGGATTATCTGGTCCAATGATTCAGTGGCTATTTCAGCATACTAATGTATCCTCAATTGATTTTTTAACAATTCGATTGCTGCTTGCGGGAATATTTATTTTATCTTTTTTACTGATAAAGAAACAAAACATTTTTCAAATTTGGAAACACCCTAGACATTCTATACAACTTATTATTTTCTCTATTCTCGGCATGCTCGGTGCACAATACGCCTTTATCGAAACAGTTCATATTAGTAACGCGGTCACAGCGACATTATTTCAATTTCTAGGTCCTGTTTTTATTACCATTTATGTCGCATTTGAACAACGAAAATTCCCTGCTTCTATGCAACTACTCGCAATTATAACTGCGCTAACGGGAACGTACTTTATTATTACAAACGGTTCAATTGAAAATATTGTTTTATCGAAAGAAGCCATTATTTTTGGCCTATTAACAGCAATTGGATTTGCATTTTATACCCTTCATCCAGCTTCCCTTATTAAAGAATGCGGAACAACCCTAGTAATTGGATGGGGGATGTTAATTGGCGGCATTGCCCTGCTTATTTGTAATCGCTCGTTTGGATGGCATGAGCTTTCGCAAACTTTTACAACAAAAACTTTTTCAATGCTTATTCTTATCATCATAAGTGGAACTCTTTCTTTTCTTCTTTATATCGGTAGTCTGAAATATTTAGCAGCAACAGAAACAAGCATTTTATCTAGTATTGAACCACTTGTAGCTGCCATCGTTTCAATCGCTTGGCTGAATGAATCTTTTGGAGCATATCAATTATTAGGCGGCGTATGTATCGTTCTTTCTGTTATTTTCTTAACGATGCCGCAAAAAGAGAATGAGCCAGCCTTTACATCTGAACAAATATAAAAAATGTCAAAAGAGGTCGTACAAAACTTACGACCTCTTTTTATACTTTAAAGGAATTGTCCCGCTTTCTGGCAAATACAATTACACTAACAATCAAAATTAGGAGTGTGGCACCATGAAAAAAATCGGAACTATGCTACTGTTCTTCTTTCTCATCACTGGATGCTCGCAATTGCAACCTGATTCAGAATTACCTAAAAAAGAAGCTATCGCAACGTCATCCACTCAAGTTAATGCACCTTCCTTCTTTCACCTTAGCGTTTTAAAAGATGTAAATTGGGAAGAAACACCCTCCTTTATACAAGAAAAAATACCTTTAAGAGGTATCGAAGACAAAATTGCAATGGCCGATAGCCCTATTATCGCAAATGAAAAAAATGAAATGATGTGGTACTTTTTAGATCCTGAAATGCCAACTGGAAAACTATCTATTATTGCACTAAAGCAAGGATCAGTAACTCCAACACCCGTACTCTTTCAACAAAAAACTTCCAAACCAACTTGGACTACTTCAAATACAATTGATTCCACTACAAACGAACTCCCTCTCACTATGTCACTACCTTCATCTGGATTATGGGTATTAAACATATATGTAAATGAAAAATATTATGATCAGTTTGTAATCACCGCTGAGTAAAGTGACAAAAATAAACCACTTTCTTACAACAATGTAATTTCTACGTCATATACTTCGATAGTTAAAGTATCTCTCTTCTCTTATACTTAAAGTAAGAAATGACACGAGGAGAGATGAGAGATGAAAAAAATGATAGAAGTGATCGTAGCAGTAACTGAAGTTTTAGTAAATGGTAAACAAGTTGCAATGGAATTAAATAAATAATGAGGAAACATAAATAAATGATTTTACACTTCTTCATTATTTTGATTTCTTATCTCAAAAAAGCAGTGCCTTTTTAGGCACTGCTTTTAGCTATTAATAACTTGGTATTCTCGTAATTCGTGCCACACCTGAATCAATCGCTGCTTTCGCTACTGCTTCAGCAACACTTGGAACAACTCTTTTATCTAATGGATTTGGGATTACATAATTCGCATTACGTTCTTCGTCCGTAATGATGTTAGCGATCCCATATGCTGCCGCTAATTTCATTTCTTCTGTAATATCAGTCGCACGCACATCTAACGCACCGCGGAATATTCCAGGGAACGCCAATACATTATTTACTTGATTCGCATAATCCGAGCGCCCAGTTCCTACTACAGCTGCTCCAGCCTCTAACGCATCCTCAGGGAAGATTTCTGGAATTGGATTCGCCATTGCAAACACAATTGCTTTCTCATTCATCGTCTTTACAAGCTCTTTCGTTAATACATTAGGGGCAGATACACCGATAAAGATATCAGCCTGATGAATTGCTTCTTTTAACGTTCCACGTACATGTTCTCGATTTGTCTTTTTTGAAACTTCAATTTGCGCTTCGTTCATCCATGCTTCCCCTTCACAAACAATACCTTCTAAGCTAACTAACGTAATGTGCTGTGCACCAGCCTTTAATAATAATTTTCCAATTGCAATTCCTGCCGAACCAGCACCGTTAATAACAATCTTCACATGATCCATTTGTTTGCTAACAACTTTTAATGCATTAATAACAGCTGCTAAGACGACGATAGCTGTTCCATGTTGATCATCATGGAATACAGGAATATTCGTTTCTTCTTTTAAACGTTTTTCAATTTCAAAACAACGCGGCGCTGCAATATCTTCTAAATTGATCCCTGCAAATGTAGGCTCTAAATTTTTAACAAGGGTAACGATTTCATCCACATCAGTCGTACCTAAACATAACGGGAAAGCATCTACATTAGCAAATTTCTTAAATAATATACTTTTTCCTTCCATAACAGGCATAGCCGCTTTCGGTCCAATGTTTCCTAAACCGAGTACCGCTGTTCCGTCTGAGACAACTGCCACCATATTCCCACGTGCTGTATAGTCATACACTGTTTCTTCATCTGCTGCAATTGCTTTGCAAGACTCCGCTACACCTGGTGTATATGTCAGACTTAAATCATCCGCTGAATTTACTTCTACTTTACTTGTAATCTCAATTTTCCCTACTAATTCTTTATGCAATAACAATGATCTTTCATTAATTTGATTTTCTAACATACTTATAATCTCCCCTTAATTTGACAAGCTAGCTATATGAATATAGCTAGCTTGTTTAATCATGAAAACATTTTTAATAAGATTGTCGCTGTTACAACCATTGCTGCCCCGCCTAAACGAGTCGAAATTTGCGCAAACGGCATTAATTCCATTCGATTTGAAGCTGATAAAATAGCAACATCTCCAGTTCCGCCTAAACCGCTATGACATCCAGTTACAATTGCTGATTCAACTGGATACATTTTCATCACTTTCCCTACAAGAAAACCTGATGCTACCATTGTAAGAACAACTGATGCGCACACAACAACATACCCTACAGAAAGAACTGCTGCTACGTCTTTTAGCGGAATATATAGTAATCCTAGTCCAACCATTAAAGGCCAAGTTAAATTCTTCGAAATGAATTTATATAGATGGAATGCTCCTTGCTCCATTTTTGCGGGCATTAATTTAAAGTATTTCACAAGTGCTGCCGAGAAGATCATAATGATTGCCCCAGGGATACCGATGAACTTAGAAGCAAATCCTCCGAAGATGAAGAACGTACACGCAATTAATAAACCTGCTCCCATTAATGAGAAGTCAATTGGCTTCTCTGTATTTTGTTCTTTTAATAACTCTGCTTGATTGTCTGTTTTTACTAATACACCGTTACCACTAAGCTCCGGTTTCTTCTCACCTAAACGCTTCATATACCCTGCACTCACAATTGCGAACATATTTCCAATAATAGCTGCTGGAATAAGCTGTGATACAAACGTTGCTGATGATTCATTTAAAATATCACTATAGGCTAGCGACAATGGTAAAATTCCTTCCCCGATACCACCACTCACAATTGGTACAATGATAAAGAAGAATGTTTGCTTCATTTCAAATCCAAATAGTGAACCGACCAATAACCCTACTACTACAGAAGCTAACGTCCCTACTACTAAAGGAATAAACATACGAACGAAACCTTGTACTAATACTTTACGATTCATTCCTAAAATACTTCCGACTACTAAACAAGAAATATATAAATATAAAAAGTTCGATTTTTTCATTAACATAGTCGCAGCTTCCATTGAAGCTGGATTCATCCAGTTAAAAAATACAAGTAATGATGGAATAAATAACGAAAGTATTGCTGGACCACCGATATTTTTTAAAATTGGAATTCTCATCCCAATGTCTCCTAAGAAAATACCCATGATCATAATAACTGCAAATCCACCAATCATATCTGCTGGTAATTTATTATATACAGATGCCCCATAAATAATAGCAGCCAATACTACATATAACGGTAAAGGTATAACACCGATTTTTACATTTATAATTTTAGAAGCGAAAGATTCTCTTTGTACTTCATTTCCTCCAGAAAATGATACCGCTTCCACATCCTTTTGAATTCCCATATGGCACCCCCTTGTTTTCTTAATAACAATATTAAAACGCTTTCAATAGTAAAAATAGTTTTTGTAAGTTTTGTAATTGATTTTGTAATTAAAAAAAGTATAAGCGACTTATAATAAGTCGCTTATACGTAAAACGCTATTTTATTTTGGTCAATACATCTTAATTTACTCACCGGTCTCCCTACATGTTGATACACCATTTCGTTTTCTAATACTCCAATTTCTGTTAAAAACATTACATACTTTCGAATAGAAACTCTTGAAACACCAACTAATTGCGCCATTTCATCTGTTGTAAACGCTCGTCCATTCAACGACTCGATCTTCTTCCAAATTAATTGCATCGTTTGCTTCGTTAATCCTTTCGGAAGCTCTTTCATGACAGTAGGTTCTCTTTTTTCTTTTTGCAAAATTAACGAATCTAATTCCGATTGACTAATTTTTTGTTGTTCTTTCATGAAAGTAAGTTTTTCTCGATATATAGTTAATGCTTCTTTAAATCGTTCAAATGTAAATGGTTTAATTAAATAATCTACTACGCCATATTGTAATGCTTTTTTAATACTCCCCATATCATGTACAGCTGAAATCATCATAATATCGATTTCTTTTTCTTGGTTCCGAATATACATTAAAAGCTCAAATCCAGTCTCTTCAGGCATAAAAATATCAAGTAATACTAAATCTACTCGTGATTCCTCTAATACTTCTATCGCCGATTTTACCGAATTCACTGCTTGAACAAGTTCAAACCCTCCTACTTGCTCTAAATAATGCGTATTTAACATTGCTACCATCGGGTCATCTTCTACAATTAAAACTTTAATCATATTTGCCTCTCATCCCTACCTTTAGGTATTTCAATTGTTATCGTTGTTCCCTTTCCTACTAATGAATACACATGAATTTCTCCATTTATTCGCTGTATACTTTCTTTTACAAGATACAAACCATAACCACGGTTATCCCCCTTTGTGGAATAACCTTTCGTAAATAATGACCCTATTTCTTCTTCTTGTATACCTTTTCCCGTATCTTGTACTGTAATGGTTAGTGTATCCCCATATTGTATCTCAACTTCAACTTGCTTCTTTTCACAATTCGTCACTGCCTCTAATGCATTATCAATTAAATTTCCGACAATCGTAATCAATTCATGAGTAATACTTTCATCCTCTATTTCTGGCATGTAAGAATCTTCACTTATAATTAATTTTATATTTTTCTCTCTAGCATAGCTAAGTTTCCCGAGTAAAAAACCAGCAAATACTGGACTTTTTATTCTTTTCATAATCCCACCAATTTCATATTGATGCTCTGATACCATACCGCTTATATATTTCTGTAATTCTTCATACTGCTTCATATGTGTAAGCCCTAATACGACATGCATTTTATTCATAAATTCATGCGATTGTGCCCGTAATGCTTCCGCATATAATCTAATACCAGTTAATTCTTCTGCTAATTTTCTAATCTCTGTTTTATCACGAAATGTTGCAATTGCGCCAACTATTTCTCCTTTTACATATAAAGGAACACGATTCGTCACAATTGTAATTCCATAAATATTTTGTTCTTCGTTTAATTGTACTTCTCCCGTTTTTAATACTTCTTTTATACGTGAATTAGGCATATATAACTCAACATCTTTACCGATAAAATCTTCTTCTAATCCACTTTTCTTAAACAATCGTTTTGCCTCATTATTTATTAAAGTTACATTTGCCTCTTTATCTACAGCAATAATACCTTCCTTTACAGATTGTAGCATCGTATTTCTTTCTTCAAGAATTTTCGCTATCCTATGAGGTTCAAGACCGAATAAACTTTTCTTTATATGTCTAGCTAGCAATATTGCTCCTATAATTCCGACTAGTACTCCAACTCCGACACCAATATAAATGATATGTCTACTTTCCTTAACTCTCTCTTTTACATTATCTGCTGAAATACCAACGGCCACCGCTCCAAGTTGTTCACCTGTTTCAGAAAATACAGGTACAAATACTCGCATTGAAATACCTAAAGTTCCTTCTGCCAGCGATACATGTTCCTTTCCTTTCAATGCAGGCCCTTCATCTCCCCCAATAAAATGATGACCTATTTTTTGAGGATTTGGATGTGATTTTCTTATTCCATTCATGTCCATAACTACAATAAATTGAACACCTGTGTTTTTTAATATTCTATTTGTATACGTTTGAATTGCAGCAGTATCCGTCTTCCCAATTAAACCATCGATTACAATTGAATCATTCGCCACAATGTGTGCAATTGTTTTTGCTTTCTCTGCCTGGCTATCCTCCGTTGTCCGTTCTACATTATGACTAATTAATATATCTGTCACAAGTAAAGAAAAAATTACAACTGTACAAACTAACAATGTAATCGTTTTCCATAAATTCCATAGTCTTTTTCTTTTTTTCATCCCGTTAATGACTCCCCTAATTGCTGAATAGAAAAATAAGTAAGGTGATATTATTTTCACCTTACTTATCTGCTGTTATTATACTTTAAATTTACTAGTCATCGCTTGTAGTTCTTCGGCCATCTCAGCTAAATTTTGCGAAGCTGAACTAATTTCTTCCATTGAATTCATTTGTTCTTCTGTTGAAGCAGCAACACTTTGCATACTAGCTGTATTTTCTTCTGCAGCCGCTGCAATTTCATCAATAGCATTTGTCACTTCATTTGCATCTCCAGCAATTCTCTTCGTTGTTTCTACCATTTGATTCACTTGAGAAACAATATGTGTAGTAGAACTTAAAATTTCCGTAAAACTTACTTTCGTTTTTGTTACAACATCAAGGCCTTGTTGGACTTCCCCATTCACATTATCCATCGCCTTAACAGTATGTTCAATATCAGCCTTAATTTCTGCAATTAAATTTGCAATCTCTCCAGATGATTCTCCGGACTGCTCCGCTAATTTTCTAACTTCATCTGCTACAATAGCAAATCCTCGTCCCTGTTCACCTGCTCTTGCTGCTTCAATAGCCGCATTTAAAGCTAATAAGTTCGTTTGAGTAGCGATGTTTTGGATTGCTTCAGAAATAGCTCCTACTTGCTTTGATTTTTCATCAAGAAGTTTAATAATAGCATCTGACTCGGATACCGACCTAGAAATAGACTGCATTTGTTTTGCTGTTTGTTCAACTAAATCTTCTCCCTCTTCGGCTCTTTCTCGCGCATGTAATGAGGAAATAGAAATTGACTCTGCACTTCCAGTTACATCTTGAATTGCTGTATTTACTTGTTGCAATGTAGCCGCACCTTCTTCAACACCTTGACTTTGTGATTCAGCCCCACCTGATACTTGTTCCATTGCAATTGTAATTTGGTCTGTCGCATCATTTGCTTGCTGTACGCTCGCTGTTAACTCTTCAGCCGATGCAGCGACATGTTCTGCTGAAAAACTAATTTGAGTAATCACATCTTGTAAAGAGGCAGACATTTCATTAAAGGAATTCCCTAATTTCCCTATGTCATCCTTGGAATGGATTGTAATTTTCTCTGTTAAATCTCCCTTACTAATTTTATGTGCCGAGTCAGCTATTTTTCTTAATGGTCTTGTAATAGACTTTGTAATGAAATAAATTAATACACTACCAAATACAATAGCGATAGCAATAACAATAAAAGTCTTATAAAATACTGGATTCGCAGCTTGGGTAATTTCTTCATCAAACATAACTCCAACTACTTTCCAGCCCGTTTTCTCATTTGTTGCAAAGATTAAATTCTTTTTATCATCTTGTTCTGTATAAGAGACATTTCCTTGTTTTTCTTCATAAATCGGTTTAATCCAAGGATCAGTAACTTTTGCACCTGGTTTTCTAGATGGATGACTAACAATTTGCTTATTTTGATCTAAAATAACTGCATAACCTTTTTCACCAATGTTAATCATTTTGGAAATTTTCAAGATGTTATCTAGATTTAAGTTAATTCCTATAACACCTTTACCATCTTTTACTTCTTTTGCAATTGTCACTACCATATTTTTTGTAGATGCTGATTGATATGGTGCAGTAACAATTACTTTCCCTTTATTTTCATGTGCTTCTTTATACCAAGATCTATCTGTTGGATTATACCCATCATCCATTTGGATAAATGGTTCTCTTATAAACTTTCCTGTCTGCGTTCCAATATAAATACCTTCTACTTCTGGATGAAGTTTTATATATTGCACTAACTTCGTTCTTACTATTTCTTCTTGTCCGTTTGGATATGTATCCTCTGTTAAGATGTCTGCAAAGTATGCTGCATCAACAAATTTCTCTTCTATATTTTGAGAAATAACAGTATTTAAAATCGAAATGTTTTCCTTTGCTTTACCTGTGATTTGTTGTTCAAAATTTGTTTTGGCAGTTTGATATGAAACACCACCGATAATAAGTCCTGGTATAGTTAAAATTAGAAAAAATGAAATGATTAATTTTTTCTTGATACTCATACATTTAACCCAGTTAAATATTTTTTGCATAATAAGCCTCCTTTATGTAATGTGAATACTTGTGTAATTTTATATAAGTAACATATATAAAACAATATATAATGATAACATGTAATTTTTTTGTCAATTATGCATTTTTACATATTCACTACTTCTAAAGATTTAAGCATAAAAAATAAGAGAACTTCAGCTTATTATATATGCTGAAGTTCTCTTATTTCGTAACAAAAAGCCCCCACAAAAACGCCGCTTACAATTCCTTACTAATTGCTTTTCACATAACTAACCGCCTGACTCCCCATTTGCATCCAGGCCTTTTCAAAACTCTCTCTCGGTACTTTTACATCTAAACTGTCACTTAGAGGATCTCGAATATATACAAATTCCTTATCATATCCAACAAGTACAACACAATGTTCATTATACGTAATAGAAACATCTCCACTAGTTGTTTCCCATGTAGTAAATTCATCTTCATCTAATGGCGCAAATGTTGCATTTGTAATCATGACTACCGGTTGTCCTGATTTTACACTCTTATAAAGTTCTTCTATACTCTTCCCTGTTAAGTCCACAGCTTTGTTAGGTAAATACTTTTTCGCTAATTGAAAAAGTGGTCCATGATATACACCATATCCTGATTCAGAAAAGGTGTAAATATTTCCTACAAATCCTTCATTTGGATTCCCACGTACACCATCGTTCATAAAATCAACTTTCTTTATTTCATTTGCTAATTTCATCTTATCCACTGTAATGCCTGCGTATTGTAACATCATCGCTAAGCTCGTTACTTCGCAGCCTCTATCTAGTTCTGGTAATTGCTGAATGAAAGGTACATTTGATAAGATGACCTTTTCACCATCCTTACTAAACTCCGCTTCTTTTCCGCTTTGTATATTGAAGAATGTTAACTTCTCCACATACTTTGTAATTCCATTTGTATATACATTCCATACTGCTATAGCTAGTAAAGCCATACATATATACCACTTCCATCTCCGTATCACTCTCACGCCCTTTTTAGTTCGTTAAATACGAATAAAACGCGTCAGCATCCGTGCGAATCACCGGTACAAAATTTAGTTCTTTTCCTTTTTCAGGCTGATCTTTTTTTATTTTTTCGGCTAATTCTTGAACGTTCCTATTCGTTTTATCCATATTAAGCTCATCTGCCATTTGTAATACTTTTTGTTCATTAATTTCTTTTAATACTTGATATATATCTTTACCATACAAATCAATATGATATTTTTTGGCTTCTTCCTGTACTTTTTGCTCATACACTTCTTGTGCTAACGTTTCTATCTCTTTTCCTTTTTGTGAAATCCCTAACTTCCCTGCTTCCTCTCTTACTTTCGTTCCATAGATTTCTTCCGCAATTTCCTCTATTTCTTTTCCATTTGTTGAAATACCTAATTTATCCGCTTCATCGCTAATTTTAATCGTATTAATTTGAGTAATCAAATTTACAATTGATGTGTTTTCTATTGATATGCCTAACTTTAACGCTTCTTGCTTCACTTTTGTTTCATAGATTTCTTCTGAAAGAGTTCCAACATCTTTTCCTTCAATTGAAATTCCTAGCTGCTTCGCTTCTCTTCCTACTTCCGTCTCATGGATTTCTTTTTCTAGCGTAATTTGTTCTTTCCCTGCCGTTTCAATCCCTAAATTCTCCGCCTTTTCTTCTGTATGCACAGCATGTATCTTTCCATTGTTTAATTGTTCTTTATTGCGCTGCTTGTAATCTGTCTTTCCTTTTGATGTTTCAGAAGGAGAGGCACCCCCTAATATACTTAAACTCATTACTCCAATAGTGAATACCATCATCATTTTCTTTTTCAAAATTAATTCCTCCCTCTTACACTTTCTTTTCCATCATTCCCTATTCATAATCGAAATAACACTATGATCGATGTAATCTACTCAAATACCTTTTTATAATCGCTTCTTTATAGGGCGAACTTTCCGTATACAATACATGTTAAAAATAGTTTCTTAACTTTCCCTTAAAAAAAGACGACCTTGTAAAAACAAGATCGTCTTCTCACTTATATTCTTTGGTTTTTCGGAAGAATCACTTCAAAACAAGTACCCTCTCCCCATCTGCTCTCTACTAATATTTTCCCATAATGCTTTTCTACAATCCAGTTCGCGATTGAAAGGCCTAATCCCGCTCCTTCTGACGCACTTCTCGCTTTATCCCCTTGATAAAAACGATTAAATAGTTTTGGGATATCCTCATCTTTCACTCCTATCCCATCATCTTTCACTCGTATACGAATTGAACTGTTCATTTGCGTACAATCGATTTGAATATGACCACCTTCATTCGTATACTTCATCGCATTATCTAACAATATGACCATCATTTGATGAATCCGCTCTCTATCACCCATAAAAGATACGCCACGTTCTACTTTTAATATCATTTCTTTTTCTTGATAAGAAGCAATCTCCTTATATGGAGCTACTATTTCTTCTAACAATTTATCGAGTTCAAATGTTTTCTTATCCATCTCAATTTGATTAGAATCAGAACGTGCTAGCAATAATAAATTACTAACAAGTTTCGATAACCGCCTACATTCTTTTGAAATTGTAGAAATATCCATCGCTTTTTCTTCTATGGTAGAGGATGGTGACTGGAATAAAACATCTGTTTTTGATTGAATAACTGCAAGCGGTGTCCTTAGTTCATGTGATGCATCAGAAACGAATTGCTGCTGTTTTTCCCATGAATTTTGAATGGGTACAAGTGCCCTACCAGCTAAGAAAAAGCCAATTCCTATTGCACATAAACTTCCTACGCTACAACCTATCACAAGAATTAAAAATAAAGTATGTAACATTTCTTTTTCAGCTGTTATATCCCTTGCAATTTGAATTATTTTTGCATCTTTCTGAAATGCAAATATTCTAAAATATTGTCCTTGTACTTCTATATCTTGCAAAGTTCCTAATTTCTTTGGAGAAAACTTTTCCAAATTATCTTCAAAGATAAAACGACGTTTGCCGTTTTCAATATCTATCTCCACCGTGTTTCCCATCCAAGTTAACTCAATTATCCTTGGATCCCCAATTGGAGGATATCCCCTAATTTTTTTAGGTAGTTTTTTATCATCTGCATTCTTTCTATGTTGAACGGCTTTTTCTATCGATTCATTTACTCCACTATAAATACGCTTATATGTGTAAGAATAAATGATACTACCTAATACGCCTATCAAAATGATAAATACTAATGAATTCAATATAGTCAATCGAATACGCGTCTTCTGAAACATACTTCCCTTTTTCATTGTTCTTTTAATATATATCCAATACCTCGAACGGTTTGAATATCTTTCTGATAACCGAATGGCTCTAATTTTTTACGTAAATGATGTACATACACTTCTACAATTGCCACTGTCGTATCTGAATCAAATCCCCAAACACGATCAAAAATTTGTTCACGCATTAAAATCTTTCCGCTATTTTGAACAAGGTACTCTAAAAGCTCATATTGTTTTAATGTTAGCTTCATACTTTGTCCATCTACTTGAACATCTTTATCTTTTCCGAACAGTTCAATCCCTTTATATCGAATAGTCTGCTTCGTTGTTAAACTACCACTTCGCCTTAATAAAGCACGAATTCTTGCTTTTAATTCTGGGGCCTGAAACGGCTTAACGATATAGTCATCCCCGCCAAAATCCAACCCTTTCACGCGATCTTCTAAAGAATCTCTCGCTGTCAAAAATAAGACAGGTGTTTCAATCTTTTCATCACGTATTTTTTGAATTACTTCAAAACCGTCCATTTCTGGCATCATCACATCAAGTAAAATAGCGTCATATATATTTTGTAATGCTAGAAATAATCCATCTTCTCCATTCAATGCTGTATCTACTTCAAATTCATCGCATAATATTTGGACAATGGACTCTAATAAAGAAGCATTATCTTCTACTACGAGTAAGCGCATATTCTCACCTTCCACCATATCGTTCGATTCTATTTATAATCACATTCCTGCTTTTCCTAACAAAAGAATATAATCATATTTTGTAACTTCATTTTTAATTCGTTCTACACTTTTTCTTGATACAGAATTTTAAAGATTAATTATAAAGACTCTTCCTTAAATTTACCTTAATAAAAAATTGAAAGAAATAAGATTTCCCTTATCTCTTTCAATTTTTTACTACATATACCCTTTTGCTCGGCAATTCTAAACAATTTAGCTGGCCGCCATATACAGCACCGCCATCAATTCCTATAATACGATTGCTCCCAAAATATACGCCACAATTCTCACTACCGTGAAGCGTTTTTGTTTCCGTATGACCAAATACAACAACCTTTTCACCACTATACCCACTATGAAACTCATTACGAATCCACATTAACGTATATGGTTCACATTCAGAAACCCGTTTCAATGGCTCAACACCAGCATGTACAAATATATACTTTTCTGTTTCAATGTAATGATCTAATTCCTGAATAAACTTTACATGTTCATCTAATACACGAGATTGTAAAATCTTTTTTTGGAAATTCTCCTCATTAACCACAATATCTTCTTCTACAAATCCATAGCTGTATAACGTCTTGTCTCCACCATTCCTTTTTACCCAATGGTTCCATGAACGTTCCTCATCAGTCGTTAACGCCTTAATCATCATATCTTCATGATTGCCCTTTAGAACGAAGGCTCCATCTTCTTTTAACTCTTTTACTTTTTCAATTACTGCACGCGCATTTGGACCACGATCCACATAATCTCCCAGTAAAATTAATTGATCCTGTTTTGCATCGTATTGAGCTTCTTCCAGTAACTGTTCGAACTTTTCTATTTCTCCATGAATATCACTAATAACAAGAATTCTTTTCATATTATCACCCCTCTTTCTAATTATAGTTCAAAACGACAGAAACTTCAGAATTATAGATTAAAACCGTATTTATTACAGATACAACGATTATCCTTACAACAATGTAAGTCTCTTGTCATCCAATTCGATAGTTGCGATTGCTATATTTCCTTATACTAAAAGTAAGAAATGAAACAAAAAACAAGGAGAGATGAGATATGAAAAAAGTGATGGAAGTTATGGTAGCAGTGGCAGAGGTTTTCGTAAATGGCAAACAAGTTGCAATGGAGTTAAACAAATAATGAAAAGGACAAGATTCATTCTAGACCCTTTACTCATATAAAAGAGATAAGACTTCTTCATTTTTTTGATCCCTTATCTCCTAAAGAAAGCCGTATCCTTTTTCGGATACGGCTTTCTCTTATTTTTGACTCGTACGAGCTGAAATGCTAATTGCTCTATCTGTCGCTTTGGCAGCTTCATCTAACGCTTCTTTACTATTCTTTCCGTCATACATTGCTTCTAATGCTTTTACAACTGCATCTCGTGATTCTGGGAATACACTAATTAAAGCACCTTGTGTTGCTGGAGATTGTTTCGTCGCTTGCAATTGATCTACTGTTACTTTTAACTGTGGATATTTTTCATATTGCTCTTTTACTAATGGTTCATTATATGCATCTGGATTAATAGAGAAATAGCCTGTTGCAGTATGCCATTTTGCTTGTACGTCTGGCTTCGTTAAATATTTCATAAAGTCCCAAGCACCTTGTTGTGTTTCTTCTGAAACCATATTCGTCATCCATAATGATGCTCCACCAATAACAACACCATTTTGTTTTGAATCTTCTGGGTATGGAATATATGAAACGCCTACATCAAACTTAGATGCATCAATTAAATCACGAACACCTGCTGAAGAATCTAAATACATAGCAACTTGTCCAGACTGGAACGCCGCACGAATATCATCCCAACTTGCTCCATACTTTCCTAGTGCACCAGCTTTATTTAACTCATCTAGCATCCCAAATACTTTCTGTCCTTCTTTACCATTAAATACAGCTTTCTTTGCAGCATCTTTACGACCATTTTCATTATCTACATATAAAGCGCCTTGTGTCGCTAACAACTCTTCAAAGAACCAACCATAATTCAGCATTGAAAATCCATATTGTTTTACATTTCCGCCTTCTTTAATCGTTAACTTTTTCGCTGCTTCTTGTAATTCCGCATATGTTTTTGGAGCTTTCTCTGGATCTAAGCCCGCCTTTGCGAAAGCATCTTTATTATAAATTAATACTGGTGTAGACGAATTAAATGGCATAGAATACATTTTTCCATCAACTGAATAATAATTTGTAATTGCTTTTTCTAATTTTGAAGTATCGTACTTATCTTTTTTTATCCAGCTATCAATTGGCGTAATCTTTTTGCTATCAATCATATATTTTGTTGTAATTTCACTCGACTGAACAAGAGCTGGCGCTTCTTTCGTTGCAGACATCGTTCTAAATTTCGTTAAAGACTCTTCATATGTCCCTTGGAACTCCGCCTTTATCTCGTATTTATTTTGCGACTTATTATAGTCTGCAACAAGCCCATCTAGCACACCTTGTGTTTTTCCACCCATCGCATGCCAAAAACGAATTACAGTTTTATCACCATTTTTTTCAACTGGTGCTACTTTTGCCTGCGCTTCCGGTTTTCCTTCTGTTTTACTATTTGAACAAGCTGCACTAGATAATGCCATTGTTGCTATCATTAATAGAGTAGCACCTTTTTTAACTAGACTCATTTTAATCTCACCTTCTCTTAGTTATTTAATTGCACCTTTTGTTAATCCTTGTTGTAATTGCTTTTGCCCTAAAAATAGTAGAATCAATGTCGGAATTACGATAACCGTAACACCGGCCATTACGCTTCCCCAATCAGTTGCAACTTCTTGAGACTGAAGCTGCTTCACACCAATTTGGACTGTTCTTACCTTTTCATCAGTGGTCACTAAAAGTGGCCATAAGTACATATTCCATGTTGTTAAAAAACTATATACTCCAAGCGTAATAAAACTCGTTTTACAATACGGAATTACAACGCTAAATAAAAACTTTACATTTCCAATCCCTTCAATAAAAGCAGCTTCTTTCAGTTCATTCGGAAGCGTCATAAAGTGTTGACGTAGTAAGAAAATACCGAAAGCTGTTGCAAAAAACGGCACTGTCATTCCAGCGAAGCTATTGATCCAACCAAAGTTTTGAATCGTTAAAAAGTTAGGTACCATCGTCGCTTCCCACGGAATAAGCATCGTTGAAATAAACAGGAAGAAAATAAGATTTCTTCCTTTAAACTGAAGAAAGACGAAAGCATACGCTGCTAAGCTTGATACTATAAGTTGTCCAATCATAACAACTGTCGATACAACTAAACTGTTATATAAGTATGTAAAAAGCGGTACTTTTTGAAAAATATTAATAAAATTATCAAAAGTAAATTGAGTCGGAAATAACCTTCTCATTTGAATATCGTCTGGTGTCATAAAGCTTATTAAAAATGCATAGAGTACAGGAAAAAACACCATTACTGCACTAATAATGAGCAGCATGTATAATAGGAAATTTTGTTTCCACTGTTTAACGATCATTTATAATGCACCTTTCTCTCAGCAAACTTGAATTGAAGTAATGTAACAATGAAAATGAAAATAAATAATACCATCGCTTGTGCACTTGCTGTTCCAAATTGATGATTCACAAATGCCTCTTTATAAATCGAATATACAATTAAATTCGTTGCATCATTTGGTCCACCATGCGTTAAAATATCAATTTGTCCGAAGCTTTGGAACGCACTAATTAACGTTACTGTCACGATAAAGAATAAAGTTGGTGATAGCATCGGTAATGTAACACGACGAAGCTTATATAAATAGCTAGCACCATCTATAGATGCACTTTCATATAAAGACGTATCAATGTTTTGTAAACCACCTAATATAACTAAAAATGCAAATCCTGTATTCACCCAAACCGTTGTAACTGATACAGAGAACAATGCCCAATCTGGACTCGTTAACCATGCGATTGCAGGTAGATTCATAGAGGCTAATATATTATTAAATAATCCGACACTTGGATGAAATAAAAATAGCCAAATCACCGCACTAGCAGCTACTGATATTCCCATAGTGGAAGAAAATAACACACGGAATACCCCAATACCTCTTACTTTTCCATTTGCAATCAATGCAAGAAATAAAGCGAGTATAATACTCGTAGGCACTGTATATACAACAAATAATAAAGTTGACTTTATGCTTTTGTAGAAAGCAGGATCAGAAAATAAGTATTGATAATTTTCTAAGCCAACGAAAAGATTAGCTTCTCCGTGTATATCTGTTAAATAAAAGCTATAGTAAATCGTCCTAAATAATGGATAAAAAAGAAAAATCGAGAACAATAAAATAGATGGCGCTAAAAATAATAATCCTATTCTTAACTCTTTCGTTCTACTCCATAAATTCTTCTTTTTTACCACCTTTGCTTGGGCTGGTAACTTGCCTACTTCAATCATTATTTCGCCACCACTTTCAACTCTTCTTCAGCTACCACTTTTAATCGTTCATTCGTATTTTGATGAAAGAAGCATAACTTATCTTGTGAGAATAATAATTTTACTTTGTCACCTTTGTTCAGGAGTAGCTGTCCAATGACTTTTGCACTCCAAGTTGTTCCATTTATTGCGAAGTTTAATATAGATTCGTTGCCTAATACTTCTACAGATTGTAGCGTAACTTCTTGTCCTTCCTCAGACAGGGCAATATGCTCAGGACGCATGCCTATGCGAATTATTCCTTCTGGTAATTGCTTTAACTGTCCAATAGATAAAGGAATTTGCAATTGCCCTATATGTAATACACCTTTTTCTTTGTCTACTTCTCCATCATCTATATTCATCGAAGGAGACCCTATAAAACTTGCAACAAATTCATTTGCTGGTTCGTTATAGATGTCAAGCGGTGTTCCAACTTGCTGTATACTTCCTTTATTTAAAACCATGATACGGTCCCCCATAGTCATCGCCTCTATTTGATCATGAGTAACGTAAATCATTGTAATTCCTAAACGCTGCTGAATTTCTCTAATTTCAATTCTCATTTGCGCACGTAATTTCGCGTCTAAATTCGAAAGTGGTTCATCCATTAAACAAATCGGTGCTTGGCTCACGATTGCTCTAGCAAGCGCAACACGCTGTCTTTGTCCACCTGATAATTGACCTGGTTTCATTTTCACATACTCTTTCAGCCCTACCATTTCAATAGCTTCCATTAATCTCTTTTGCCGCTCTTCTTTTTGTACTTTCCTTACCTTAAGTCCAAATAAAATATTTTCTTCTACAGATAAGTGTGGGTATAGTGCATAATTTTGAAATACCATTGATAGATTACGATCTTTCGGCTCTAAATCATTAGCAACACGTTCATTAATAATTAAATCCCCCGAAGAAATTTCTTCTAGGCCAGCGATCATTCGTAATAATGTGCTTTTCCCACATCCTGAAGGCCCAACTAAAACAAAAAACTCGCCCTTCTTAATGTGAACCGATACACCCTTAACCGCTGTCTCTTCTGCATTTTTATATACCTTTGAAACATTTTTCAATTCAATCACAAGATTGCACTCCTTTTTTCTTCTTGTATCCATACTTCATAGTGACTCGTCGAAATCGCACTCGCTCCTGCACGAATGGCAACTTCTGCATCTTCTCGCGTTTGAATCAATCCGCCTGCAATGATAGGAAATTCTATTTCCTCTGCTAACTGCTTAATAATGGAAGGCATAATACCAGGCATAATCTCTACTGCATTCGGTTTAGTCGTTTTACAATTTTCAATTGATTTTGTAAGAGATAAAGTATCGACAATAAAAATACGTTGGATCGTTTTTAATCCAATTTTATTGGCATTTCGAATTGTCGATCCTTTTGTTGAAATAATGCCTTGTGCTCCGATAACGTCTTGAATATACAAAAGTGCTTCCTCTGTATTCGTATTTAAACCTTGTATAAAATCACAATGAAGAAAGACATCATGTCCATGTTTCTGTAATTCATATACACGCTCTGGTAATTCCAGCATTGAACCCGTCATAAGAAAAACTGTTTTCGGTAATTTTTTGTATGTGTTGTATCCTTTCCAATCCTTTATCATCGCAATATAAGGTTCTTTAAACATACATTCCACCTAACTTTTCTGTTTTTATCCAAACTAAAAACACCTACTTACATAGAACACCTTTCTCCTTATTTGAACTCTAGGGAATAGAGCACACCTAAGAAAGTGGCACGTTATATGTAAGCGGGTGTTCTCAAATGTTCTCTACCCTAGTTATTTTATTACCTTTACTATATTACGCATTTATTAAGTCAGTTTTGATAGATTGTTAATTAGCCGTTAACCGAATGTTAATATTCACCATATCCCCTTAACATTAATCTAGATATAAAAATAAACCCCCAACAGTAAACCACTATCTTTAAAATTTAAGTAATATGCAAATCCATTCCATAGTTAATCAGTTTTAGTTTTCTTGCAACTGCTTGTGAAGCATAATTATCCCAAGAAGTACTATAAAGTGGAATGCGTTTATCTTCTTGTATTGATATCGCCCAGGCTGTAACAACATCAGTACCATATCCATTCCCTTGAAACTCTGCTAAAGTTTCCACACTCGCCTCAGCAGCTACAGGCGTACTCCTAGCACTGCAACATATAGAAACTACCTTTTCATTTTTTACAATTGCAAAGTAAGGTTGCCTCCACTCCATCTGTTCTATTAGATGAGGAAAATTTTCTCGTAAAAGCTCTTTATTCTTCTCTGTTATCTGTATTGTTCTAGTTGGCTTATGTAAATTATTAGAGAACATGAAAGCAGGGCCCATCCAAATATTTTTTACTGTTCTTTCTTCATTTAATACATGAATAATCTTTGCTACCTCTATATGATTTGAAGGTTCTCGAATTAAGTTCTCAATCTTACTTACCATTTCATCATCCAGATCACAATGATATCTCGTTATACTCCCTTAACGAGTTCTGCCAAGAAAAAAACGTGGTGCTTTCGGATTTCCTTGTTCATTTACATATTTCATTTTCCCTACTTGATTATGAACAAATAAAACCTCTACTTGAATTGCTATTAAATCAAGTTCTGAGAGCCTCATTTATATCCTCCTTAGTTACTTCATATACCATTTACAATCTATTTTTCATGCTCAAAATAAAAATCCCATTTACATACACATTACTGAATCCATCATGCTAACTGATTTCTTCATTCTGTCTATCTAAATGGGATTATTTTTCGTTTTTTATTCTACTGGTTGTTGTGGCTGTACTACTTCATTCGCTCCAGCTGCCCTCAACATATTTGCAATATCTTTAAAACCTCTTTTTTCAGCATATTGCAGTGGCGTAATATTTTCCTTATTGGCCATATTTACATCTGCCCCGTGGTCAATAAGCATTTGAATTACTTTCTTATGGTTTTCACTACCATTTCCTAATACGATTGCTTCTACTAAAGCTGTTCCACCACGAGCATTTTTATAATTCACATCAATATCTGTATGCTCTAACAATTCTTTTACGACCTCTACATGGCCACGCTCAGATGCAGAAATAAGTGCTGTTCCACCTGACTTAGTCGTTTCTTTCGTATTAACTCCTGCATTAATTAATACTTTTACAATATCCGTATAGCCTTCTCTACTTGCATAAAGAAGTGGATTGCTTTGTTTCTCATCTTTAATTTCAATATTAGCCCCTGCACCAATTAATGCTTTCACTGTCTCTACATGATTTTGGTACGTTGCTGCAAGGACAGGTGTTTCTCCGTTGTCACCTTCTACATTTATATTCGCTCCATCTTGGATCAACTTCATAGCTGTTTCTGTGTCTCCAAGAGTTGCAGAAAGTAGCAACTGTTTGTCCATTAAATTTATACTTTTTTCTTCTTTAGATTCTTCCTGTTCTTTATGCTTCTCTTTTTTCTTTTCGTTTTTCACATGAACCGGTTTCGATTCTGGCTCTTCTTGCTTATCGCAAGCCACTACCGTCATTAAAAGTCCTAATAACATACATAATAAAATTTTTTGTTTTCTCACAACTACAGCTCCTATGAAAGATAATGTTTTCTTAACCATTCCTCCATCACATACAATAACTCTTCTTGAGTACATTTATCCATAAGCCCTTTATATTCCTTCTTTAATCGGATTATCTAAACTTATATTAGCGAAGCAATTAGTTTAGCACGATTTTACCGCATTTGTATACATTTCTAAAAAGTACATAAAGTTCAACTAATAATCAGTGGGGGTTTTCTTCATCCCCACTGATTATTAGTTGAACCAATCGGGCTTTTATGGGCAGCCCGCCCCCCACCTAACTTCTTTGCTTTCACTGCATTTTGAGGTGGGGGTCTTACTGCCCATTAAAGCGGGATAAATGATTGCTTTAGGTTACTATATTCCATTGTAACCGTTCTTCTAAAAATTTTACACCTTTTCTATATTTGCACCTGAATAATACTAGAAAAAGACAACTATATAGTTGTCTTTTTCTAGTATTAATGATGCGCACCGTGATTTCCCTTTTTCGGGTTCCCCATCATTTCTTTATTCATTTCCCATTTATGCTCTGCTAGCTCTTTATACGAAAGAATTTTCCCCTTATAGTTAGATACAAAGCTCTCTGCATCTTTTTTGTTTTTAAATGAAATGACATTATAAGCCATTGGTGTTGTAATTGTTTTATCATATACATAAGTAGCGTCTTCTAACGAAACCCAATCTTTCGAATCATAATCTCGAACAAATTTTTCTTTCGTCTTTTCACCTGGATTAATCTCCATCCATTTATACATACAACCGATATCATCAAACTTTAATGCTTTTCCATTTTCTAAAATGATTTGTGTTGCAAATTGATTATCCATTACCCCAATTTGGCAAATATCACACTTATCATGTTTCTCATCAATTGCCACAGCCTCTGCTTGTTTCTTACCACATCCTACAATTGTAAAGACAAAGAATAAGCATATAGCAAGCATCACATACTTTGTTCTCATTCTATTTCCTCCCTAACCGTATCTTCTACAAGGAGCATATCAAAAACTTGTGTGCGATTTGTGAAAAAACAATGTGTCTTTTGTAATATATAGAACAAAAAAGATGTGTAGTCCTCTCTACACACCTCTCATCATTCACAACCTGTAATTAATAAATCATCTTCCAACCTAACTAATAATGTACCTGTATGAATTTGCTGCCCAACAACTACATTTACTAATCTTATATTTCCACTGATGCCGACTGCAATCTTTTCAAGTTCACCGTTATTTTTTCGGATCATCATTAATTTTTCCCACTCATATACGTAAGAAGATTCATTAACAAAAATCTCTTCTACTTTTCCTTCATAAGAACTACAAATCTCTTCCATTCTTGTTTTCATATAAAATCTACTCCCTATTTCACACTTCAATATTTTCATCTTATTCTACCATTCTTATGGAGAGCAGCTTATTTTTAAAAAATTCAAATTAACTACCGTGAACAAAATGACCAAAATAAAAATTATGCTTCTAATGATGTTATTTTTCAAATTATTTACCATTCAAATAGATACTTTTATGATAAACAAAAAAACCTTTTTCTGAATTTTTATTTTATTTTGAAAGCGTAATCATTTTGAGGGGGAGATTACATGTTAGCACTACTTGGATTTGCGATGGTATTTGTCTTTATGTTTTTAATTATGACGAAACGTATGTCAGCACTAGTAGCATTAATATTAATTCCAATTACGTTCGCATTAATTGGAGGCTTTTATGCAAACATGGGACCTATGATGTTAGAAGGAATTCAAAAACTAGCACCTACTGGTATTATGCTTATGTTTGCCATTTTATATTTTGGAATTATGATTGATAGCGGTTTATTCGATCCTGTCATTAGTAGGATTTTGAAATTTGTGAAAGGAGATCCTTTAAAAATTGTTGTTGGCACAGCAATTCTTACAATTATCGTTTCATTAGATGGGGATGGAACGACAACGTATATGATTACTGTTTCCGCAATGTACCCACTATATAAACGCCTTGGAATGAATCCACTTATATTAGCTGGGGTTGTTATGTTAGGTGCAGGCGTGACAAATCTTACACCGTGGGGTGGACCGACAGCTCGTGTTATGAGTGCACTTGGACTAGACGCATCAGAGCTCTTTACACCACTTATACCAGGAATGATTGCTGGTGCACTTTGGGTAGTTTTCGTTGCTTACTATCTTGGAAAAAAAGAAAGAAAGCGTTTAGGAATTATGGATGTACAATATTTAAAACAAATGCAAACGATGGATGAGCAAGCTGCAACAGTAGAAGCTGCTGTTCATAAGCGCCCTAAACTTCTATGGATTAACTTTTTATTAACTGCTACCTTACTTGTCTGTCTCATACTAGAAGTTATGCCGTTACCTGTTTTATTTACAATCGCTTTCGCTATTGCTGTTATGATTAACTATCCGAACTTAGAGCAACAGAAAGAGCGTATTGCTTCTCACGCAGGAAACGTATTAGCGGTTGTTTCTCTCGTATTTGCCGCTGGGATTTTCACTGGGATTTTATCAGGAACAAAAATGGTAGATGCAATGGCTAAAAGTGTAGTAACTCTTATACCAGACGCTCTTGGACCACAACTACCAATTATTACAGCTCTTCTTAGTATGCCATTCACATTTTTCATGTCCAATGATGCATTTTATTTCGGTGTACTACCTATTTTAACGAAAGCTGCTGCCACTTACGGAATTAGTGCAGCTGAAATGGGACGCGCTTCCTTACTCGGGCAACCTGTTCACTTATTAAGCCCTCTTGTTGCATCCACTTATTTATTAGTCGGAATGGCTAAAGTTGATTTTGGTGAACATCAACGCTTCACTTTATTGTGGGCAGTTGGAACGACAATGGTCATGTTGATTACTGGAATTGTAATTGGGATTATTCCGATATAAAATAAAAAACAGTAGCGGACATATATCCTCTACTGTTTTTTATTATGAAGAAACAAGAAAATATCTTCTCTCTGGTCTCCCCACACTTCCATATATAAGCTCTGCATGAACTTTTTTCCCAGATATTAAATACTCTAAATAGCGCCTTGCTGTTGACCTACTTACTCCGACCATTGAGCTTAGCACTTCCGCAGTAATACCTTTTTCCTTTACTGTTAACATATGCTTTTTTATTTTTGCTAAAGTTAAGGGGTCTATACCTTTCGGCGCATATTCTATTTCATTTCCCTTTACACCCCTTTGAGACCATAAATGTTCAATTTGTTCTATAGATAACTGATTATTTTTCTTTAACTGTACAAGCTTTTTTTTATAATTTTCCAAACTTGTCTTAAATCGATCAAACATAAGTGGTTTTACGATATAATCTGTTACTCCGCCTCGCAGGGCGTGCCTCACTATATCTGTTTCCGATGCAGCTGTAATCATAATAATATCTGTATCATGTAAATTATGCCTAATATATGTGACAAGTTCCGTTCCTTGCATATCAGGTAAGTACACGTCTAATAAAACAAGCTGTGGCTTCACAAGATCTAACCATTCTTTCGCTTGTTCCCCAGTCGTCGCTGTTCCAATTACTTTAAATCCCTCAATCTTTCCAGTAAAACGCCGATGAATATCTGCAATTCGAATATCATCTTCTACAATCAATACTTCAATCTCCTCACCCATTACAACTCGCCTCTCTCTTTCGGTAATGCAATAATAAACAATGCACCACCTAAATCCCCTTTTTCGATTGCGATACTTCCATTTAAATCTTCTACTAACTCTTTCACTTTTGCTAATCCATACCCTCGCTTCTCGCCTTCTTTCGTCGAGAAGCCTTTATAGAATATGCTAGTAATGACCTCATCATGAATCCCTTGTCCTGAGTCTTCCACTTCAATTACTATTTCTTCTCCGATATCAGTTACAAACATTCTTACTTTCTTATTATGTTCTTCATTTCTTTCAATCGCTTCAAATGCATTCGTAATTAAATTTCCTAAAATAGAAACGACATAATTACTCTCAATATGCGGGCTTAATTTGTCTAAGCTACTCTCTCTGTCTAGCATAAAATCAATCTTCAACTCTCTTGCTCTATTATAGAATCCAATTAAAATCCCACCTAACCATGGATTTTGAATTCGCTTCATAATAAATTGAACAAAATCTTGATAGACCGCCGTTTCCTTATGAATAAGCTCTAAAGCATCTTCATATGATTCTAACTGGATAAGTCCTGAAAGCGTATACAATAAGTTATTATATTCATGCGTTTGCGCTCTTAATGCCTCTGTATATTGCTTCGTCTGAGATAATTCTGCTGTTAACTGATCCATTTCAGATTTCAAACGTAAGCTCGATACAACACCAGTTACTTTATTCTTTACTTTAATAGGTAGACGATTCGCAATAACAGCCTGCCCTTTTATATTTAATTGACGATCAAACTGTTCTTCCCCAGTTTGAAGTACATCTAGTATCGTTGAATTAGGAATTACATCTAAAATAAATTCTCCAATAATATTTCGTTGTTCATCTAATGAAAGAATGTCATAAGCTGCTTGATTGACTAATCTAATCATCCCATTTTGATCAATAACAATAATCCCTTCACGTACAGATTGAATCACTGTACTATGCTCTTCATATAAAGATGAAATTTCTTCTGGCTCCATACCAAACATCATTCTTTTTATACTGCCTGCTAAATATATAGAACCAATTATCCCAATTAAAAGACCTGCTATTGTAATCCAAAATACACGCTTTCCATACACTTCTACTGCACCATGAATATCGTCCATTGAAAATCCAACAGACACCACGCCAATAATTTCATTTTCCTGATTACGGATTGGAACTTTTCCGCGTAATGAAGGGCCTAATGATCCAGTTGCTCTCGAAACATAAGATTTCCCTTCTAATAGAACCCCTTCGTTATCTCCACCAACCATTGCTTCTCCTATTTTATCTCGCTTAGGGTGTGCATATCGAATCCCCTCTTTATTTCCAACTACAATAAAATCAGCATCTGTATCAATTCGAATTTTTTCTGCAATCGGCTGAATGACAGAAGCTGGATTTTCTTTTTGAAAAGCTTCCTTTATTTCTGGTATAGCAGCAACTGTTTTCGCAACATGCAAAGCCCGTTTCCCAATTTGCTCTTCTACCGTTTTAGATAATATGTAATAAAATAAATAACTCGTTAACAGAAGTACAACTAAAATTAGTGTACTAATAGTTAATGTAATTCTCGGTTGTAGTTTTAATTTTTTTAATTTCAAAACCATTCCCCTAACATGATTAAAGATAGAATTTAAAGAATATACAGTCTCTTTAATTATACTTAATCATAACATGGTTACTCTATATTTCTTTCTTTTTCTCTTCATAAAAAAAGAAACGAAGTAAAATTATTACCTCGTTTCTTAACATTCGTTATTACACTTTAAACTTACCAATCATCTCTTGTAATTCTTCTGCCATTTGTGATAAATGGACTGCTGCTGCATTTATTTCATCTACCGAAGCTAATTGTTCTTCAGATGAACCAGCAATATTTTGAACGCTTGCTGCATTTTCTTCAATCGTAGCTGCAATTTCATTAATAGATGCACTTACTTGTCTTGCATCTACCGTCATTTGCTTCGCTACATCTACCATGTTATCAATTTGTTCAACTGTATCACCCGTGGATTTCAATATTTCAGCAAAGCTTTGCTTCGTTTCATTTGCAACTACAAGTCCTGATTGTACTTCTGTCCCAACTTGCTTCATAGAACTTACCGTTTCTTTTATATCAAATTGGATCTCTTTCACTAGTTTTCCAATTTCCGTAGAAGACTGTCCTGATTGCTCAGCTAATTTTCGTACTTCATCTGCTACAATTGCAAATCCTCTTCCTTGCTCACCAGCTCTCGCAGCCTCAATTGCCGCATTTAACGCTAACAAATTTGTCTGCTCTGCAATATGTTGAATCACCTCAAGAATTGCTCCAATTTGTTTTGATTTATCATCTAACAAAACAATAACTTTATCTGATTGTGAAACAGACTCATGGATTAATTGCATTTGATTCACAGTTTGTTCAACTAACTTCCCACCATCTTCAGCCTTTTTCTTCGTATACATAGATGCTGTGGATACTAATGAAGAACTATCTGCAACACGCTGAATTCCTTCTGTAACTTCTTCTAATAATGTTGCGCCTTCTTCAACTTCTTTCGTTTGTATTTCAGCCCCACTCGACACTTGCTCTATTGCTTGTGTAATTTGTTCCGTCGCTTCACTTGTCTGCTTCATACTAGCTGTTAATTCTTCTGAAGATGCCGCCACGTGACTTGCTGAAGTATTTATATTGGAAATGACCTGATGTAATGATGCCGCCATCTCATTAAAACTTTCTCCTAGCTGTCCAATTTCATCTTTAGAATGAACTGTAATTGTTTCTGTTAAATCGCCTTCACTAATCTTTTTCGATGATATAACAAGTTGTTTTAACGGACTAATGATAGAAGCAATTATGAAGTAAATTAAAATCCCACCAATTATTAATGAAATACCAATAACAGTTAGCGTTTTATAGAAAATAGGATTAGCTGCTTCAATAATTTCTTTTGAAGGCATAATTCCTGCTATTTTCCATCCAGTCTGCTTATTTGTTATAAAGGTAATATTGCGATCATCACCATCGAGTTTGAATTTAAAATCACCTGTTTCCTGTTTGTACAATTCCTTCTCAAGTTTTTCTTCTATTTTGTCACCTGGCTTCATCGTCGGATGTGCTATTACATATTTAGATTGGTCGAAGATTGCTACATATCCTTTTTTGCCGATATTGACCATTTTTGAAGTATTTACAATGCCATTAATAATTAAATCAATACCGAGAACACCGCTCTTATCCTCATTTTGTTTTGCTATTGTAATAACAATATTCCCTGTTGTACTTGACTTATATGGGGCTGTGATAACCACTTCTCCGCTTTTTTTCGCTGCTTCTTTATACCAATCTCTTTCGGTAGGATTGTATCCATCTGGCATTTGAATAGACGGTGATTGAATAAATTGTCCCGTACTAGATCCCGTATAAATTGCTTCTATTTCTGGATGTAATTTATTATATTCTTCTAATTTATTTTGCACATTTTGGAGCTGATCAGTTCCGTAACTTACTCCGTTAAATAACTTTGTAAAATATACTGCGTCTACCTTTTTACTGTCTATCTCTTTATTAATAACATTATTTAAAATCTTTACGTTATCTTCCGCTGATTGTAAAATTGTTTCATTAAAATTTGTCTTCGCTTGTTGATAAGACGTCCAACCAATTACAATACTTGGAAGAACTAAAATGATAACAAATGACACAAGTAACTTTGCTTTTAAACTACTTCTCCTTAATTTCCCTTGAAGCATATTTCTACCCCTCCATACCGTTTTAAATGTAATTACCTTACATTTAATTTCTTTATATAAATTATACGATTAAAATGTATCAACTCTTTATCTCTTTTTCTATTAAAGAATTAATACATACCTTTTTCATTCTATATAAATTAAATAATTAAAACAATATATTAAAATGTAAATTATTCGAACAATTCACAGAAGAACCTCTAGTATCTCACTTACTAGAGGTTCCACCCACTATACTATTCTTTATCTTTTTCTTTTTCTACTTCTTTTTTCTCATCTTCTACTACAGATACAATAGGTTTATCGTTTGATAATTGTTGAACCGCTCCTTTTCCAGCAAATCCTTCTAATAACTCTTTTAAATCAATGCCAGAAGAAGCTTTTAATGTTTCTTGCATCGTTGCCATTAAATCAGTCGCATAACCTGCAACTTTTCCGGCGCCGCTATTTTTACCACCGCCGCCTGTATCAACAACTGTAATTTTATCAATGTTACTAAGTGGGCTTGCAACTTCCTTCGCATAACTTGGAAGCATTTTAAGTACCATATCCATAATTGCCGCTTGGCCATATAACTCAAATGCCTCTGCAATTTTTTGTTTCGCTTCTGCTTCTGCTAAACCTTTTAACCTAATAACATCTGCTTCCGCCGTACCTTGTGCTTTTTGTACTTCCGCTTTAGCTTGACCTTGCGCTTTTTCGATTTCCGCCTTCGCTAAACCTTCCACACGTACTTCTTCCGCACGCGCTCTCGCTTCAGCCTCAATCTTATATTGATCCGCATCTGCCTTTTTCATTTGTTTTACTTTTTCTGCTTCCGCTGATTGCTCAACAGCATAGCGATCTGCATCTGCTTTTTTCTTTACTTCTGCATCGTATTGCTTTTCACGACGCGCAATCTCTTTTTCTTCTAATTCAATTTGTTTCTCACGCTCAATGATTTTAACACGCATTTGCTCTTCTGTAACACCTTGTTGCGCTTTCGCTTGTTGTAATTCGTAAGAAAGATCCGCATCTGCACGAGCTTGTTCTTGCTCTCTCTTATAAGATTGTACTTTTAATTCTTTATGTTTTTCAGCTTCAGCGATTTGGGCATCACGTTGGTATTCAGCTTCTTTCGCTTCTTTCTCAGCACGAGCTTTTTCAATACGAGCTTCCTTTTCACGCTCTGCATTTGCAATTGTTGCATCACGCTTAACCGTCGCAATTTGTGGCTGACCAAGTGCATCTAAGTAACCGTTCTTATCCATGATTTCTTTAATTGTAAAGGAAACGATGCGAAGACCCATTTTCTTTAAATCTGTAGAAGCTACTTCATGCACTTTTTGCGCAAATTGCTCTCTATTACTATACGCATCTTCTACTGTCATAGAAGATAAAATCGCACGTAAATGACCTTCTAAAACTTCTTTCGCTTCTACTTTTAACTCTTCTGTTTCTTTTCCTAAATATTGCTCAGCTGCTGTCGATACTTCTTCAATTGTAGAACCTACTTTAATAATAGAAACACCATTTACTGTAACTGGAACACCTTGCTTCGTATACGTATCGCGTGTGCCCACTTCTAACTTGTAATTTAGTAAGCTTAAAGGTTCTGCTCTTTGCATGATTGGCACTACGAATGTACCGCCACCGCGAATAATCTTAATCTTCTTTCCATCATCAGTGGTAACTACATTTTTCCCACCACCAAGCCAGTTCCCTGTAACAATTAACGCTTCATCTGGTCCAACTGTTCGATACTTCGTAATGAATACTAAAATGAGTAGAATTAAAATTGCGAGTAAAACTCCACCAATAATTAATGGAATCGTCATGTGAATTCCCCCTTATAATTTTGGTTTTTTTAAAGAATAAGCGATGTTTTGTACAAGCAAAACACCATCTTGGACTCCCTCAATAATAACTTCAGTTCCTTGTGAAATATCTTTTTTCCCAATTGTTTTAGCTGGAATTGCATTACTTCCAAATTGGGAGGATATTAATACTTCACCAAATCCTTCTGTAGGAATTGTCGTAATGACTTCTCCCTTGCAACCAATGAATTCATCCATACGTTGCACAGTATTTTGTTCAGCCTCTGCAATCGGCTTTAAAATTAATATTTTCATTATGAATACACCAATAAAGGATATAGCAAATGCAGCCACGAAAATAAGAATACTATTAAAGGAAAATAAATATTCTCCTATATAACTAAGTCCACATAACATGGCGAAAAAACTAAGTAATAAAGTAACAACGGATACCGATCCGCCTCCAAAACTAAATATGGATTCAAATATATCCCCAAAAAAGATATAAATCACAGTGAGTATAGTAGCAATAATAAATCCATATAAATAAATTGTCTCAAGTGGATAACCAAACAAAACCATTTCTTATCCCCCTCTCTTAAACAATCCCTTTTTTGTTATGTGTATGCCCCACCTCTTCCAAAGATTATTGTTCTTAATTTTCAGTTATTTAACCTTTAAAGAAAAGCCTGCAGTACAGGCCTCTAAAAAAGAACAGGAGAAACCCATTGTGACAGGCTCCTCCTAGAAAATAACCGATATATTATATATCTATATAATATATCATTTTCCACAAAAAGTAAAGTTAAACATACATTGGAAAGACACTTATTTTACTGATAATTTGTACGTTCCATCACCATTATCATATTTATATACATACAAGTAATACTTGCCTGGTTTTGCATTAAATTTCGCTTCTATATGATTCCCATTGGCTTGACCGTAAGCTGCATAATTTTGCATATCTGATTCATGGTGAAGTACCCATGTCATCCCAATTCCATACTCATTTAAAACAGAAATGTCGATATCTTTCGCTGATGCTACATTAAATGTATAAACATCAGTGTGGTCCCCGCCAATAAGACTGCCTTTTATCGTACTATTTAGCCCGATACGATTTGCTTCTTCTAGACGATTATTTGGTTCTGATTCTGTTAAACTTCCATCTTTAATCGTAACAGTTGTTTCGCTTCTGCTCTCTTTGCCTTTATCATCTTTTACTCTTAACGATACTTTATAAGAACCTTCTCTTTCATATACATGTACTGGATTCACTTCTGCACTTGTGCTTCCATCTCCAAATTCCCATAAATAAGAAACAATTTTTCCATCTTCATCGTTTGAGCCATCACTTTTAAATTGAATTCCCTCTTTTACAAGACCGCTATAAGGGCCATTTATATTAACCGTTGGAGCTTTATTTTCTCCATCATCTTTTGCGATTCCATGGAAGACTACATCATATTCAAATTCATTTGAACTATTCACACGATAATTGACGAAGTATGCTGTAACAGTTTTGTAGCCACTCCATTCTTTTTGCGCCAATTGTTCTAAAGATTCATTTACTCTTTTACTCATTGCTTTCCAATCTTCTGATTCACCTTTTGTGACACTACCTGTATACGTACCTTCTAATGTAAATGTATTAAAGAATTGAGAATTATGTTTTGTCATTTTTGTATCTTTCATAGGCAACGTATCACTAATTTCTTTTTTCACTTCAGTTAACGATTTCGGTGCATGTTCAGCTAAATAATCATCTGCTACTTCCGGTACATTATATTTATCTTGATTATCAATTAACTGCTGCATATACTCTTGATACTCTTTATTTAACTTAGGATCTTTACTTAGATTTTCACGATATGCATCATAATTTTTCACGTCATTCGCACGAATCAAATCTTGAATTTTATCAAATGTTTCAAACTGATGCGTATATAAGTAAGACTGCAATGCGAACGAGTAATTATAGAAATCCCAAGAACCGTATTTAGCAAATAGTGTACGCTCTGCTGTATAACGGCTTGCAGGATCAGATGATAATCCGCTAATTATACTCTTTCTTGGTACAACGTTATTCGTACGAGTAGATCCTGCGAAAAACTCTGCATTTCCTTCTTGGAACCAAGTTAGCCTTTCATTTTGATACATATCTCCTCTTCCGAATAAACCTGGCACTTCATATCTCCCTTGAAGATAATGGGTAAACTCATGGCGGAATAATTCTTCTAAACTATAAATACTTTGTTCTGGCGTACGTTCATATGTAAAGAATGTTCCTGTTTCTTCAATATAAATTCCACCGTTGTTCGTTTCATATCCATACAGTTGTCTATTTAATTGGTACTCTTCTGGACTGTTATAAATTACGATCGTTAATATATCATCTGCATTGCCCGGCTCTAACGCTTTATCATTCCCAATTACACGATGATACTGCGCTTTTACTTCCTTTGCAGCCCAGTATAGTCTCTTAATTTTTTCTTCCGATACTTTATCTCCTGTTTTAAATACGATAGATCCATCATCAAATGTATACGTTTTTGGTAAGTACTGCTCTTTTCCTTCTTTACGTATTTTCTCTAAATCTACTGTATTCCCGCTATAATCTTTTCCGTTATAATTTGTTGTAATTTGTTCTACTGCGACAAAATACGGTTCACTTAAACGTGGATACATATGCATTGCCTGTGTCACAACTTCTAATCCTTTATTTGGATTGCTATGAAACTTCCCTAAACGACTAGCAAAGTAAATTCCATTATTAACGAGCCACTTATTTTCTGGTGTTACTTCATTTAGAAGAGCAATACGATTTATTTCATTAATAAACCCATCTACTTTTCCATACCACATCGTTTCATTCGCTTCTTTACGAGCCTCAATTAAGTAAGACTGTATATCATAGTCAATCCCTTGCATAATATCGTATACAGCTTGTCCTTTCATACGATCGCCTACATACGTATGAAGATTATCATTATATTGTTTTAAAATATTAGCTGCGTATTGAATCGTTTCAACATCACTTGAAGCGTTACTAATCAATTTTCCGTATGCAGATACGACTGTATCTTGCTCATCTGTACCTAGCTTAAAGTTTGGGTTATTCGCAATTGCTTTTAAAGCAGGTAAACATTTATCCTGGAAGCTTCTTTCATTTAATTCACTTAATTCGTTATTATAAAATGCTAGATAAAAAGCTGAACGTAACACTTCCGTAAACGTTTGAATTCCTTTTGAATCATCTTTCGTAAATGTACTACCTCGATGAGCTAATTCATCTATAACGACTTGCATTTTCCCTTTATCTTTATAAAAGGCCTTTGCATCTTCATTAAACTGGAATAAGTCTGTAATTTGATACCACTTAATACTGCCTAACGTTTCAACTAATTCTTGATTATTCATTTTGTTTAAATCAGCCATTGAATAGCTTTCTTTAACTTGCTTTACTGCCGCTTTGTTCGGAATAGATGCTGGTCGCTGTGAAAAGTCTCCTACTTTTAACCGTTCTTCAAACGATAATGTTTCCTCCGCTTTAGAAACGTGTCCAACCTCATCTACTGGTTTTTCAATTCCAACTGGTTTCGAATGCAATACATTATATGGCACCTTTTCTTCTGCTGATGCATGAGTTTGAATTGCCCCCAGCGATAGAGCCATTGTACTAATACTAAGCATTACTTTATTAATTTTTGATTTCTTGTTCATATCCTTGCCCCCTATTCAAATATTCCATTCACGAATTTAACATAAAATCTAGATACAACAATATAAAATGCAATATTTCATATTATTTCTTCTTACATTTTGTACATATCGTGAACAAATTCCCTTTTTTCTCCCGAAAGTAATCCGAATCCTTTCACGTAATAAAAAGAGAATTTTTTGACAATTTTTTCTTTAATTGTTATGATTAATATAATTGTTAACTTTATTAAACAAGGGTGGGATTCTATGATAAAAAAAGAAAACAGTGTATTTTATATCTCCATCTTGCTAACAACATTATTCATCATATGGGGAATTACCCCGGCAAGTTGGATACAAGGCTATGATTTACAAAGCGTTACATCTTCCTTAAATTCATTTATCCTTAATAAATTTGGATGGTTTTACTCTCTACTTATGACCGCAATGATTATTTTAGCCGCTTATTTAGCATTTTCTAAGTACGGTTCTATTCGTCTTGGTAAAGATGGTGAAAAACCAAAGTATAGTTATCCATCTTGGCTATCCATGTTATTTGGGGCAGGAATGGGAATTGGACTCCTCTTTTATGGAATCGCTGAACCGATTTCACATTTTACAGATCCACTAACAGGAAAAGCAGGTACAGAGGAAAGCGCCAAGCTCGCTATGCAATATTCATTTTTCCACTGGGGTCTCTTTCCATGGTCACTATACGCAATGGTTGCTTTAACAATTGCATATTTCACATTCCGCAAACAAAAAGGTAGCACAATTGGGGCTACAGTTACTCCATTATTTAATCGATCGAAAAATTCTCCTATCGGAAAAACAGTTGATATTTTAGCTGTTTTAGCCACTGTATTCGGTATTGTGCCATCTGTTGGGATTGGTGCTCAACAAATCGCCGGAGGATTAAGCTATTTATTCCCTTCTATTCATAACACTTTACTTACACAGCTCATACTTATCGCCATCTTCGCTGTTTTATATTTAACAAGTGCACAAACAGGCTTAGATCGTGGGATTAAATATTTGAGTAACTTAAATTTCTCTCTTGCAGGTATATTACTCGTCTCCTTTTTACTTTTAGGACCAACTGTATTTATTATGAAATATTTCACATCTACACTCGGTTCTTATATTGGAGCTTTACCTAGTATGGGATTAAATTTAGGAGCATTTAATGAAAAATCTTCTTCTTGGATAGAAAACTGGACTATTTTCTATTGGGGATGGTGGATCTCTTGGTCTCCATTCGTCGGTACATTCATCGCCCGTATTTCTAAAGGACGCACAATAAAAGAGTTTATTTTTGGAGTTGTATTAGTCCCAACTCTTATCTGCACATTTTGGTTTGCAGTATTTGGCGGCACCGCTATCCATATGGAAATGTTCCAATCCCTTGGAGTAGCTGATGAAATCGCAAAAAACGGGACAGAGATTGGATTATTTGCTGTTATTTCACACCTACCATTCTCTACATTTTTAACAATTATCGGGTTAATTTTAGTAGCCACATTTTTCGTTACTTCTGCAGACTCGGCAACATTTGTTGTTTCCATGCAGACGAGCAACGGAAGCTTATCACCGAAAAATAGTTTAAAACTTATATGGGGATTAACAATCGCGATAATTGCAGCTATTTTATTACAAGCTGGAGGATTAAATGCACTGCAAATTGCAGCTATAATTGCAGCACTACCATTTTCTATCGTAGTCGTCCTTATGGTTACTTCGCTCTTTAAAGAGCTGCGAAAAGAAGATGTTAATTCGCAAACGAAAGAAGTTCCGAAAAAAATAAAAAAGGTTATGTAACGATTGGCACCTCTTATACAAGAAGAATTCGGCCCTCAAATTAGTCCTGAATCTGTTATTACCGAGGGCGGCAAAGTAAATGAAATAAAACCCATTCGTATGAAATATAATCTTCATACGAATGGGTTTTTACTCTATTATATAGTGTTGTAAACATGCCTTCTCCTCAAACCCTACTTTCTTGTACAACTCCATCGCACGATCATTATTCGTATTCAAACATAGTTCTATCTCTTTCATCCCTTGGGACGAGAAAATATACTGAATAGCAGCTTGTAATAACCGCTCTCCGACACCTTTTCTTCTACTATTTTCAGCAGTTGCAATAAATTCGATATTCGCTTCTTGAAACTCCGGATTTACTTCAACATATACGTAACCTTCTAACTTATCATTCTTCATACTTACAAATAATTTATTCATATCACTTAAACGTCCGATAATTTCATTTCCGTCATAATATGTATTAGGAAAAACATTATTGTGTAAAGCAATAAACTGCTCAAATACTTGTTGAGATGCTTCCTCTATTTGATTCATTGCACATTGCTCCACATTACTTTTCTTTAAAATTAAAACGCTATGTTTCTCTTGTTTTTTAGCTTGTAAATATTTCATAAAGTCGATGCTATTATTATTTTTCACTTGATAAAATCCATGAAACTTTTGAATATGAAGTGGAATCTTCTCGATAAGTTTCTCCCACATACTTAAAGCAATCTCTCCCCAATTCGAAGCTATAATAAAAGGCCCCCAAATCTCCGCACTTTCGCTTACCTCATCTATATCAAACCCTAATACACCTACAATTTCATTATTATCATTATAAGAAACGACAAAAGACTTCTCCCACCCTATATCAGAAAAACCATGAAGAATAGCGTCCAATATTTCTTCATGATTTTCCCCGCAATAACCAACATGCTGAGTACTATCTTTATTCATCATCGAAATAAATACTGCAGCTTCTTCGATCTTTGAAATAGAATTAATATGCATAACTTCCCCTCCTTTTCTAATACACTTAGACAATCTCCAGTAATATCCTTCTCTCATAAAAAAAGACATCATCATATGTATGTTTCTAATGAAACTGCCATGATAATGTCTTCTCAAAAAAGAAAAAATTAATTATATATAATAATGAGATTAAACGTTATTTACTTCTTAAATAATCTCTTTCTAAATACGAACATACTTAGTGCGGAAAGAACAAGTGTTATTCCAGAAAGTAAAGTCGATGTGCTAGCTTCACCGCCTGTTGATGGTAAAGATTTCTTGCCTTCCTCTGGCTTATTAGTATGTTGTTTATTTAAAGTGTCTGCTTTTCTTCCCTCGTTTGCAACAACTTGATTATTCCCTTTTGGCTCTTGATCCAACCCTGTCGCTGATTCTTTTACTTCTTTCTTTGGTTCTTTCGCTTCTTCAACTTCTTTTGTTGGCTCTTTTACTTCTTCTTTTGTTTCTTCAACTTCTTTTACCGGTTCTTTCACTTCTTCTTTTGTTTCTTCAACTTCTTTTACCGGTTCTTTCACTTCTTCTTTTGTTTCTTCAACTTCTTTTACCGG
>NZ_JAQFPJ010000010.1:0-149397 GCF_027712065.1 Bacillus cereus group sp. BcHK124
ATATCGGAACCATCTTTTAAGTGCTTGATTTTTCAGGGCTTTTTTATTAAACTGTCCATTTTATAGGGTACAGTTCAAACTCTTCCTAGTTTTTTATTATTTTGAGGGATAGGCATAGTGAATTTAATCCTTTCATTGTATATTTTTCTTTTTCTCATGAACAAGCTTTAATTCGGGTTTCCCTTCATCCGGTTTTTGGCTTAAGATAAGCACCATTACAATGACACAAAGGGCCCCTAATAACTGAAAAGATTGAAATGGTACATGTAATATAAGTACAGAAGAAATAATAGCTGCGAGTGGTTCTGTACAACCGAATAATGTCGTTTCTTTCGGGGTTAAGTATCGTATGCTGTCTAAGTATAAATAAAATGCGATGAGTGTCCCGAAAATGATGACAAATGTGATGAGCGGTAAGGTATTTAGTTTTACATATTTCATCGTTGACAATAAAATGAATTCTTTCGTAGTAATAAAGTGTACAATCGTTACACCAATACCCCCAATAATCATGCCCCATCCAACGATAACTGAGGAAGACCATCTATCTAGTAATTCTTTTGAATATAAACTATAAAAAGCAAGAGATAATCCAGATAAAATACCCCAAACGATAGCTGGTGTAGAAACAGCTAAGTTATGAACAGACCCGTTTGTTAGTAAGAGGAAAGTGCCTACTAATGAAAGGACAATTGAAATAAAATCAATTTTTGATGGACGAACGTTCCATTTGAAAAGTAAGTATACAGTAATAAATATAGGAGCTAAATATTGCAATAATGTTGCAACGGCAGCATTTCCTTCTTTAATAGAAGCGAAGTACGTGTATTGTACAGCAAGCATACCGAATAGGCCAAACAATATCATTTTAGTAGCATCAGATCTTTGTTTCCATATGCTGAATATTTCTTTTTTTCTCGTTCCGAATGATGAAATAATGAGCAATATAACGCCCGATATAAGCAATCGAATTGTAACTAACCATTCAGTAGAAACATGTTCATATTGAAAAAGTTGTTGTGCAGCTGTTCCAGATAATCCCCATAAACAAGCACCAATTACAACCATAATGATTCCTTTTAAACGATTTGGATTCATCATGTATTGATTCCTCCTTTCAAAAAATATATCGTATACAATATGCAATATATCACGAAATGAATAAAAAATAAACTGAAAATTCTCACTTGATGTAAAGCTGTTATTCAGATTAAAGAAGTTTGTTAAATAAGAGAACGATAAAATAAAAAGGCTTTCGTTTACGGAAGCCTTTCTATTTTAAATTATGAAGTGTAAGTAAAAGCTGGAATAGGATCAATGAATGTATCCCAGTTTTGTGCCATTTCTTTTTCTGTTAATAGACAATCATCTAATGATTGTTCAATTAAAGAACGGTTCATATCAATTCCGATAAATACGAGTTCGGTTATTCGATCTCCATATCGCTCGTTCCAGCTTTTCAATACCTCGGGTTCTTCTGTAATAATTTGATTTCTTTCAGTTTCAGGTAATGCTGCTATCCATTCACCGGCTCCTTGAATTGTAATAGAGGAACCCGCTTGAGATAGAAGCCCTATCATATTATTACGTGATGCGAGCCAGAAAAAGCCTTTTGCTCTTACGACATCCACAGGCCATTTTTCTAGCCAATTCATAAGGCGTTCAGGATGGAAAGGATATTTACGGCGATACACAAAGGAATTGATGCCATATTCTTCAGTTTCAGGTGTATGATGTTCACTATTTAATTCTTGTATCCAACCCGCCGATTGACTCGCTTCCTCATAATTGAATAAGTTTGTATTCAAAATTTCTTGCAGTGGTACGTTGCTAAATGAAGTTTCAATAATTTTTGCACTAGGATTTAATTTCTTAAGTAAATGATGGAGCTCTCTCACATCTTCTTTTTCTAGTAGGTCTATCTTATTAAGGAGAATTACATTTGCAAACTCAATTTGATCTATTAATAAATCAATAACTTCCCGAGTATCGTTTTCATCAATTGCCTGCTTACGGTCTAATAAACTTTCACCATCTGCAAAATCATCCCAAAATCTATTTGCATCTACAACAGTAACCATCGTATCGAGGCGACAATTTTTTGTTAAGTCAATGTTCAGAACATCGTCTGTATACGTAAACGTTTGGGCAACTGGAATCGGCTCACTTATACCGGAAGATTCAATAACTATATAGTCAATATCACCGTTTTCTACAAGCCGATTCACTTCTATCATTAAATCCTCTCGTAGTGTGCAACAAATACAGCCATTTTGAATTTCTACTAGTTTTTCCTCCGTACGTGAAAAACCACCTTTTTTGATAAGGGATGCATCAATGTTTACTTCGCTCATATCATTAACGATAACAGCTACTTTTAAGTTGTTCTTATTAGTCAAAATATGATGTAGTAAGGTGGTTTTTCCAGCTCCTAAAAAACCACTCAATACAGTGATAGGTACTTTTTTCATGAAATACTCTCTCCTTTAAATCGTAATGATTACGTTTTATATTAAATGATGGAAAAGAAAAAATCAATAATAAATCATAATGGTTACGATTTAAGAATAGGAATAGACTATAAAATTTGTGCTGTAGCAGGAAGCTTTTGGACAAGCACTTGTTTACATATAAGTAAAATGGAGGCGAGAAGGATGGTCTTTAATAGGGTTTCAAAAGAATTAATAGGAATAGCTCTTATTGCTATGTTTCTCTTTTTATTATTTTTTGTAGATTTTACAAGTTTAGCAAATTTGCATAAAAGTATGCCAAAAGAATGGTTGAATGTGAATACGGTGTTTTTAAGTATTATATTTGAAGCAATACCATTTATTTTATTAGGGGTAATTGTTTCTTCTCTCATTCAAGTGTTTGTGACAGAAGATATGATTCAAAAAGTAATGCCGAAATCTCCAATTGTTGCAATGGTTCCAGCAGTATTTGTTGGAATTCTTTTTCCAATGTGTGAATGTGTCATTATACCAATTGTAAGAAGGCTCATTCAAAAGGGGTTACCACTTCATGTGGGCATTGTTATTTTACTAAGTGCACCTATTATGAATCCAGTTGTTCTTTTATCTACTGTATATGCGTTTCAAAAAAATGATTACATTGTATATGCACGCTTTGGGGTAACAATTCTTGTTGCTCTATTCATAGGTTTAATTGTGTATTATCGCTATCGCGAAAGAAATGTTTTAAAAGACGTAGAGGTGTCAGTTCAAAAAAACAAAAAAAAGAGTTGGAAAGATGTTATGAATCACACTGTAGATGAGTTTTTTGATACTGGTAAGTATTTACTGATTGGTGCTTTTTTAGCAAGTGTATTTCAAACATTTTTTGATCGGAATGTACTGGATGCAGTAGCACATAACGAAGTAATTGCCCCAATTATTATGATGGGATTTGGTTATGTTTTATCCATTTGCTCTGCGGCCGATTCGTTTATAGCGGCATCTTTTGGACATGTTTTCTCTGTAAAAGCACTTCTCGCATTTCTTGTGTTTGGGCCTATGCTCGATATGAAAAATACGTTCATGTTGTTTGCATATTTTCAAAAGAGATTTGTATTCTTTTTGATTGGAATTATTATTTTATCGGTGTACACAATCGTGCAAATTACAACGTTATAGGAGATGAGAAACGTGGAGGGAAAGGAACAGAAGGCCTATCATCGCTATATTCGTGGCATTATTTTAATTGGTTTAGCAATGCTCTTATTTAAACTATTTGTAACCGGGAATATTTATAATTTTATCGCTCCAAAAATGATTAAATTTACGTATATAGCTTTTGTAGTAATTTTACTTCTTGGTTCATTACAAGTTTGGGGAGATGAGAGAGAGGAACAAGATGATTGTAATTGTTGTGTGCATCATAGGGAATTGAAGTTAGGGTTAAAAAGATATTTTGTATATGTTTTATTTGTTGTTCTAATTATTAGTGCTTTTTTATTTGGAGGTGTAACAATTGATGGAAGTTTAGCAGGAAAAAGGGGTATGAATCAAAGTGTACAGGCGATAAGTGTGGAAAAGAACGAAAAAGAGGGAATACAGGCAAATTCTAATGGGAAAGAACAAGATGAAACTTCGAATTTAAAAGTGACTGATCAAGCGGAAGAACAATTAGCAAAAAGTATGTTAGGACAACGAAAGATACAAGTAGAGGATAAGGATTATGTTCAAACAATGAGTATAATTGGTCAAGATGTAAAAGGGTTTAAAGGGAAGGAAATTACATTCTCAGGGTTTATATATAATGATAAGGATGTGACAGGTGATAAAGCGGTAGTGGCGCGATACGGCATAACTTGTTGTATTGCGGATGCATCAGTCTGGGGGATGATTGTTGCAGGGGAAAACGTAAAAAAGCTCCCACAGGAAACATGGGTGAAAATAACAGGTTTGTTGGACGAAACGACATATAAAGGAGCACTATTTCCGCTTGTAAAAGTAAGTAAAGTAGAGAAAATCAATACGCCTATAGATCCGTATGTATACGATGGTTTACCACAATGAAAAAGAACTAATTCTTCATATTTTCATGAAATAGACTCATAATTGCGGTAACAAAAAAATAAAGATAAGAGTAATTTGGTTTGTTAAAAATATGGGTAGAAGGAGATATGCGATGAGCTGGGTTACTCATAAACCAACATTTGAATTTGATAACTATAACCATTTTATTCGGGCAAATACGGCGTGGATTGGGCATTTAGACTTTGCATATGATTTAGTAAGGTTTGAAAAGCCGGAAGTATTAGTCGAGTTAGGTACACATTTAGGAGCTTCTTTTTTCAGTTTTTGTCAAGGGGTAAAGGATGGGGGATTGGCTACAAAATGTTTTGCTGTAGATACTTGGACGGGAGATGAGCATACAGGTCCATATGGAGAAGGCGTTTATCAAATCGTAGAGAAAGTCGTAAATACGAGTTATCCCAATATAGGTAATTTAATTCGTTCTACTTTCGATGAGGCCGTTGATCAATTTCAAGATGGAACGATAAACTTGTTGCATATTGATGGCTATCATACGTATGAAGCAGTTTCTCATGATTATAAAACATGGTTACCGAAACTTGCGAATAACGGTATTGTGTTATTTCATGATATTGAGGTGAAAGATCGAAACTTCGGCGTGTATAAGTTTTGGGATGAAGTCACAGCAAAGCACCCTCATTTTCAGTTCCAGCATTCATATGGACTCGGCGTATTATTTCCGAAAGGTTGTAGCGATAAGTTTGTGGAAATACTTAAAAATAAAGAAGAAATACAAAATATGTATAAATAAAAGTGGAGCATGCATCATTTGAATGATGCATGCTTTTTTGTGTGGGGAATAATGATATTCCTTTAAACGGTGAGGATAATAGTAAAAAGTTTGATGGTGGCAAATATTAAAAAAGTTACTCTTTGATTGTTAAATATAAAAAATGTAACATTTTTTATATTTTCCATTGCGAAAAGTAGCATCTACTTTTACAATAGAAAAGGTGTCCAATATATTATACTGGAAAAATAAATCGAAATAATATGAAAATTTTGTTTTGTCTTCGCTAATTGTATATTACATACATGTAAGACGACACACGTCATGTTATCGACTTGTAAGGAGAGAAAAAAATGAAAAGTGTAAGATTACCATCGATGCTAGAAATCATAGTTCTTTTATTACTATTTCTTGCTGTTGTCTTTTCCTTCCAAACGATTTTTGATCTCCCAATTCAATTAGCGCTATTTATTTCATGGTTTTTAGTAATTGCGCTTGGATTAAGATTAGGATTTCGTTATCAAGAATTGCAAGATGCAATTACGAAAGGGATTTCTAACGGATTAGAAGCAATACTGATTTTAGTTGCAGTAGGTGCTTTAATTGGAACATGGATTGCTGGTGGCGTTGTACCAACATTAATCTATTATGGATTAGAATTTATTCACCCTAGCATATTCCTATTAGCAACATTAATTATTTGTTCGATCACTTCTATCGCGACAGGAACATCATGGGGAACAGTTGGAACAGCAGGTATTGCTATGATGGCGATTGGTGAAGGGCTTGGTTTACCACTTCCACTTGTTGCTGGTGCAGTTCTTTCAGGAGCTTATTTCGGCGACAAATTATCACCACTTTCTGATAGTACTGTTCTGGCAGCTTCTATGGCGAAAGTAGATGTTATTGCTCACGTTCGAGCTATGCTCGTATTAGATGTTCCGGCTTACATTATTACTAGTATTATGTTTACTGTAGCTGGTTGGATGTATGGCGGAGATAACGTAGATTTAAATCGAGTAGAGTTTTTAAAAGAAGCTTTATTAAAGCAATTTGATATTAAAATATGGATGCTTGTTCCAGCGGTCATTGTTATTGTTCTATTAGCACTAAAGAGACCGTCTATGCCAACAATTGCAATGGGAGCTTTAATTGGTGCAATTTGGGCAACTCTTTTCCAAGGAATGAACTTTGGAGATGCCATTGGAACAGCGTATAATGGATTCTCAATTCAATCTGGTGTTGAATTTGTGGACAAGTTATTAAACCGTGGTGGAATTAACGGTATGCTTGGATCAGTAGCCGTTATTATTTTCGGTTTAGGATTTGGTGGACTACTTGAAAAACTAGGTGTTTTAAAAGTAATCGTATCAAAATTTGAGAAGAAATTAAATTCTGCAGGTAATGTAACATTGTCTACATTAATCGTGGCATTCTTAGCGAATATATTTGGTTGTGCAATGTACGTATCATTAATTTTAACACCGAAAATTATGGAAGAAAGCTATGATAAATTAAAAATAGACCGACGTGTATTAGCACGTAACTCAGAAGTAGGTGGAACGTTAACTTCAGGTATGGTTCCATGGTCTGATAATGGTATTTTTATGGCTGGTATTTTAGGTGTAGCAACGTTCTCATACGTTCCGTTTATGTGGTTAAGCTTCGTATCGTTAATTTTAGCAGTTATTTACGGATATACAGGCAAATTTATTTGGTATGTTGATGATGCTGAAAAAGGAAAAGAAGCATCATAAATAAAAAATCACCTTCTACGTGTTGTAGAAGGTGATTTTTTATTTTGTAATAGGAGTTGAAGAAGTTATCTCAACCTCATATTTAGCAATTTTTTGTCGTATCTTTTTCTGCTAATTGACGAACAAGTTCATATCCAATTCCTTTATTTGCACCTGTTATGAAAGCATATTTTTTCGTATTGAATTCCTCCAGTAGTGTTATAGTAGGTTACAAAGGAAAGGGTACAGCCTAAACTTAAGTTTAGGCCAAGAGGAATTTTTAAAAATAAGTATAGAATATCTACATATATGAGTGAGAATTCTTATCGTTTAAGAGAAAGTCTGTTATTATAAGAAATGTAGGTATTTTATTTTCAAGGGGATGAAAAAATGGAGTACAGAATTGAAAGAGATACAATAGGAGAAATTAAAGTTCCAGCTGATAAATTATGGGCAGCACAAACACAACGTAGTAAAGAAAACTTTCCGATTGGCACAGAGCAAATGCCGCTTGAAATTGTAAAAGCATTTGCCATTTTAAAGAAGAGTGCAGCACTTACTAATAAAAAATTAGGAAAGTTATCAGAAGAAAAAGCAGAAGCAATTGTGACAGCAGCTGACGAAGTGATTGTAGGGAAATGGAATGAACATTTTCCACTTGTCGTATGGCAAACAGGTAGTGGTACTCAGTCAAACATGAATGTGAATGAAGTAATTGCAAACCGAGGGAATCAAATTTTGAAAGAGAAGGGATCTGACGTACATATTCATCCGAATGATGATGTGAACATGTCTCAAAGTTCAAATGATACTTTCCCAACTGCGCTTCATGTAGCATGTGTACTCGCAGTAGAAAATCACGTGTTACCAGCAATTACGAAATTAAAAGAAACGTTAGCAGAAAAAGTAACTGCATTTGAACATATTATAAAAATTGGTCGTACACATTTACAAGATGCGACACCGTTAACATTAGGACAAGAAATTAGTGGATGGCACCGTATGCTTGAAAAAACAGAGCGTATGATTGCAGAGAGCAATACATATATGAAAGAGCTTGCGATTGGTGGTACTGCAGTTGGAACAGGTATAAACGCCCATCCTAAATTTGGTGAGATGGTATCTGAAGAAATTAGCCAATTTACAGGTAAGCAATTTATTTCTGCACCAAATAAATTCCATGCATTAACGAGTCATGATGAAGTTGTATATACGCATGGGGCATTAAAAGCATTAGCAGCGGATTTAATGAAGATCGCTAACGATGTGCGCTGGCTGGCAAGTGGTCCACGTAGTGGGCTAGGAGAAATTATTATTCCAGCAAATGAGCCAGGAAGCTCTATTATGCCAGGAAAAGTAAATCCAACGCAAAGTGAAGCGTTAACGATGGTTGTAGCACAAGTGATGGGAAATGACGCAACAATCGGATTTGCAGCGAGCCAAGGCAATTTTGAGTTAAATGTATTTAAACCTGTTATTGCATATAACTTCTTACAATCTGCTCACTTATTAGCAGATGCAATTGTTTCATTTAATGATAATTGTGCAGTTGGTATTGAAGCAGATGAAGAAGTCATTAAAGAGAATGTGAATCGTTCATTAATGCTTGTTACAGCATTAAACCCGCATATCGGATATGAAAATGCAGCGAAAATTGCGAAGCATGCTCATAAAGAAGGGCTAACTTTAAAAGAAGCAGCGCTGCAATCTGGACTACTAACAGAAGAACAATTTGATGAAATTGTCGATCCGAAAAAAATGATTGCTCCGAAAGAGTAATAAAAACGCCAAGATTCTTCGTTTAGAATCTTGGTTTTTTTTATTACTGTAAGTGCCAAAATATATTATTTGTTAGCAGACATATTCAATATTTTCATATGTGGGCAGTTTTCTTTTAAAAGTGCAATGAATTTTTCTTCTTCTTGTGGTACGAAAGTTGTCACAGAGTCGAATAAATTATAATGGATTTCTAATTGCTGTCTAGTCCATTTCTTTGAATGAAGTTTTTTACCAGAGTATTTAATGTGGCGAATATCTTCAAAGGGAATTTCAGTACGTAGTATGAAACCATGTTTTACGAAAAGAGATGATTCCGTTACGTTGTAGTGAGAGAAATAGAATGAAGAAAGATTCACGATATTTAGCAGCATCATGAGGGTGAAAAAAATAGAATTTTCATTTTGGAAGAATAGCGAAATGAAAAAAATCATGATAAATAATGTAATAAAAATGACGTGAAATGGATTTTTTTTCGCTTTAAATTTCAAGTTAGTCACCTCGGTATACGTGTACTTTAACTAAATTAAATCATAACATCGTAATAAAACGTGTGAATATGCATAATTGCATATTCACACGTTTTATTATTCATGTAAAATTTCTTGATGGGATAAATTCAAAAGAAGTTTTGTAATAGTGGAGTGGCATGAAGTGACTTACAAGAATAGAAAGATAGCGTTAGTCATAATTAGTTGTATGACGGTTATGGGTAGTTGTGCAAAGAAATTTGTTGAGGATGGAAATCGAAAACATATATTTGTAGAGGTAAGTAAGGTTTTAGTAGAGACTGTAAATAGAATATATAAAAAGTAAAAGGTGTTTTCTTATATGGAAACACCTTTTTTGTAGTTAAAATTGAATGTATTTTCTCCAAATGACCATATTCACTAATCGCATATGTATTTTTAGCGATTTGCTTAATAGTAAACCAAGAGTCTTGTAGAATATTCATCTTCTATTTCACATCCTATAAAATGAATTTACATAAACATATTCGCTTTTCATTGGTTAAAACCTTTTAGTAGACGTTTTTATAAAAGTTTATAAAATAGGTAAACGAAATATTGAAAAGTTTGTTTTGATTATGTTAAGATGATGAAGTGATAATAAACGTTATTGATATTTGTCTATTTTAAAACAAACATTTTAAAGGAGTGTTTAGTATGAGTGATATTTCAGAGAAGTTTTGGGATGCCTCAGTTGAGGAGTTGAAGAAAGGGTATGTATTTGAAGCGGAAGCAGAGGAATATATTTGTTTAGCGTGTGGAGAAGCGTTTATTAAGGGTGTTATTTATCAAGATAATCAAGTTTTGTATGAAGCAGAGAAGTTTGTACAATTGCATGTGCAAAACGAACATACGTCGATGTTTGATTATTTATTAAATCTAGATAAGAAGTATACAGGTTTAACTGATTTGCAAAAGAAGATGGTTCAGTTTTTCCATATGGGGCTGAATGATAAAGAGATTGTGAAAGAGATGGATGGCGGAAGTACTTCAACCATCCGCAATCATCGGTTTACCCTTCGAGAGAAAATGAAGCAAGCGAAAGTGTTTTTGGCGTTAATGGAACTGTCAGAAGAAAAATCAAAAGTACAAACAAAATTTGTACCCATTCATAGAACAGCAACGATGGTAGATGATCGTTACAATATTACAGAAGAAGAAAATGATGAGGTGTTAAAAACGCATTTTACAGAGGGATTAGATGGACCGCTTTCTAAATTTCCAAAAAAGCAAAAGCGTAAATTAATTATATTACGTCATTTAGTGACGAAGTTTGATAGTAATAAAAAGTACACTGAAAAAGAAGTAAATGCTATTATAGAAAGCGTATATCCGGATTTTGTAACTTTGAGAAGATATTTAATCGAATACGGGTTTTTAGATAGAACAGCTGATGGAAGCCAATATTGGGTGAAGTTATAATAACATAGGAAAGAATATGAATAGAAGCACACCATTACAACAAATATACAAAAAGATGGAAGTTGAAAAACAGATTTTTAATAAAAGGAGAAATGAAATTTGAAACCACCTACAAATAACAATAAAGAAGGTGCGGAGTCACATAAGTTAGAAAGTGAGAGTAAACCGATTTGGAAATCGATGTCCATGTTTTTAGTACCGTTACTATTAAGTAATGTACTACAATCAGTTGGACAATTATTCGGTATGGTAGTAGTAGGAAGATGGCTTGGAGTGAATGATTTAGCGGCCATATCGGCATTCTTCCCATTATTTTTCTTACTTGTTTCATTCGTAATTGGTATTGGTTCAGGGAGTTCCATTTTAATTGGTCAGGCGTTTGGGGCAAAAAACGAAGATCGTTTAAAAGCGATTGTTGGTACGACGCTAACATTTACCTTTATTATTGGAGTTGTGTTAGCGATAGTAGGTAGTATTTTTGCAATGGATATTATGCGCCTTATGGGGACGCCAGAAAATATTATTGAAATAAGTGTACATTATGCACGTATTTTATTTATATCGATGCCAATCTTATTTTTATATTTCGCATACACAACGTTTATGAGAGGTACAGGAGATTCTAAAACGCCATTTTACTTTTTAATTGTAAGTACAGCGCTAAATATGATCTTATTACCAATCCTTATTTTTGGATGGTTAGGTGCTCCAAAATTAGATGTGTATGGAGCAGCCTATGCTTCTGTTATATCTACAGTTATTACGTTTATTGTCATGTTAGTGTATTTAAAGAAGAAAAATCACCCGCTACAATTAGATAGTACGGTAAGGAAATATCTTCGAATGGATTGGGGTTTATTAAAGTTATTACTACGACTCGGTATTCCAGCAAGTGTTAATATGATATTAGTTTCATTATCAGAAATTGCGGTAATCGCGTTTGTAAATCGTTACGGTTCGGATGCAACAGCAGCTTATGGCGTTGTGAACCAAGTTGCAAGTTATGTACAAATGCCAGCCGTTAGTCTTGGTATTACAGTCTCCATTTTTGCTGCACAATCAATTGGTGCGAATCAATTTGATCGATTGCAGAAAGTTGTGAAGGCCGGAATTATTATGAACTACGTCATCGGTGGTGTGCTAATATCACTCATTTACTTGTTCTCAAGAGACATTCTAGCACTATTTTTAACGAGTCAAACTACAATTGAAATTGCTCATAGCCTAGTTATGATCACATTATGGAGTTATTTAATTTTCGGTCATGCGCAAATTATTAGTGCGACAATGCGAGCAAGCGGTACAGTATTATGGCCAACTGTTATTGGCGTCGTATCAATTTGGCTTGTTGAAGTACCTGTAGCGTATTACCTTTCTTACCATACAAGTCTTGGCATAGAAGGAATATGGATTGGATACCCAGCAGCATTTATTGTCAGCTTAATACTACAATATGCATATTATAAGCTTTCATGGCAGAAGAAACGAATTACACGATTAGTGAGTTAAACACAAAAAATGTCCCTAAGTTATTATACTTAGGGACATTTTTTATAAGTGCAGATTTACAAATAGCTTTTTAAAGTAATATCAAAATGTTGTCTAATGAGTTTATTATCACTCATATAAAATTCCCACGCTTTTTCTGGTTCACCGATAATTTCAAAAGATTCTTCTGTAATATATAAGGCGCAATTATCTTCTAGTGCAATGCCTTCTATATTACCTTGATGATTTTGTAAAAAGGAATGGAAGGCGTTCATTCTATTTAATTGATTATAATGTGGACAAAACCTTTTGTTCACAATGCCCCAGCCGTTACTCTCTATATAACCAGAACCTTCATAATTTGAGCGGATACTAGATGTGAACCAACACATAGCACCAGCGCTACACCCTGCAATGAGCGTTCCTTGCTGCAGAGCCAATAGTAATTTTTCATCGAGCTTATGTTCTTTCCATTCTGTAATCATTTGAATATAGTTCCCGCCACCGAGATAAATTAAATCAGCAGACTGAATCATTTCGTCTATTTCATATTTAGAAGGTGTATCGGCTATAATACGTAAAATTTGTACGTCACAGTGTAATTGTTTTTCGAATGTGTCTAAAAATAATTTTATATAGCTTTCATCATCATGACTAGCTGTAGGAATGAATAATACTTTCGGATACTGTTTATTTGTTAATTCTATAAGTCGCTCATTAATAGGCGAGTGATTTGAATCTTGTAAATCACCGCCACCAATGACAGCTAATTTCATAGTAAAGCACCACCTAATCATTTTCGTTATATAAAAATTCGATAGAAGAGAGTTACATTCCTTCTCTTACGTAATGAATAAGTAGAAAATGGGGTTTAAATATATTGGAATAATAAAGGTGATAGTGGCTATATAGGAAAATGAATTAGAAACAGTTTATCCCGCAATAACGGGCAGTAAGAACCGCATCTCAAAATTCAGCGGAAGCAAAGAAGTTAGGCGGGGGATGAACAAAACCCCTACTGATTAAAGTTTCACCTTATTGTTATATAATGCTTCTTACTATTGTTTCAAAATATGGAAACAATATGTTTAAATAGATATAACGAAGCATGAATTCATATTGAATGAGTGCCTATCCTTTAAAAAAGAACTGAAAATAATAGAGATTTTACAAATGAGTTTTTACTTTTAATAGGAAGTTGTATTACAATATGGTAAAATTATTTCAATATATTTATTTAATATAAAAATACAAAGAGGGAGCGTGAAAAAAGTGGATTTTCGATTTGAATTTACAACGAAGGTGAAAGAATACTTGGATGATGAGAAGGATGAAAAAATAATAAAAGATGGACATAGAGATATCATTTTTCAATATTTATATCCACTAGAGAGTGAAATTGGTATTTATAAAAATCCTAACTTTACTTTTTTTGCATCAGGAAGACGCTCGCATATCGTATTAGAAAACATTGAATTTAAAACAGAGGTAAATGTAAAAAGTAACATCATTGAAATTACAAAAATAGTGGATAATGTCGTTATCCCGTTAGATACTATCGTAGCGAAAGATCGGGAATTGTTTGCACTAGGGCGCAATGAGAAGTTTAGTGTGCAAATATTAGAGCAGTATCTGTTTGAAACATTTGGAGAAAAGTTAGGTTTACAGTGAATGGGATTTGGGAGTGAATTTTAGTGTATAGCACTCATAATTGACCTTTTATTTCATTTATACTACAATTCGTAGTGTGAAAGGAGCTATACGATGTTTACTCAAAACTATAAGCTAAATGAACAAGGGTTAAACCATTTCTTTGGACCGCTTGAAGCAAAGATTATGGAGATTGTTTGGTCTAGTGAGGGTATTACGATTAAAGAAGTACAGCAGAAATTAAGCGAAGAATCACCTGTGAATTTTAATACTGTTATGACAGTTATGAACAGGTTAGTAGAGAAATTACACTTAGAAAAACAGACTGTAAAAAGAAGTGGCATATATCGTGCTGTACAAACAAAAGATGAATTCTTATCCAATCAAACGAAGAAAATGACACAGGAATTGATGGGGGAATTTGGTGATTTAGTTGTAAATCATATGCTAGATGAATTAGAGCAAGTTGATCCGACTTTAATAAAAAAGTTAGAAGATAAATTGAGTCAGTTAAAAAAAGAGGATTAATGAAATGAAATGGCAAATGCGTAAAATCGTATTGTTAGCAGTCATTGTTAGTTCCCTCTTTTTTAGTATGTTAGTGTATTACGTTACATATCCATTTCTGTTTCAAAATAAGGCGTTCTTTCTTTCGAATTTTTGCTTGTTTCAGTTAGAAAAACATATGAAAGAATTATCATTCATTCGTATTATAATCGCTGGATTTCTACTACTTACTGTGTTTATTGTTTGCAAAAGAATGTGGCGACAATTTTTTGATACTAAAAGATTACAAAAAGTACTTATTCCCTTCGTTCGAAAAGGAAAACAAATATATATATTGCCGACTGCGGAAGTTGCGGCATTTACAATTGGGTTATTTCGTCCGAAAGTTGTCGTGTCAGAAGGGATGCTTCAAACATTTTCAGCTGAAGAAATGGATGCGATTATTTTTCATGAAGAATATCATCAAAACAATCGAGACCCATTAAAATTATTTTGTTTTACGTTATTAGCAGAAGGAATGATATACATCCCGATATTAAAAGGGCTATTGCAGCGCTATCATGTGTATCAAGAGTTAGCTGCAGATAAGTATGCAATGCGGAAAATGAAATCTAAATTCGAGTTAGGAAGCGCATTATTAAAATTAATTAAAATAAAGACAATGGAAAATCGATGTGTTACAGCTTCATTTGCAAAAACAGCAATAAATTTACGAATTGAGCAAGTGTTACATGAAAAAGTTGTTAAGCTCAATATGCCGTTACATACGAATTCGGTATATGTAACAGTAGGTTTATTTTGTATGTCGGTTGTACTGATTGTCGGAGAGTGCATATAGCCTCTTTTTTTTAAGTATTAACACTACTTTATGTAGTGTGTTTAGGAGGAAGAAAAGTGAAGAAACTAATTGTGATTATACTAGCCGGAGCACTAATTTGGGCCGGAGTGAACTTTTATAATACAAAGAAAGAAGAAAAGGAAAGAAAAGAAAAACAAGCGGAGTTACAAAAAACAGAAGTATTACCACAAGTAGGATTTAAAGCACCAAACATAACGTTAAAAGGACTAGACGGGAAGTTGTATTCGTTACATGATGCAAAGGGAAAACCGTATCTTATTAATTTTTGGGCATCATGGTGTGGTCCATGTGAAATGGAGGCACCTGACTTAGTTCGTATGTATGATAAATATAAAAAGGATGTTGAAATCTTTGCGGTAAATGCAACAATCGGAGATCCAGTGCAAGAAGCGAGCGCTTTTGCGGATCGTCACGGATTTAAGTTTCCTGTTTTACTAGATATGGACGGAGTAGCTGGATTAGACTATAAAGTATTTTCTTTACCAACGACGTTTTTTGTTAATAAAGATGGCATTATCGTAGAGCAAGTACGAGGCGTATTACCTCCAGATCAATTAGAAGAGAAATTTAAGAAATTAATTGAGAGTTAAAGAGGGGATTTTGTATTAATGGAGTGGATCGTGAGGTTACAACCCGTATCTCTTATAATTGGAAGTCTATTTGGATTTATGTTGATGAAACGAAAGATGAAGAACGAAAGTGTACCATATGAAAAAATGATGGATGCAGTAACAAATGCTTTTCTTATCATCGTATTTTTATGGAAATTTGCACCGGCAATTTTAAATCCAGTATGGGCTATTAGGTCGCCACTGCAAGCATTATTAGCTATAGGAAGTATGAAACATATTATAGTAGGATGCATAATTGCAAGTGTATACATTGTTTGGAAAAGTAAAAAGGAGCAATTTTCACTTCGCATTTTACTTGATACATTGCCTATTGGACTATGTATGAGTATTGTTTTCTATTTTCTATTTCACCACAAAATAGGTGTACAAACGACATTGCCTTGGGGTGTGAAAATATATGAATCTAAATTTTTATATCATCCTATATTCGTATACGAGATTATCCTGGCTCTTTGTATAGTGAGCTTGTTATGGATGAAAAATGAAAGGCTCGGAAATGGAAAGAATATAAGTGTTTTTCTAATTATTGAGGGGTTTGCTCATATTATTATTTCACTTGTTAGTGAACAGAATTCGGTTTTATTTGGTTTATCGATGCAGCAAATACTCAGTTTTTGTGTTTTTAGTTTAGGGATTTTGTTCGTGCCGAAAAAATAAAAATAGCCATGTATGGAGGAATCCGCACGTGGCTATTTTTATTACATCTATTAAAAAATCGGTGGAGTAACAGAAAATAAGACAATCGCATTTTTTTCAAATTGATTTACCCATTTATGTTTTAAATAAGCGGGTATTTTTACGCTATCACCAGTTTCTAATATGTATTCTTCCTCATTTAAATATAATGTGATTTTCCCATCTAATACAAATGCTAATTCTTCTCCTTTATGTTCTAGTACATTTTCTGATGAAGCTGTATTCGGCGGGACAGTCATAATCGCTGTTGCTAAATTTCCTGTGAAATCAGGTGATAGCATTTCATATGATAAATTATCGATAATCATTTTTTTACGTTTATGAGAGCGTACAATTAAATCGTCTGTATTTGTATCTTCAAGTAAAAAGCTAAATGTTGGAACATCAAGCGCTTTAGCGAGAACTTTTAATGTTTGGATAGAAGGGTTAGCAGATCCGCGTTCAATTTGACTTAACATAGATGGTGTAATATCGGCCATCTTTGCTAGTTCTTTACTCGTTAAACCTTTTTCCTTTCTTTGTTTTTCAATTTTTTTACCAATATCTATATTTTCCATAATGAAAATCTCCTTGCTAATTATTAAATTATATTTAAATAAATTAAATTAAAATTAACTAAAGTGAATAATTTATGTTAAACTATATTAAAATTAATTTAATTATAATTTATTAAATTGTAAGCTACAAGGTGATAAGGAGGAAGAGGAATGAAGGAAATAGAGAAATTAAAAGAGGAATATCCACTCTTAAATAAATTAATCGCAACAGAAGAAGTGTTTTGGGTGAATCCGAATATGGAAAAGTATGAAACGGCAATAAAAGATTCGCCACTGAATGAAGAGAATGTAAAAGATGCGGAAGAGAGGTTAAAGCGTTTTGCACCATATATTGCGAAAGTTTTTCCTGAAACGAAAGAGACTAACGGCATAATTGAATCACCTTTAGTGAAAATCCCTTCAATGAAACAAGCTTTAGAGAAAAATTATGAGCAACCTATTTTAGGAGAATTATTATTAAAATGTGATAGTCATCTTCCGATATCAGGGTCAATTAAAGCTAGGGGCGGCATTTATGAAGTGTTGAAGCATGCTGAACAATTAGCGTTGCAGTATGGTATGTTAACAGAAGAAGATGATTATTCCATTTTAGATAGTGATACATGTAGAGAGTTTTTTGCCACGTATTCTATCGCAGTCGGTTCAACAGGAAATTTAGGGCTAAGCATTGGGATTATGAGTGCGAAACTAGGTTTTAACGTAACGGTTCATATGTCAGCAGATGCGAAACAATGGAAAAAAGATTTATTAAGAAGTAAAGGTGTAAATGTTATTGAATATGAAGCTGATTACAGTAAAGCTGTAGAAGAAGGAAGAAGGCAAGCAGATGCAGATCCTAGCTGTTATTTTGTAGATGATGAAAACTCACATGATTTATTTTTAGGATACGCAGTAGCAGCCTCGCGTTTACAAAAACAATTAGAAGAGTTAGAGATTGTAGTGGATGAAGAACATCCTTTATTCGTTTATCTACCATGCGGAGTAGGGGGCGGACCTGGCGGAGTCGCATTTGGTTTAAAGTTATTGTATAAAGACAACGTACACTGTTTCTTTGCCGAGCCTACGCATTCTCCATGCATGTTACTCGGTTTAATGACAGGACTTCATGATAAAATTGCCGTTCAAGATATCGGGATTGATAATGTAACAGACGCGGACGGACTAGCGGTAGGAAGACCGTCTGGATTTGTCGGTAAAACGATAGAACCATTTTTGAGTGGAAATTACACAGTAAGTGATGAAGAGTTATATAGATTATTAAAAGAACTAGCTGATACGGAAAATATTTATTTAGAGCCTTCTGCATTAGCTGGTATGATAGGACCAGTGAAAGTATGTACAGAAGATGAGTATTTACAAAAACAACAGTTAACAGAGAAGATGAAGAAAGGTACTCATATTGTGTGGGGAACGGGAGGTAGTATGGTTCCAGAAGATGTGATGAATGGGTATTATAAGAAAGGTTTAGAATTAATACTGTAAGGAAAATGAGGCTAGTTATAGTCTCATTTTTTCATGTACATAAAAATCTTTGTTATTTTCACATATGTTCTTTATAGTATAGATATAAAGGATTACTAAGATCGAATAAATATAACAAAAAAGCTTTATTTTACATAATAAGAGGATGTGTATACGATGTCATTACAGACTAAATATATAGCGGGTATTTCGCTTGGGGTTATGGGGGTAGGTTTTGCGGCTTCTATTCCTTTTCAAGGGTCGATAGCTGGTGAGATTATTCAAGGTGGATTTGAAGCTGGGTTAGTTGGTGGACTTGCGGATTGGTTCGCAGTTACAGCTTTATTCCGTCATCCGATGGGAATTCCAATTCCGCATACAGCTTTGTTACCGAAAAACCGTAAACGAGTAACGAAAGGGCTCATCAATACGTTAGAAAATGAGTGGCTAACGAAAGAAAGTATTACGAATAAAGTAAAAGAAATGCAACTAGCACAAATGGTGCTGCAAATTGCAGAGAGAGAAATGCAGTCTAATGCTGTGAAAAAAGGGATTGTAACGATTGCTGAGAAGGCGATTGTTTCAATAGATACGGAAAAATTAGCGGTTATTATTGAAAAAGAATTAAAAACGTATTTGCATACAATGAATACAAGTAACATCTTACAAGTGCTTGTTGATCAATTAGTTGTGCAAGAATATGATGAGAAGACACTGGATTATATTTTAGTAAAAGTAAAAGATTGGACAGCGCAAGATGAAGCACGCTATCAGCTCGGAAGTTTAGGGATGAAGGCGATGGAAAATATAAAAGTAGATGGATTTTTACAGTTTACATTGAAGTCGTTTATGAATATTGTAGATGAAGATAAAATTGGCGGCATTTTGCAGAAATTCATTATTAGCAATATTAACAGCTTACAAGATGCGGATAATAGCACGAGACAGCTTATATTAGCAAAAATTCGTCAAGAAATTATAAATGTAAAAGAAAATGAAGCGTTACTACAAGAATTAGAAAATTGGAAAGAAAAATGGATTTCAAATTGGAATGCTACTGACAAAATTAAAGAGATGTTGGAACAAGCGCAGCAAAAAGCAGTTGCCTTTGTAAACAATGAAGAATTTGCGGATAAGTATGTTATTCCATTTTTGCAAAAACAAATGAATAAAATAAAAGATGACGAAGTGACTGTTCAAAAAATAGAAGATTGGTTACAAAAACAAGTTGTGAAGCTTGTTGAGAATAACCATTCGAAAATCGGAAAGCTAGTGCAAGAAAATCTTGATAAGTTAGATGATAAAACGTTAATTGAAATGATTGAAAATAACGTCGGTAAAGATTTACAATGGATCCGAGTAAACGGAGCTGTTTGCGGATTTATGATTGGCTTAGTGTTAGAGGGAATTAAAGCGATTATATGAGAAAAACCTTCCACAATTGTGGAAGGTTTCTTATTTTTCAATAACACTCATATTTAAATTGTAAGCTTTCTCAATGCTTAATTTGTACGTTCCATTTCCAGTTTTAATCGAATTTTTATACCAATGTTCTTGTTCGTTTAATTCTGGATTTTCTTCTGAAGTATTCTCTTCTTTTTTCGTTAAATCTTCAACTTGTTCCCAAGGTGTGTTTCCTTGGGATTCTTTTTTGTTTGTTATGGCGATTAAAGATACATCGCTTTCTTTCGTTAAATGAACAGATACATTTGAACTTTCCTGTACAAACCAATTATTTTGTAATTGACCTGGATAAAGGGATAGTTCGTTATTTGAAGCACGAACTTCTACATTTTTATTTTGTGGAAGAACGAGTGTCGGTTTGACCTGTGGTGCGGAATTCCATAACGTATGTTGAACTGGTAATGATTTTAAAGTGATATACATCGTTTCCCCGGCTGTTTCAACGGAAAGAAAATCTTCTTGTTTTAAATTAAGTTTTTCATTAGCTTTCGTCGTCATTTCATATGTTCCAAGAAGATGAATTTGATTTGTATCATTTCCCTCTATTGTTAGAGGGTACTGTCCTGCATCCACTACAATTTTTTTGATAGATTCAGGTATATTAAGTTGTCCACTTGGAATATTACTCGTTTGGCGAGTGGTATGAATAGAATGACGAACTTCATCTAGCAATCCAGTTGATAATAAACAGTAAAAAGCAATGCCAACACTTCCTAAAACACCGATAAAGAAAATACTAAAAATATCATATTTAATAAATGATTGTTCCTTCTTAGAAAATAGAAGGTAAAGTAAAATTTCCACGCCAAGTATAATAAGTAAAACAGGCCACCATGCTGTTAAGGAATCTAATACCTCAGTACCTTTTATAACTGAAAATAGTAAGAAGCAACCTAATGCAATAATAGAAAGCCCCATTGAAAATGTTCCAACGCGCCATGTTCTCATTCTTTCGTACCACCTTTATTTTCTTTATTTCCAAGTAACAATTTAAAGCCGCCACCAATTAAGAGGAGTGCAACGATAGATGTTTGGAAATAGCGATAATACAGCTCGCTAAGATGAATGTTAAATATAGTTGCGAAGTAATCATTCAAAATAGGAAGGACTGTTTGATCTAATAAATAATAACCCCCGAGTGTAATTAACCCGATACCGATCCATCTTTGATGATTAATAAAATAATCAATGATAGGTTCGTCATGTACACGTTCTTTTCCATACTTTGCAGTTTGCTGTAAAGCGTCAAAGAAGCTATAGAACCAAATGATTGGTACTAAAAATAAAAACGCTGAAAGTCTTAATAAGTCAAGTAAATAAATGGAAAGTAAAAAGGCTGCCATAAGCTGGAGGCCTCGTCGCTGTAAGCCTAAATACATATGTCCCGCTCCAGGAAACATCGCTAAAATAGAAGCGAATGTTTTACTTTTCTTTCCTTGTTCACGGTGCTCTTCAAAATCTTCAAAAATAGTGCGGTCAACTAATTGCTCACCACGTTCTTTTTTCTGGAGTTGCTGAACAACATCGAAGAAATTATAAATCCATAAAACAGGTAACGTCACGAGAAAGATAAGGAAACTTTCTTGAGATGTTAAAAGGGCAACGAAAATGATCATACTTCCGATTCCTGTACAAGCTACTAAAAATGTAAGTCCACGTTGCATAAGCCCTAATTGAAAATGACCAAGTCCAGGGATGATGGAAAGAAGAATGATATAAAATCGTTCGCTCTCTTTAGAGGACTCTGTTAATTCTCCGGTTGCTTGTTTTTTCGATTGGTTAATAATCGTGATAACTAAATCTAGTAAGTTGACCACCCATAACACGGCTAGTAAAAATAGAGAAAGAAAAGCAATATCACGCGCTCCCAATGCTATTGTACAAAATGCTGCAAAGATAAATAGAAATACAGCCCCTCCGCTATATACAATAAACCGTCCAAATTTCTTTAAATATAAATGTCCAAGCCCAGGAATTAGCCCTAATACAAGTGCTAAAAAGGGGTTTTTATTCATGCTTTGAACCTCCGTTCTTTTTTGATGTGTCTACCGATTTGTTTACAATTTGTTGTGAGATAGAAGACTCGTTATGTTTTGAAGATTTCTCGAAATTTGATGTCGCTGTGAAAATATATTGGAATAAACCACTTACCATAAAAATAATTGTAGCTGCGGTTGCAATTATGTAGTGAATAATCGTTCGCTTTAATGAGTTTGTTTTTATATTTTCATTAGGTTGTAGCGTTTTAAAATTAATTTGCGTCATAACTTCGTTCGTAAATGAATCATCATTTATCATTGGAAGGTTTTCCTGTTGTTCATCAATACTTTCCATATAAAGCGCTAAACAATGATCACATTCATAAAGATGTTCTTCCATAGATTCACGTTCATTACTTTCTATAACATCTAATGTATAATTGCGCCAATCTTCTTTTGAATAATGCATCATAGAAACTCTTCCTCCTTCCAATGTTTTTTAATCCATTTTCTTGCCCGATACAGTTTCATTTCGACTGTTTTCACTTCGATATTTTCCTGCAAAGCAATTTCGTAATAACTTTTTTCTTCTAAGTAATGTGCGAGAACGACATCACGGTAATTATGGGGAAGTTCTCTCAGTTTTTGAGCAATTAGTAATTTTTGTTCTTTCGTCAATAATAAATCCTCAATATTTTGAGAGGATTTTATATTTTCCTCAGTTTCTTTACATAAGGAGAGTTCTTCGTTTTCTCTAGCTTTTTTTCTCTTATAATCAATAGCGTGATTGGTGGCAATACGCGCCATCCACGTTTTTAATCCGCGAAATTGATAATTTGGGAGAGAGGCGTGAATTTTTACGAATACTTCTTGTGTAACATCTTTCGTATCTTCTTCATGTCTTAAAATAGAAAAGATAACTTGGAAAATATAGTGACGATATGTTTGCACAAGGATACGAAAAGCATGTTCGCTTCCTTGCTGTGCTTTTTCAATTAATTGTTTTTCCTCAATGGGTCTCTCCCTCCTTTTTGACGCATTCTATTATATAGACGTAAAGAATGATAAGTCACCCTACACATTTTGTAAAAAAAGAATAATATATTTTTTGCAGGTGAGCTAGATGAAAAAAGGTGTGAAAAAATGGTAAAGAGAAGTATATAATGAGCAAGTAGGAAATGTTACAGGGAGAAAGGATGTGAGTGTTAGTAGGGAAAGGTCCATACTAACAAACATGAAAATTAAAATATTAATAGCAGATGATAATTCTTTTATTAGAGAAGGCATGAAAATTATTTTAAATACATATGAAGAGTTCGAAGTAGTAGATACAGTAAATGATGGGAAAGAAGCAGTGGAATATTGCAAAAAGAACGACGTTGATATCGCCCTTTTAGATGTTCGCATGCCAAATATGAACGGGGTAGAGGCGACGAAAGTCATTTGTGAAGAGACGAAAACGAAGCCGCTAATTTTAACGACGTTCGATGATGATGAATATATTTTGGACGCAGTGAAGAACGGGGCAAAAGGTTATTTATTAAAAAATAATGATCCAGAGCGTATTCGTGATGCGATAAAAGGAGTATATAACGGCCAAACAGTTATGCAAGATGTAGTTCTAGATAAAATTAAGTCTAATTTAATGGAAAGTAAAGAGGAAGAATGTAAAATAGATAAAAGTCTTTTTACTGAAAGAGAGCTGAGTATTATCGCATTAATTGCAAAAGGCTTTTCGAATAAAGAAATATCGAAGCAACTTTTCATATCAGAAGGAACGATTGCAAATTATATTACGTCAGTTTTAGGGAAAACTGGACTGGAACATCGCACACAAATTGCTATTTATTACTTAACAGGGAAAGTTGATTAAAGGTATGGAATTTTGGTTAATTGTAAGTAAATTAATTGTATTTATATATATTGTGTTTAGTTACATTTATTTAAATGTTGCAAACTTACCATGGATTATACTGACTTTGCTTTTATATCTTTCTGTAAACGTGCTAATCTCTATATGTAAAAAAGATACGTACAAAAACATATTAACTTCTGTGTCGATTGGCTTAGTTATGTTATTTACATGGAAGATTCATCCGTTTTTCATTTTGTTTTTACCATTGAACTTATATGAAATTATATTTCGTTATATAGAGAAGAAATGGCAACTCTTTATCATTATGATGATTCCTATTATATTTACAAATGAAAGCATTCGAATGACATATGGATTAATTGTTGCATTTTCTTTCCTCGTATTAACGATGGCAGAACGGTATATATCGCGCGTATTAAAGCTTGAATCACAAAATGATAAGATGCGAAAAGATATGCAGCGGCTGACGAAAAGCTTAAATGAAAATAAAGAGTACATAAGACAATCAGAGTACACATTTAAGTTAGAAGAGAGAAACCGGTTATCACAGGAAATTCATGATAAAATTGGCCACTCGATGACAGGGGCACTCATTCAAATGGAAGCAGCAAAGAGATTAATGGGGATAGATAAAGAAAAATCTGCCGAGTTATTACAAAATGCAATTCATATTTCAAAAGATGGTATTGAAAGCATTCGGATTACATTAAAAAATATGAAGCCACCAACTGAGCAAATTGGCATTCATCGTATGAAATTATTCATAGAGGAATTTGCCGGTAAGCATGATATAAATATTCCTTTCGTATATAAAGGGAATTTAGATATGATTTCACCGATTCAGTGGAAGATTATCGGTGAAAATGTTACGGAGGCATTAACAAATGCGATGAAATATGCTGATGCGACAGTCATTTCAATCGATATTCATGTACTTAACAAGATGGTGAAAGTGCAAGTGAAGGATAATGGAAAAGGTGCAACACTTGTTAAAAAAGGTCTCGGGATTATGGGGATGGAGGAACGAACGGCGTCTGTAAATGGTAAAATTATTGTAGATGGAACAAGTGGTTTTTCAGTAACAATGTTACTGCCGATATGAGAATGAATCATCTCATATGAAAAAAGTGAATAATCTCATGTGAAAAGAATGAACTTCTGCACTGAGCAGGTTCATTCTTTTTGTTTATACTAAAAGCAGAGAAACCGAAATAGGGGTGAAACGATGAATACTTTAGAAATTAAAAATTTAACGAAAAAATTTGGTGATTTCATCGCAGTTGATAATATGTCTTTATCTATTAAAGAAGGAGAAATATTTGGCTTTTTAGGATCGAATGGTGCTGGTAAAAGTACAACGATAAATATGGTTGCTGGCTTGCTAAGAAGTAATGAAGGTGAAATTAGCATACTAGGAAAAAATATAAAGAAACATAATCGATTTGCGAAGATGAATATCGGTATCGTTCCGCAAGATATTGCGATTTATGAAGAGCTAACTGCCTATGAAAATGTGAAATTCTTTGCTGGATTGTATGGGTTAAGGGGTGCTGAGTTAAAAGCGAGAGTGGAGGAAGCGCTTCAATTTGTAGGGCTTAGCGATAAATATAAAAGTTATCCGAAAAACTTTTCAGGCGGGATGAAACGAAGGCTGAATATTGCTTGTGCGATTGCTCATAGACCGAAGTTAATTATTATGGATGAGCCGACAGTTGGAATTGATCCACAGTCAAGAAACTATATTCTCCAGTCTGTTCGGAAATTAAATGAAATGGGAAGCACGATTATTTACACGAGTCACTACATGGAAGAAGTAGAAGAGATTTGTACGAAAATCGCAATTGTTGATCACGGTAAAGTAATTGCAGAGGGCACGAAAGAACAGTTAAAAGCGATTATTACGGATACGAAAGACATTTGGATTGAAGTGAAGTCAGTAGAAAATTTAGATGTAGAACAGTTAAAAGAAATAAATGGAGTGAAAGCTGTTCAAATTGATGAGAATGTAATTAAAGTAAACTCGGATGCAGGGTTAAACAATTTAAATAAAATTATTCAGCACTTCATTAATCATGACATTGAAATTCGTTCGTTAGAGGAGCAGGCTCCAAACTTAGAAACAGTATTCCTTACGTTGACTGGAAGAAACTTACGAGATAAATAAAAGGTAAATGAAGAAAAGGTAAAGGGAGGTTCATCCATTGAACATCTTCAATATTGCAATTATGCATATGAAAAGAGATTTCAGGGACGTAAGAACTTTAGTTTTTATGTTAGCATTTCCAATTGTGCTTATGCTTGTATTAGGAACAGCATTAACAAACGCATTTAATAGTGATAGTCATTCAATTAAAGATATACAGGTGCTATATAAAGATGGAGCAAGTAGTACGTTTTCTCAAGCATTTGAAGCATTTGCGAAAGAAGTTGATAAATCAGGTATTCATTTTAAAAAAGCTTCTGGCAGTATAGATGGGAAAGAAGAAGTGAAGCAAAATAAATATGCTGCTTATGTAGAATTAAATAAAGATGGCGCAAAATTGTACGGAAGTGACAAAAGTAGTATTGAGGGAAGTATTGTGGAAGGCATGCTTACAACGTTTGTTGATAAGTACAATGTAGCAGCCGAAGTTGCAAAAGTAGATCCTAGTAAGGTGAGCGCAGTTATTTCAAACGGAAATCATAATGATTATATAAAAGAAACATCTTTACAAGCAGCGAAAAAGCCAGGTTCTATGGATTACTATGCAGTTGTAATGACGACGATGATTGCACTATATGCAGCGATGGGAGCCAGTTCTTTAATTCGAGGAGAACGAATACGTAAAACAGGAGATCGTCTCATTGCTGCGCCTATAAGTAAGGCTGAAATATTCATTGGAAAAGTACTTGGGAGCCTAGTAGCAAATGCTCTGTGCATATTGCTTGTCATGTTATTTAGTAAATTTGTTTTTCAAGCGAATTGGGGCGACCATCTTGGAATTATATTTATTATTTTATTAACACAGGTTTTTCTAGCAATTAGCTTCGGTTTAGGGATCGGATATATTACGAAAACAGCTGAAGCATCGAGAGCAATTATTATGGTAGTCGTGCAATTAGCTTCTATTTTTGGTGGTGCATATTTCGTAGTAGAAGAAAATTTCGTTACGAATTTATCACCATTAACGTGGGCAAATACAGCTGTTATGAAAATTATCTACGCGAATGATGTTGGGGCAGCACTGCCGGTAATAGGTTTAAACCTTGGAATTTCGGCACTCTTTTTATTAATTGCAATTATTGCATTACGTAGACGGGAGGGGCTATAGTATGAAAGATATTTTATGGCTCATACAAAAAACGTTATCTGTACTTTTGAAAAATAAAAAAAGTTTATTTATTATTATTAGCTTGCCAATAATAGGAACGCTCATCGCCTTTTCGGAATACGGAAATGTAGGGCAAGGAACGTTAAATATCGGGGTTATAAATAAAGAAAATCAACCTATAGCAAATGATACAGTGAAATTTTTAGAAGGATTAAAGCATGTAAATGTAAGTAAGATTAAAGATTCTGAAGTAGAAGATAAACTCACTTCAAAAAAACTTGATGGTGTTATTACATTAGATTCTGGTTTTTCCGAAAGTGTTCGAGAAGGGAAACCTGATCATATTGAAATCTCATCGATTAAAGGTGATCAAGTAACAGGATTTATAAGGTCCTATTTATATAATTATATTGATAATATAGCAGCGATTAGTAAAGTTGCAGGAACAGATCAAAGTGCATTTGATACTATGTACGCAGGGTATCAAAAAAGTGCATTTAAAATGAAAACTGAAACATTAGAAGATACTTCGAAAAATAAAGATATGACAACCCAAACGATAGGTTACCTTATTATGTTTATGTTGTTTTCAGCAGCGAACTTATCGGGTCATATTTTAAAAGAAAAAGAGAATAGAACATATTTTAGACTCTTATCAACACCGATAGACGGAAAGAAGTTCATATTATCTAATGTTGGGGTAAATATGATGATACTAACAGTACAAATTCTAATTACAACTTTATTCCTAACGAATGTTTTTCATACGAATATCAATATGCCTTTCATAGTGATGTTGGGCGTACTCATGTTATTTGCTTTAATAGCAATTGGAATATCATTAGTCCTTGTCGCTTTTTCGAAAAACTCAGCGTCAGCAAATGCAATGCAAAATATGATTATTGTACCGACATGTTTACTGGCTGGATGCTATTTCCCGTATGACATTATGCCAAAAGCGGTACAAAAAGTAGCTAATTTCCTTCCGCAGCGCTGGTTATTAGACACGATAGCAAAACTACAGCAAGGAATTCCATTCGCTGAGTTGTATTTAAATATTTTCATTTTATTCGCTTTTGCAATTGCATTCTTCTTAATTGCGATTTATAAATTTGGAAGAAATAATGATGCGAGGAACTTTGTTTAACAAAAAAAGGTGTGGCGTAGTGCTACACCTTTTTTGTTTTGTAATTTAGAGTATCTTTTGTAATATAGGAATGCTTTTGTAGAGCACTTCGTTATGTGAAGCATGCACAACGCATTTATTTCCCTCTAGGAGAAAAACGCTATGTAAAATAGCGTTCCCGTCACCATGTTTTGTAAGCATATCACCGACGACTTTGCCGTCTGTCCATTTCAGACTAGAATATGAAGGAACGACTTGTAAATATTGAATGGTTTCCTCTCCATCTCCAGCAATGAGTGTAGTTTCAATATTTCTTTTTTGTATCATAAATCTATTTTTATTTAAATTATCGAGGAAAGGGTTTTTCGTTTTCATTTTACTATAAGGAATAAATGTAATTGAAGATCCAGATTTTATAAATAAATAATTCCCGTAATCTTTACACGGAATAACATCTTGTAATCCTGGAAAGTAAAGATGTATCGCCTCAACTGTATTCATTTTATATAAGGTGCTTAAGTAGTGAATGTATTGTTCCATATAAAAATGAACGATATTTATTTTAGAAGAGGCATGGACAGGGAGACTACCTCCAGTCCAATAACTATAATTTGCCGGAGATCCAGCGCTTGGTGTACAGAGTATGATAAGTTGATTTACATCATTTTTATATTCTTCACTTTGAACGTAAGAACGTCCAAGAAGTCCTCCCATACTATGACAGATTAGATTTAGTTTATCGCGCCCTGTAATTTTTTTAGCATAAGCAATCGTTTGTAATAAATATTTTTGTGTAGAAAAAATAATCCGCTGACGCCAGTCATAAAAACAAATAAATAGGTTTTTATTTCGTTCATAGCCCATACTTTCTAACATCAAAATAAATGGCTCATAAACAAATGCAGATAGTCCGAAGCTCCAATCACCAGTACCCGGAATAATAATATTATTCATTGAACCGAAAAGTCCAGGGACAAAAACAATAGGTGTTTTTCCTTTTCTCATATTCTTCGCTCCTTTACCTGTTTAACATCGATGAAAATGAAGAAATACATTCCGTATGAAAATATATTTAAATGAAACACTACAGAGTAGAATGTAATTTGAGCGGAAGGAAATTAAAATGATTAAAAAAATATTGCGAGTTACTTCTATTATTGTTGCTATTGTTGTTTTTATTTTAATTTGCATGCATATCGATGTTACCTTAGGTAGAAAAATGGAAGCCGGGAAAAACATGCCGACAGAGTATGCACCTCATTATAGTGACTTTCAATTATATGTAGAAGGGAAGTCATTTTATAAACAGTTATTTACTGATATAAGAGAGGCGAAGAGATCTATTTATACGTACTTTTTTATTTTGTCAGATGATAAAAGTAGCCATACTTTTTTAAACTTATTAAAAGAAAGGGCAAAAGAAGGAGTAAATGTCTATTTATCGGTTGATCGCATTAATGATTTATCATTTGAAAGAAAGAAGATAAATGAATTGCGGGAAAGTGGTGTACATTTTACATATAGTAGAAAACCTGAATTACCATTCGGGTTTTATTCACTTCACCATCGTAATCATCGCCGTATTACGACGATTGATGGAGTGATTGGTTATACGGGTGGTTTTAATATAGGGGATGAGTACTTAGGAAAAGATAAGCGATTTGGATATTGGCGTGACTATCATGTGCGACTTAAAGGAGAGGGCGCAAAAGATTTAGAAGAACAATTCGCTTTAGATTGGAAACGAGATACGAAAGAAAAGATAAAAAGAAGTACGAATAAAGCGAGTAAAGGGAATACATTACATACGATGGCTAGTTACAATGGACATCACGTCGCTGAAAAATATATAGAATTAATAAAAGAAGCAAAGCATTCAATTGTCATTACAACACCTTACTTTATAGCCAAAAATAAAGAAGTAATGAATGCTTTAATGGAAGCACAAAAACGTGGAGTTACTGTAAAAATACTTTGGTCATATAAACCAGATATTCCTCTTATTAAAGAGGCGGCGTATCCGTATATTCGCCAAGCTGTTAATAATGGAATTAAAGTATATGGTTATAAAAAAGGGATGTTTCATGGCAAATTAATGCTTATTGATAATGAACTAACTGTTATTGGTACGACAAATTTTACTTCGCGAAGTTTCAATATAAATGATGAAATGAATTTGTATATTCATGGTGGTTCAATTGTAGGACAAGTTAATGAGGCGTTAACGGAGGATTTTCATAATTCAAAAGAAATGACGAAAGAATTTTTTGAGAAGTTATCGTTTTGGGAGCGTTGTAAGGAAAAGTTGGGGGGATTGGCTGATTTTTATTTCTAAAGTTTAAAGAAAGGGAGTCTTTTATAGACACCCCTTTTTTATGATTAATAATTATTTTTCATGCACGAGCAATGAGGCATCATCATTAATCAACGTCCCCACATGTTCACCTAAGCAAATTCTTTTCATTACTCCAGGCTCATCAAAGTTAAAGACGTGTGCTGGTAAATTATAATCACGGGCAAGCAATAAAGCGGCTTGATCCATTACTTGTATGTTTTGCCTAACAATATCGTTATAGTTTAGTTTTTTGTACATTTTTGCTGCTTTATTATGTTTTGGATCACTAGTAAAGACGCCATCTACTCCTTGTTTTGCGACTAATATAGCATCACTATTCATTTCAATAGCCCTTTGAACACTTGGGTAATCTGTCGTAACGAACGGTTGCCCGTTACCACCTCCAAAAATAACGATATACCCGTTATCTAAATGGTGGATTGCACGTAGGCGAATGTATGGTTCAGCTACAGCATTAAACGGGATGGAAGTCATAACGCGCACTTCTGTATTTGTTTTACTTGTTAAAACACCGCGTAGCATTAAGCTGTTAATGATTGTACCTAACGTACCGATATTGTCAGCTTCTACACGATCGATTCCCCATTCTTCCGCTAGATGACCTCTAAAAATGTTCCCGCCTCCAATGACGATAGATACCTCAATATCTAAATCAACGATGGATAAAATTTCGTTTGCGATATGTTCTAATCGTTTGGAGTTAAAGCTATTTCCGGTTTGATCGGCAAGTGCACCGCCGCTTAATTTAATTAAGACACGTTTATATGGCCTCATAACAATTCCCCCTATATAGATCGCAATAAAAAAGGAACAAAGGCGAATGCCTTTGTTCCTTTTTAAGAAAATGAAAAAGAAAAGAAGAAGATAGAACGAATTTTTGCACATAATTTTTCATATCATCCACTCCTTTTCATTTTGATTTGTTGTAAGTATATATCTTTTTGATTATACGAAACAATCTGATTACTTATCAAGTATATTTTATAGTTTTTTAACAAAATGGTGTCAATGAAAAAAAGAAGAAAAATATTTGAATTTTTTGTGACGAACTTGTAGGTTTTTGTATGATTTTGTAGGTTCGCTTATAAGATGTGTGAGTAGCGTTTATAAATTCAAATTGAAAGCGTTCGCATGAAGGGGATGAACATAAATGAAAAAATTCGGATTGGCAACACAAATTTTTGTGGCGCTTGTTTTAGGGATTGTAGTAGGGGCAGTCTTTTATGGCAATAAAACGGCGATTTCTTATATTACACCAATTGGGGATATATTTATTCACTTAATTAAGATGATTGTAGTACCAATTGTTATTTCAGCATTAATTGTTGCAGTAGCTGGTGTAGGCGATATGAAGAAGCTTGGGAAACTAGGCGGGAAGACAATTCTTTATTTCGAAATCATTACGACAATCGCTATTTTAATGGGGTTACTTGCGGCGAATATATTCCAGCCGGGTACTGGCGTTGATATGAATAACTTACAGCAAAGTGATATTTCTTCTTATAAACAAACAGCAGATGCTACAGAGAAGCAAGGATTCGCTGAGACGATTGTTCATATCGTACCGAAAAATGTATTTGAATCGATTGCACAAGGTGACTTATTACCGATTATTTTCTTCTCAGTATTATTCGGCTTAGGAGTCGCAGCAATTGGGGAAAAAGGAAAGCCTGTTTTTAACTTTTTTGAAGGTGTACTCGAAGCGATGTTTTGGGTTACAAATCAAGTTATGAAATTTGCACCATTTGGTGTATTCGCATTAATTGCTGTTACGGTTGCAAAATTTGGTGTAGCAACACTACTTCCTTTAGGAAAACTAGTGCTAGCTGTATACGTAACTGTTATACTATTCGTTGTGATTGTATTAGGTATAAATGCAAGAATGGTTGGCGTAAACATTTTTACGTTAATGAAAATTTTAAAAGAAGAACTTATTCTTTCATTTACGACAGCAAGTTCAGAAGCTGTTTTACCTAATATAATGAGAAAAATGGAAGAGTTCGGTTGTCCAAAGGCAGTTGCCTCTTTCGTAATTCCGACAGGTTATACATTTAACTTGACTGGATCGGCTATTTATCAAGCGTTAGCGGCATTATTTGTTGCACAAATGTACGGTGTGCACATGTCACTGACAGAGCAAATAACGTTATTATTCGTTCTCATGTTAACATCCAAAGGTATGGCGGGAGTTCCAGGTGCATCGTTCGTTGTTGTATTAGCAACGTTAGGTTCAATGGGGTTACCACTAGAAGGTATCGCGTTAATTGCGGGGATTGACCGCATTTTAGATATGATTCGCTCATCTGTCAATGTATTAGGGAATGCATTAGCGGCCATTGTTATGTCGAAGTGGGAAGGCGAATTCGATAATGAGAAAGCAAAACAATATGTAGAAACAGTCAAAGAAACAAAAGCAGCATAAGAAATCGTTAAGGAGTGAATAAGTATGGCAACATTAACTGAAGTTAAAAATGGTGTTCGAATTGAAAAAGATTTTTTAGGTGAAAAAGAAGTACCAAACTATGCATACTACGGTGTACAAACAATGCGTGCAGTTGAAAACTTCCCAATTACAGGATACAAAATTCATGAAGGTTTAATTAGAGCATTCGCAGTTGTAAAAAAAGCTGCAGCGCTTGCGAATACAGATGTAGGAAGATTGGAATTGAACAAGGGCGGCGCAATCGCAGAAGCTGCTCAAGAAATTCTTGACGGGAAATGGCATGATCATTTCATCGTAGACCCAATCCAAGGCGGAGCAGGTACTTCAATGAACATGAATGCAAATGAAGTCATTGCCAATCGTGCTCTTGAATTATTAGGAATGGAAAAGGGAGACTATCATTATATTAGTCCAAATAGTCATGTAAACATGGCGCAATCTACAAACGATGCATTCCCAACGGCGATTCATATCGCTACATTAAACGCATTAGAAGGTTTATTACAAACGATGGGCTATATGCACGATGTATTTGAATTAAAAGCAGAACAGTTCGATCATGTGATTAAAATGGGTCGTACACATTTACAAGACGCTGTGCCAATTCGTCTTGGGCAAGAATTTAAAGCGTACTCTCGTGTGCTTGAACGTGATATGAAACGAATTCAGCAATCACGTCAACACTTATATGAAGTGAACATGGGAGCAACTGCAGTTGGTACAGGCTTAAATGCAGATCCAGAATATATTCAAGCTGTTGTAAAACATTTAGCTGCAATTAGTGAACTACCACTTGTTGGTGCGGAAGACTTAGTAGATGCAACGCAAAATACGGATGCATATACAGAAGTATCAGCAGCACTGAAAGTATGTATGATGAATATGTCTAAAATTGCGAATGACCTTCGCTTAATGGCATCAGGTCCACGTGTTGGTTTAGCAGAAATTATGTTACCGGCTCGTCAACCAGGTTCATCTATTATGCCAGGGAAAGTAAACCCTGTTATGCCAGAGGTAATTAATCAAATTGCGTTCCAAGTAATTGGTAATGACCATACAATTTGTCTTGCTTCAGAAGCAGGTCAATTAGAATTGAACGTTATGGAACCAGTACTAGTTTTCAACTTACTTCAATCAATTAGCATTATGAATAACGGTTTCCGTGCCTTTACAGATAATTGCTTAAAAGGAATTGAAGCGAATGAAGATCGCTTAAAAGAGTATGTTGAGAAGAGTGTAGGAATTATTACAGCCGTGAACCCTCATATCGGTTATGAAGCAGCAGCTCGCGTTGCGAAAGAAGCAATCGCGACAGGGCAATCCGTTCGAGAACTTTGTGTGAAAAATGGTGTACTGTCACAAGAAGACTTAGAATTAATTCTAGATCCATTCGAAATGACGCACCCAGGGATTGCAGGAGCAACTCTTTTAAAGAAAAATTAACAGAAGAGGGGGGACAAGCCCCTCTTTTTTGTTTACAATATAGAAATGCTATATATGAATAGAGGTAGGGATGTTATGAGTAAGTTTACAGTAGCTTCTAATGGTTCATTAGAAACGACATTAAGAGGAGTAGAAGTATTATCAACACCACTTTTAAATAAAGGGGTTGCTTTCACGCAAGAAGAAAGAGAAGAATTAGGTTTAAAAGGGTTATTACCGCCAGCAGTTTTCACATTGGAAGAACAAGCACGCCGAGCATACGAACAATTTTGTTCTCAGCCGGATGATTTATTAAAGAATGTATACTTAACAGCGTTACATGATCGAAATGAAGTATTATTTTATCGTATTTTAACAGATCATTTACGCGAAATGTTACCAATCGTATATACACCAACTGTTGGTGTAGCGATTCAAAGATATAGTCATGAATATCGTAAACCACGTGGTGTGTATTTATCAATTAACGATCCGTCAGGTATTGAAGAAGCGTTCGCCAATATTGGTGCAACAGCAGAAAATATTGATTTAGTCGTTGTAACTGATGGGGAAGGTATACTTGGAATTGGTGACTGGGGCGTTGGTGGTATTAACATCGCCATCGGAAAATTAGCTGTTTATACGGCCGCGGTTGGAATCGATCCTAGTCGTGTATTACCGGTAATTTTAGATGTAGGTACAAATCGTGAGGAACTATTAAACAATCCATTTTATATTGGAAATCGTCACCCTCGTATAACAGGTGAAGCTTACGATGAGTTTATTGATACATTTGTACAAGCGGTAAATAAACAATTCCCGAAAGCACTTTTACATTGGGAAGACTTTAGCTCTCGAAATGCACGAAAAATTTTAGATAAATATCGTCATGATATTTGTACGTTTAATGATGATATTCAAGGTACAGGTGCAGTTTCACTTGCTGCTGTGCTATCGGCAGTGAAAGCTTCGGGTGTACCACTAAGTGAACACCGCGTTGTTGTATTTGGTGCTGGTACGGCTGGAATCGGTATCGCAGATCAAGTTAGAGATGCAATGGTCCGCGTAGGTGTATCAGAAGAAGAATCGTATAAGCGTTTCTGGTGTATTGATCGTAACGGATTAGTTACAGATAATATGAAAGATCTTCTTGATTTCCAAATGCCGTATGCAAGAAAAGAAGCGGAAGTAAGTGAGTGGAAGCAAAATGGTGTAATCGGACTTGCTGAAGTTGTGAAACATGTAAAACCGACAATTTTAATCGGTACATCAACTGTTGCAGGCGCATTTAAAGAAGAGATTGTTAAAGAAATGGCTTCTCACGTAGAAAGACCAATCATTTTACCGATGTCGAACCCGACGCCACTTGCTGAAGCAAAGCCAGCCGATTTAATCAAGTGGACAGAAGGAAGAGCGTTAGTTGCAACAGGAAGTCCATTTGAACCAGTTACATACAACGGTGTAACGTATGTGATTGGACAATCAAATAACGCACTTATTTTCCCAGGTCTTGGTCTTGGAACAATTGTCGTACGTGCAAGCGTCATGACGGATGGCATGTTCGCAGCAGCAGCTGAAGCAGTTGCGAGCATGGTAGATACAAGTCAGCCAGGAGCACCTATTTTACCAGAAGTTGAAGAGTTACGTAATATCTCGGAAATGGTAGCAATTGAAGTAGCGAAAGTTGCTGTTGCAGAAGGTGTTGCTAGAGAGAACTTAAGTGATAACGATATCAAGATTGCAGTGAAAGAAGCAATCTGGGAGCCTGAGTATCGCCAAATAAAAGCGGTAGAAAAGGTTAGAATATAGAAATAAAGCCCGTTTATAAATATAAGCGGGCTTTCACTTTTATTATTGAAAAAAGAATATAGGAAGTGGCACCTTTGAATTGGAATCAATTATGGAAGAAAGACATATCCCTTTTAATTATATTAATGGTTGTTGTTCCGATTGCTGGAGAGCTTAATTTTCATCCTTTTAATGATACGTTTCGCGTTAGCTTTGGTACGCCGTTATTCTTCTTTTTATTACTATTTTTAAGAAGAATACCAGCAGGAGTTGCAGGTATTGTTGTTGGTATATGTGTAGTCTTATTCCGCGTATGTCTTGACTGGGTCATGCAAGGTTCATTTCATATGACAGAATCATTTTATTTGCGCTATCCTGTGTTTTTTTATTATTTTATTTATGGAAGTCTTTTTTCACTTTGCAGGGTAAATAAGTTCCATCAGAAACCAATTATTATTGGATGTCTTGGAATTTCAATTGAAATTGTTGCAAGTATGTCGGAACTTGCGTTTTATCACATGTTAGTACTAGGTACAACAATAACAATTTCTGAAGTAAATAAACTCATCATTATTGCTATTTTTCGTAGCTTTTTTGCACTTGGCTTTTTAAATATGATGAATTTATATGAAACGAAATTAAAAGAATCACAAGTGCGAAAAGAAAATGAAAAAATGTTAATGCACTTATCCAATTTATATGTAGAATCTGTTCATTTGAAAAAAACGTTACAAAATGCAGAATTAATTACACAAGAAGCGTATCAATTATATCGGAATTTACAAGTAAGCGATCATTCGAATGGTAAAACTGCATTGAAAATAGCAGGAGAAGTGCATGAAATAAAAAAAGATAATCAAAGGATTTTTGCAGGATTATCTAAACTGTTATTAGATAAAAATGTGGCTGAGTACGTAGAAGGTCATGAGCTTACAGAAATGATTGTAAGAATAAATGAAAAGTATGCTGAAATGCTAGAGAAAGATATACGTTTCTCTAAACATATAGAAGGCGAGCATGCTGCATATCACGTGTATACAGTGCTATCAATTTTTAATAATTTAGTTGCGAATGCAGTTGAAGCAATTGAAGATAGAGGACTCATTCGTATTAAGTTATATAAACGAGAGCAACATGTAATCTTTGAAGTAATTGACGATGGCCCTGGTATTGCGCAAAAGTATAAGAAATTAGTATTTAAGCCCGGTTTTACTTCAAAGTATGATCAAACAGGAACGCCGTCCACAGGTATTGGACTTTCTTACATATATGAAATGGTAACAGAGCTCGGCGGAGAAGTAAGGTTAGAAGACAATGAAAATGGGAACGGGTGTAAGTTTATCGTTTGTTTACCGGAGTGCAGTTTAAAGCGGGAAGGGGAATAGGTTTGTTTTATTATATTGTAGATGATGATGAAGTTTTCCGTTCGATGCTTTCGCAAATTATTGAGGATGGCGATCTTGGGGAAGTAATTGGAGAATCGGAAGATGGGGCTTTTGTTGAAGCAGAACAGCTAAATTATAAAAAAGTGGATATTTTATTTATTGATTTACTCATGCCGGTGAGAGACGGTATTGAAACAGTTCGTCATATAGCGTCTTCATTTACTGGGAAAATTATTATGATTTCTCAAGTTGAATCGAAACAGCTCATTGGTGAGGCATATACACTTGGTGTAGAATATTATATTACCAAACCACTCAACAAAATAGAAGTAGTATCTGTTGTACGAAAAGTGATAGAGCGTATTCGTTTGGAGCGATCTATATATGACATTCAAAAATCATTAAATAATGTATTTCAGTGGGAAAAGCCGCAAATGCGTAGTGAAACAGTGCAAGAAGGGAAAAAGATATCAGATTCAGGACGCTTCTTACTAGCAGAACTCGGTATTGCGGGAGAGAACGGAAGTAAAGATTTACTTAGTATGCTGGAATATTTATATGGACAAGAAAAGGCGCAAACATTTGAATTTGGATTTCCTGCGTTAAAAGATATTTTCCACCAAATTACACTGAAAAAATTAGGGGAAATAGCTTCAGATGCAGATATAGAGAAGGAGAAAAAAGCATCTGAACAACGTGTAAGAAGAGCGATTTATCAATCATTGAATCATTTAGCTTCCCTTGGATTAACAGACTTTTCAAATCCGAAATTTGAAAGTTATGCTCCGAAGTTTTTTGATTTCACTGTAGTTAGAAAACGGATGACAGAAATGACAAAGGATGGGGTAGCGACTTCTGGACATATACGAATTAATACGAAAAAATTTATTCAAGTGTTGTACTTTGAGGCGAAACGACTGATGGAGATAGAGTGAAAAGGTGCTTATAAATAAGCATCTTTTTTTGTTAAATCAACATTTTATATTTTCTCGTGAAGCATGTAAAATGTTAAGTAAGAGAAAATGGTTTTACATTAAGGAAGTGTTAAAACAATGAGTTTTACATTAAATAAATCGATTATTAAAGAAGTATGTGGAGAAACCTCATATAAAAGAGGCGAAGCTTATTATAAATCAAATAAAGTAATCGTTAATTACTATGATGAAACGAAAGAAATTTGTGAGGCGACGGTAAAAGGGAACGAGGATTTTCGTGTTACGGTAGAAAAAGCTAAAAAAGGTGATGTTGTTGCGAGATGTAGTTGTCCTTCATTAGCGTCTTTTCAAACGTACTGTCAACATGTTGCAGCCGTACTAATACAAATAAATTATAACCAACAAACGGGTGGAATGGGCTCTGTTAGTAACAGAAATGATCAATTAACAAACGGGATGTTTCAGTTATTTGCAGACAAACCACTGAGGCCAAAAAGTAAACAACATCGGTTTGATACACGTGAAATATTAGATGTTGCGTTTATATGTTCACCAGTAGCGAAGAAAAGCGGTGGGGCTCTTCTTGGAATTCAGTTAAAACTTGCGAAAACATATTTTATAAATCATATTAGAGAATTTCTTTCTAAAGTGGAGAAGAGAGAGGCTTTTCATTGTTCCAATGAATTTACATATACGCCAGATGTACACAGTTTTAAACAAGAAACAGACGCGATTATACAACAACTTATTAAAATATATCATAACGAAAAAATGTATGAAGATGCACTAGAAGTACATGCGAAACAAGATGAAAGTATGATATTTATACCGCCAGCTTCATGGAATGATATGCTCTCTGCACTTTCTAGAGCCGAGTATGTACAGTTGAAACAAAATGAGCAACTGTTCCAGGGATTACACATTTCAAAAGGGTTATTGCCATTACATTTTGAGTTTACGAAAGGGAATAATGGCGGGTTTACCCTTCATATAGACGGTCTAAATCGTGTTCGAGTTATGGAGATGTATAACAACGCTCTTTACGATGGGAAATTATATCATTTACCTATGGAAGATTGTATGCGACTTATTGAATTGCAAAAGATGATGAGTCGCTCAAATAGCAATCAGTTTTATATTCCTGAAAATAAGATGGAGCATTTCGTAGCGAAAGTTGTGCCTGGATTAATGAAACTTGGAACAGTGCGCATTGATGAAGTCATATCCGATCGTGTTGAAACGCCGTCGTTAAAAGCAAAGCTATATTTAGATCGAGTGAAAAATCGTTTGCTAGCAGGTCTTGAATTTCATTATGGAAACGTTGTGATTAATCCGCTAGAAGAAGACGGGCAACCTTCTGTTTTTAATCGTGATGAGAAAAAGGAAAAAGAGATTTTAGACATTATGAGTGAAAGTGCCTTTGCGAAAACAGAAGGCGGTTACTTTATGCATAATGAAGAAGCTGAGTATAACTTTTTATATCACATTGTTCCAACGTTAAAAGGTTTAGTTGATATTTACGCGACAACAGCAATCAAATTACGCATTCATAAAGGGGATACAGCGCCACTTATTAGAGTGAGAAGGAAAGAAAGAATTGATTGGTTGTCATTTCGTTTTGATATAAAAGGAATACCGGAAGCTGAAATTAAAGGTGTATTAGCGGCTCTTGAAGAAAAACGGAAATATTATCGGCTTGCGAATGGTTCTTTATTATCACTAGAGAGCAAAGAGTTTAATGAAATTAATCAGTTTGTAAAAGAATCAGGTATTCGAAAAGAATTTTTACATGGGGAAGAAGTGAATGTTCCGCTTATTCGGAGTGTAAAATGGATGAATGGACTACATGAAGGTAATGTTTTAAGTTTAGATGAGTCTGTTCAAGATTTAGTTGAAAGCATTCAAAATCCGAAAAAGTTAAAGTTTACAGTACCGCCAACTTTACATGCTGTAATGAGAGAGTATCAAGTATACGGGTTCGAATGGATGAAAACACTCGCCTATTACCGTTTTGGCGGTATTTTAGCAGACGATATGGGACTTGGAAAAACGCTGCAAAGTATTGCTTATATAGATTCTGTTTTGCCTGAAATTCGGGAGAAGAAGCTGCCTATATTAGTCGTTTCACCGTCCTCGCTTGTTTATAATTGGTTTAGTGAATTGAAAAAATTCGCCCCACATATTAGAGCGGTTATTGCAGATGGAAATCAAACAGAACGACGAAAAATCTTAAAAGACGTAGCGGAATTTGATGTCGTCATTACGTCATATCCATTACTGAGAAGAGATGTAAGGTCATATGCGAGGCCATTTCATACACTATTTCTTGATGAAGCACAGGCATTTAAAAATCCTACAACACAAACTGCAAGAGCAGTGAAAACAATTCAAGCTGAATATCGTTTTGGACTAACGGGAACGCCTGTCGAAAATTCATTAGAAGAGCTATGGTCTATCTTTCATGTCGTATTTCCAGAATTATTACCAGGAAGAAAAGAATTCGGTGATTTAAGGCGTGAAGATATTGCGAAGCGCGTAAAACCGTTCGTATTAAGACGATTAAAAGAAGATGTATTACAAGAGCTTCCAGATAAAATAGAGCACTTACAGTCATCGGAGTTATTACCGGATCAAAAGAGACTATATGCTGCTTACTTAGCGAAATTAAGGGAAGAAACATTAAAGCATTTAGACAAAGATACGTTACGTAAAAATAAAATTAGAATTTTAGCTGGCTTAACGAGATTAAGACAAATATGTAATCATCCTGCTTTATTCGTTGATGATTACAAAGGGAGTTCAGCTAAATTCGAGCAACTGTTAGACATACTAGAGGAATGTAGAAGCACTGGTAAGAGAATTTTAATCTTTTCTCAATTTACGAAGATGCTGTCCATTATTGGTCGTGAATTAAATCGTCAAGCAATTCCATACTTTTATTTAGACGGGAATACACCTTCGCAAGAACGTGTAGAACTATGTAATCGGTTTAACGAAGGAGAAGGAGACCTATTCCTCATTTCTTTAAAAGCTGGTGGTACAGGTCTTAACTTAACAGGCGCTGATACGGTTATATTATACGATTTATGGTGGAATCCAGCTGTTGAACAACAAGCAGCAGATCGGGCATATCGAATGGGGCAAAAAAATACAGTACAAGTTATTAAATTAGTAGCACACGGAACCATTGAGGAAAAAATGCATGAACTACAAGAGAGTAAGAAACATTTAATCGCTGAAGTGATTGAGCCAGGAGAAGAGAAATTATCATCAATCACGGAGGAAGAAATTCGAGATATTTTAATGATCTAATAAAAAAAGCTATGCCTTCAAATGTATGAGGGTATAGCTTTTTTGTTGTAATAATTATATTTTGTTTTGTACAAAGTAAAGAAATCAAATGTTATTTCAATTATTTCTTTGTACCTTTACTTTTGTATGGCTTTGCTGCTTTCTTTTTCTTTGCGCTTGATTGCCAACGGTTCCATCCTTTACTTCCTGTACCTTGTCCTACACCTTTTTTCGGTTTTGCTTTCGTTTTACTCATATAATCACTCCGTTATATAAAAATCTTATTTGATAATAGTCAATGATTTAGAAAATACTCTTTATAAATGACTATGTTTGTTTTAAGTAAAAACAAACTGCTTGAATGCTATAGTATATCATGAATTTGCAAGTAAACTGAAAGGAATTACAAAGAAAATGAAAATAATACGAAATACTGCGGATTCTATATTTCGGACGATTACATTAATTGTTGTATATATGTTAGTTTCTGTTAGTGAGACGTTTTTTGGAATACCCAGACAAAAGAAGTAAAGAAGGTATATTGGAAACAATCAATAAAGCCGTAAAATAAAGAATTGAAAAACATTTTAAAACTTTTTGTTGACTTTCTTTATTTTTTGTATAGAATAATCATTAATAAAATGTTTCAGAGATGTGACAACAAAACGACTATGAAAGGACGAGTAGTAGTAGGACGTAGTCTAAGCGAGTCAGGGGTGGTGTGAGCCTGATACGAAGCCTATTATGAAGAACCTCCTGGAGTTGCTAACCGAAATCCCTTTACAGGAAAGTAGACTTAGCCGGGAACTTCGCCGTTACAAGAAGAACAGTATCGAGATATTTCATCTCCGTATTGTATAAGTGAGCAACCTCTGTTGCTAATTTGGGTGGTACCGCGGAACCAAAGCCTTTCGTCCCAGTTTTTTGGGAAAGAAGGGCTTTTTTTGTTGGCTTCTTTTCACAACATCCAAACATTTTAGGAGGAAACCACCATGTATCAATCATTAATGACAGTAAGAGAGACTCAAATCGCAATTAAGGAAGTTAAAACATTTTTCGAGGATCAATTAGCAAAACGACTTGAACTATTCCGTGTATCTGCACCATTATTCGTAACGAAAAAATCAGGACTAAACGATCATCTAAACGGTGTAGAACGTCCAATTGAATTTGATATGTTACACTCAGGAGAAGAATTAGAAATTGTGCACTCACTAGCAAAGTGGAAACGATTTGCACTGCATGAATATGGATATGAAGCTGGTGAAGGTTTATATACAAACATGAACGCGATCCGTCGTGATGAAGAGCTTGATGCAACACATTCTATTTACGTTGACCAATGGGATTGGGAAAAAATCGTTCAAAAAGAATGGCGTACTGTAGATTACTTACAAAAAACAGTACTAACAATTTATGGAATATTCAAAGATTTAGAAGATCACTTATTTGAAAAATATCCGTTCCTTGGGAAGTATTTACCAGAAGAAATTGTGTTCGTTACTTCTCAAGAACTAGAAGATAAATATCCAGAATTAACACCGAAAGATCGTGAACATGCAATTGCAAAAGAACACGGTGCAGTCTTCATTATCGGAATTGGTGATGCACTTCGTTCAGGTGAAAAGCATGATGGACGAGCAGCTGATTATGATGATTGGAAATTAAACGGTGACATCTTATTCTGGCACCCAGTACTACAATCTTCATTCGAATTATCATCAATGGGAATTCGTGTTGACAGTAAATCACTTGATGAGCAGTTAACGAAAACAGGTGAAGACTTCAAACGTGAGTACGATTTCCATAAAGGTATTTTAGAAGACGTACTACCATTAACAATTGGCGGTGGTATCGGACAATCAAGAATGTGCATGTACTTCTTACGTAAAGCACATATCGGTGAAGTTCAATCTTCTGTATGGCCTGATGATTTACGTGAAGCTTGTAAAAAGGAAAACATTCATCTGTTTTAATAGAAATGGGAGAGGATAGCTCAAAGAGTTATCCTCTCTTTTTTATGGTGTAAACGAATGGTTTACAGTGGATTTTACTAATGGTTTCTTTCTTTTATATCTCTTTTTATGTAATAATTTGTTAAAGGAGGGGACGTTATGAGCTTAGGAGAGCAGTTGAAAAAGCTAAGAGAGTCAAAGGAATTTTCACAAGAGGATGTTGCTAAAAAGATTGGTGTAACGAGGCAAGCGGTATATAAATGGGAAAATGATAAAAGTTATCCTGATATTAATAATTTAATTTTACTGAGCGAAATGTATAATGTTACGCTCGATGAGTTAATAAAAGGGAATCAAAACATGAAAGAAAAAATACATATTGATGAAGAAGATGAGGATTTTGAGGAAGAGAATGAATTTGGTTTTTATATTGGATTTGGTTTGTTAATTATGAGTGCTTTCGTTGATTATGAAAAAATACAGGTGGTTGTATTAGGAGTTGCGCTATTCATGATGGTTTTTTACTCTGATGTTAAGAAAGTTATTTTGAATGAGTTCAGATCGTTTTTTAAAAGAAAAGATATATATGATAAGAAGTGAGAAGAATCAGTTATATTTCCTAGGAAAGAGTAAAAGAAGCAATTGAATTGCTTCATAATGATTTTAGGATATTGATAGTATGTTAAAAAGTTCAAACAAGCATAACCCCGTTCTCAAGCTAGGACGGGGTTCAAAATCTAAGTTTTTATGAAGCGATAATTTCTTTCAAATATTTTTACTTTAGTAAAGACTTCTTATAAAACATTACTTATTTATTACCGAGTTCTTCCGCTAAACCGATTAAAATTCCTTCCACTCCACGAATGTAGCAGAGACGATACGAGTTCTCGTACTGAACTACTTCGCCAACGAGCTCTGCACCATGCTTAGTGAGTCTCGATACCATTTCGTCAATATCTTGAACGGTGAACATGACGCGTAGATAACCGAGAGCGTTTACAGGAGCATTTCGGTTATCTGCTATAGTAGGAGGGTTGAGAAATCGCGAAAGTTCAATTCGACTGTGGCCATCTGGAGTGACCATCATAGCAATCTCTACGCACTGAGAGCCGAGTCCAGTTACGCGACCAGCCCATTCACCTTCGACAGTGGCTCGTCCTTCGAGGTTCAAGCCAATCTCCTCGAAGAAAGAGATTGCGTTATCAAGAGATTCTACAACGATGCTGACATTGTCCATTCGTAGTAATTTGTTTTTTGCCATAGTCTTATCTCCTTATGTATAAAAGTTTATTATTTAATCATCTTCATAATTATACTACTAAGTAGTTACAAATTCCTTTCAGTCAAAAACACCTTGTCACAGTATAGGAAAATGTGACAAGGTGTTTTTTTATATGTCATATAGCATCTTGTTAACGAACAGCTTTTATTTAATTAGGAAGGAAGTAGATTAATATGATTTTTTTATAAGTGTTACTGAGCATATCAAATTAGCTCATCTGCACTAAAGGCTGAATTTTCGCCATAAATGATTGGTGAAGTGCTTCAACACCTGTTACTAAATGAAGGCGGTCAATAACGACAGACACTTTAATTTCTGATGTACTTACCATTTTAATATGAATATCTTCTTCTTTTAAAGTAGTGAACATATTCGCAGCAACACCTGGATTAGAGACCATACCAGATCCTACAATTGATACTTTTGCTAAATGATTTTCATATTCTACTGATTCATAGTGAAGTGCCTCTTGATTTTGTTCCAATACTTCTAATGTTTCTCTTAAATCATTAGAATGGATGGAGAAGGAGAGATGAACAGTTCCTTCATTTGTAATACTTTGAATGATAATATCTACATTAATATGTGCCGCTGCTAATGTAGAGAAAACAGTTGAAAGTGAGCCTTGTTCCAATCCTTTCAATGTGATGCGTGTAATATTATCTTCAAATGCAATACCTTTAACGATTGATTGTTGTTCCATGTTACATTCTCCTTTTACAATTGTTCCGTTTTCTTGTTCCATACTTGAGCGAACTTCTAACATGACATTATGATTTTTAGCAAACTCAACAGCACGTGGGTGTAATACACCAGCACCGAGGTTTGCAAGTTCTAACATTTCGTCATAAGAAATTTCATCTAATTTATAAGCATCTTTTACAACTCGTGGGTCCGTCGTATATACGCCTGTCACATCTGTGTAAATATCACATTTTTTTGCGTTTAGTGCAGCAGCTAATGCGACAGCAGTTGTATCAGAACCGCCTCGTCCAAGCGTTGTAATTTCAAAATCTTCACTGACTCCTTGGAAACCAGCTACAATAACAATCGTGCCTTTAGTAAGATAAGATTGAATGCGATCTGTATTAATTTCAGTAATCCGTGCACTACTATGTACAGATTCTGTCGTAATACCAGCTTGCCATCCTGTTAATGAAATCGCGTTATACCCTTTTGCTTGTAGTGCCATCGTTAATAATGAAATAGTTACTTGCTCTCCTGTCGATAGAAGCATATCCATTTCACGTTTACTTGGATTTTCTGTAATTGCGTTAGCAAGTGCTACAAGTTCATCTGTACTTTTTCCCATTGCTGAAACGACAGAGACGATACTATGTCCTCGTTCATATTCTTCAATAATTAAATTTGCTACATGTTGAATACGCTCAACACTTCCGACAGAAGTGCCACCAAATTTTTGTACAATCGTTTCCATTGCGAATTCCTTCTTTCATCCATTTTTAAGAATAGATTAGGACATATATAAATCCCAATATTCCTGTAGTTACCAGAGAAAAACAAAAAACACCATCTCAAATAAGTGAGGATGGTGCTGTTACAGGAAAAGGGAAACAGAAAACGGAGCTAATAAAAAAACCGCCAAAAAAGGAATACCATGAAAATGATATCTCTTTTTTGTAGATAGCTCTTCATACATACGCGTCTGTACATATGACAGTTCTGTTTCTATTCGAAAACAGCCCCAATCGATACATACAGAGAAATATATCGATTTCGGCAATACTTCCTTTCATCTAATTTCATAGACCTCTCTGTGTCTCCATTAGAATACTCATAAGTATCGCAACCTCTATCTCACGTTTTAGGCGAGAGTGTTTGATTTATGAAGTTGTTGGTAACATTTGTTTTATAATAATTTAAATTTTTTGGGGAATCAAGTGTTTTGTATAAATTTTAAAAATTCTATTTTTTACGAGGAAGTTTGTGAAAAATGTAGCAAAATAAATTTATTACATGTACATTAAAATTATAGTTCATTGGAGGTGGAAGAATGAAAGGGAAAAAGCCTATTTATGTTTCAGCAGAAATGAACACAACGATGGAGAAATTATGGGAATATACGCAAGAACCACATATACATACAGAATGGGATGCTCGCTTTACTGAAATTTCATATTTAGAGAAAAAAGAAGGAGAACCACAGAAATTTCTATATAAAACAAAAATCGGATTTGGACTTGAAATAGCTGGGGAAGGGGAATCGATAGGTGAAATAAGAAAAGAAACAGGTGAACGGATTTCTTCTTTAAAATTTTGGACAGACAATCAATTATCACTTATTCAAATAGGGCGTGGTTATTGGAAGTATGCACCGTGTAAAGAACACATTCATTTTGAGACACAATATGATTATGATACGAGGTTTGGTCGTATAGGGAATGTAATAGATTTCTATATGTTTCGGCCATTATTAGGCTGGGCGACTGCTTGGAGTTTTGATGCTTTAAAATTATGGTTAGAAAAGGGACTTCATCCTAGATTGCTCATTAGAAGAACAGTGACGTATTGGCTCATATGTTTTTTATTTGCTTTCGTATGGATGTATCAAGGAATAGTACCGAAACTAGTGTTTACTCATTCAGAAGAAGTAAAAATGCTATCGGTGATGGTTGGTTCAACTGAACATAGTATTTTTGTACTTAAAATAATTGGATTACTAGAAATTATTTTTGGTGTCCTATGGCTGTTACCATTTCCAAAACGAAAAGTATTTGTCGTACATATTTTTATGTTAATAGCCTTAACGATAGCAGCAGGATTTACGAATATCGCAAGCTTTACAGAGCCGTTTAATCCAATTACGTTAAATCTACTTCTAATTGGATTATCGATTGTCGGTTATATAAATAGTACGAATTTGCCAAGTGCAAAAAATTGCAAGAGGAAGAGAAAGGGATAATGTATGGCTAATATGTATGAAAGACTATTAGGGGATTCTTATAAAAAACTTCATCCGAAATTACAGAAACGTTATGAGATTACAGAAGAAAATAGCTTTATTGGAGAAGGGAAGATGGATGAAATTTACGGTGGTTCTTTTTTCGTAAAATTCATATTAAAAATTGCATCGAAGTTTCGAATGTTTTTCTCTGAGAGAGGTAAGGGAGTGCCATTTACAATACATAATACCGCTGAGCGTGATGAACATGGACATGAACTTGTGCGGTGGAATCGTACTTTTTATTTTCATAATAAGAAAAGATATTTTAATGCGGTAATGAAACTTGATGAAAATGAAATTGTAGATTATTTTGGTGAACCACATTTACTCGTCTCTACATTGAATTTTTATATTGATGAGTTAGGGGCAATGCATATTTCTTCAAAGAAACAATGGTTTTACATGTTTGGAAGGAAAGTCCCGTTACCTAGGTTTTTATACGGGGAGGCCAACATTGTAGAAAGTTATGATGAAACACAACAATGCTTTCGAATTCATGTTCAAGTACGCAATCCGTTAATTGGTTCATTATTTTCATATAGGGGAATGTTTGTGGAGAGGAAATAAATAATATGAAAAATATAATAGTTGGACTTGTTTGTTATATTATTTTTCTAATATGTGAGTGGCCAAATATAAATCCAGTGGAAGCAATTATTTTATTAGCTATGTTGTTATTTATACCGATGTCATTTAGCATCATTGATAAGAAAATAAGAAATGGATCATATGTATTCTTTTATAAATTTTTATCGTTTTTATATCCAATCGCAGCAATTAGTGCAATGTTAGCTTTCGTAACAAGTCACTATTTCTTTGCGCTATTTTGGTTTGTATATACAGGAATTGTCGCGTTATTTGGTGTGAGTAGATTACTAGAAAGAGGATGGAAACCGTTAGAAGAAACGGCAATCGATAGTGCGTTTATTTATTTGTTTTTAGGTGGCTTCTGGTTTTTCGCCTCAGTAGCAAAGCTTTCCATTATGCACTTTAGTTCTGACATTGTTTTACTCACAGCTGCACACTTTCATTATTCGGCGTTTCTATTGCCGTTATCGGCTGGTTTAATTGGGAGAAAAAGAGAAAAGAGAAGTAAAGTATATGATGTTATTATGTTTGTCATCGTTATTTCACCTCTGACAGTCGCAGTAGGAATTACGTATTCAAGGGTATTTGAATTTTTTGCAGTGTTCCTATATTTATGCGCTATTTATGGTTATGGAATTTATGTTTGGCGTACGAAATTTAATGCTATCAACGCAAAGATTCTTCTGATCATATCGTCTAGTACACTTATGGTAACAATTATGTTTTCACTTATATACTCGTATGGGAATTTGAAACATGTAATGACGATTACAATTGCTCAAATGGTTTGGATTCACGGTGTTGTGAATGGAATTGGAGTAGCGTTACCGGCATTTGTCGGCTGGATGATTGAAAATAGTGTTCCGAACTATAAATATTACGGGAAACCAATGAGCAGATTAAGAGGAAAGGCGACAGTTGGTGAAGCGTTTTTACATAACAGAAATGTAATAGATAGTAAGGAATACAACGGTTTAGTTGATAAAATGAATGATTTTCATAGTGAGGCATTTGACGTGACGAAGATACCTTTAAGCATTATTCGGTTTTATGAAAATACAAAAGAGTATGAGTTACAATCGCATATTAAATGGACTCGTTCGTTCCGCCTGTTAGCATTTTGTTATGAGAAAATGAGTAAGCGTGTAGGACAAATACATTTAGGAATGGGCGGCAAGTGGGAAACAATGCACGGCTCTATCATAGGGGTAATGGATGAGAAGGATGGAAGGGAGAATGTAAGAGCTTGGTTAAGAAAAAATGAAGCAGGAGCATCTATTTTTGTAGCTCTTTACTCAAAACATACGTATAAGAATGAGACATATATGAATATCGCATTACCTCTACCATATTCGAATATGACGGGGATTTTAAAATTACGTAATGATAATAATAATTTAATTATTACTAGTAAGCTGAGAAGAAATGGTAAGGGAGATGAGGGGATTTATTTACATACTCGTTTCTTTACAGTACGGTTACCGTTAGCAGAGACGTTTATTATTAAAGAGGGCACCAATCAAATGTTAGAAGCTAACCATAAAATGTGGATATTTGGAGTTAAGTTTTTAGAAATTGATTATGAGATTAAGAAAATAGAGGAGAAGTAAGAAAAGCTTGGAGAGATTCCAAGCTTTTTTACGTATGGGTAATTGTCATAGCGACTTGTTTATCTAAGTCTTTGTCCCAAACACGTTGAATTTCAAACGTACCTTTTTCAAAAAATAATGGAAATCTTTCTTTAAACCAATCTTGCATAGGAAGATTTAGTGCTGTATTGATTGGTACCCATAATAAATTGCCTTCAGGAGGATTCGAAAGGAGTTCACCTTCAAATGAATCTGTCCAATAGTTAAATACCATATATCGAACATTTTCTTTCGGATTTACGTATTCATCTAATCCTTTAAAAGTTAAATTTGAAACAAGTAATCCAGTTTCTTCTTTTACTTCCCGTTTAGCAGCTTGAACGATACTTTCTGGAAAATCTACTTTTCCGCCGGGAGCGATGTAACCAGGGAAGCCAAGGTGATTGGGGCGCTGTATTAACAATACTTTGTTATTCCGCTGAATCATACACATTGTATACATACGGTGCTCTATATCTTTCCAATTGTTGCTCATATGAATCTCTCCTCTTAATAAAATCTTATAGTTTTTAACTATAGTTATGTATGACAAAAAATACAATAATAATACAATATTATACAATTTTCAATTGACTATTACTAATTTTCAGTACTATAATGAGTCTGTTACATAAATACATCGTACTTGAGAGGGGAATATATTCTATGAAAAATAGAATAATCGCAGCAGGAGTAATTGCAGCTAGTATATTATCTTATTCATCTAGTAGTTTCGCGCAAACGAAAAAATTTCCAGATGTCCCAGCTAAACATTGGGCAGAAGACTCTATTTACTATTTAGTAGAGAAAGGTGCAGTTACAGGTAACGAAAAAGGAATGTTTGAGCCAGAAAAAGAAATCACTCGTGCAGAAGCAGCTACAATGATGGCTAAAGTCTTAAACTTACCAATCGATAAAAATGCTAAACCATCTTTCGGTGATTCTCAAAACCAATGGTATACCCCATTCATCGCAGCTGTAGAAAAAGCTGGCGTTGTAAAAGGGAAAGGAGCGGGCGTATTCGATCCAACTGGGAAAATTGACCGAGTTTCAATGGCCTCTCTTATTGTAGAAGCTTACAAATTAGATTCTAAAGTAAATGGTACTCCAGCAACTAAATTCAGTGATCTAGAAAAAAGTTGGGGTAAAGCAAAAGCTAACATTCTAGTTGAATTAGGGATTTCTATTGGAACTGGTGACAAATGGGAGCCTGAAAAAATTCTAACTAAAGCAGAGGCAGCTCAATTTATTAAAAAGGCAGATTCTCTTAGAATAGGTAACCCTTTAGTAGAAAAGGTAGTTATTATTGATCCTGGTCATGGAGGATTTGATCCGGGGAATCCAGGACAAGGCGTAGAGGAAAGTAAAATTGTATTTGATACATCTTTAAGATTACAGAAGTTGTTAGAAAAAAATACACCTTTAAAAGCTTTGTTAACACGTGAAGAAAACGGAAATCCAGGAAGTAACAAAAATGAATCTCTTGCGAATCGAGTAAAATTTGGTCAAGAGAACAATGCAGATATATTTGTAAGCATTCATGCAAATTCTTCTGAAAAACATGATGGTCATGGAACGGAAACATATTATTATAAAAAATCCAAGCGTGGAGAAGAGACACAGATTGAAAAGGATAGTGAAGTATTAGCGAATAAAATTCAAAATAGAGTAGTAGAAGCACTACATACAAGAGATAGAAAGATAAAAGACAATCACTCACTTTATGTAGTAAATAATAATACAGTACCAGCAGTTTTAACAGAGCTTGCCTTTATTGATAATGATATAGATAATGGTAAATTAGCTACTGAATCAGGAAGACAAATTGCTGCTGAGGCAGTTTATGCTGGTATTTTAGATTATTATGAATGGAAAGGTTTCGATGTTGCAAAATATCGTTTAGCTAAATAACAATGTTGATTACTAAGCCCATCGCCTTTATATAGATGGGCTTTTTATGTGATTTTATGTAATTTTGTATCGAAATAAAAAGATATATCGTATTATGTTAATTATAAATAAAATAATGGTAGATTAGTTGATTTTTATCACGTATACTTTTACTGTTGACTATTTAAGAGTTTGTTAGTTTAATAGGGAAAATTACACGATAAAGGGAGGCAAGTTAACACGGGAACAAGCATATAAAAAACGTGTTAAAAAATTTATGAAAAAAGTTATTTCTAATGTGTTAGCAGTGACAGTCGCGCTTCAAGTAGTGATGGCTCCAGCAACTTCGTTTGCATCTACAAAAGAATTTCCAGACGTTCCAAAAAATCATTGGGCACTTGAAGCAATTACTGATTTAACGTCAAAAGGGATTATTGCAGGTTACGATAATGGTAAATTCGGCTTCGGAGATGTTGTAACTCGTGAGCAAGTAGCAGCATTAATGTATCGCGCATTAAAACCAGAAGCAAAAAGTGATTATAAAAATCCATACTCTGATATTAGTGCAGGAACGACAATGTTCCCAAAGGAAATTTTAGCATTAACAGATATGGGGATTTTCGTAGGTGATGATAAAGGAACGTTTAGACCGAAAGAATCATTAACTCGTGCTGAAATGTCTGTTATTTTGCAAAGAGCATTTAAATTAGAAGTAAAAGCACCACATACATTTAATGATATAGATGCATCATATTGGTGGGCAAAAGAAGCAATTAGTGCATTGCAATCTAATGGTGTATCAATAGGGAATGGACTTGGAGGATTTGATCCATCAGGTGTATTAACACGTGAAAGCTATGCACAATTGTTATATAGAGCGATGCAAATTAAAAAGGATGTTCCTGCTGAACAGCCTTCATATATTAATCTAGATGTGACATTACCATCTAACGTAACAGCGCAAGAGATTGATAATTATATTCAAAGATTCCATCCAGATAGCCCGTTAGTTGGAATTGGACAAGACTTTATTAAAGCGCAAAATGAGTATGGTGTGAATGCACTATACTTAGCTGCACATGCAATCTTAGAATCTGGTTACGGTAAATCAGAAATTGCATATCGTAAACATAATTTATTTGGTTTAAGAGCATATGATCGTGATCCATTTGCATATGCAAAATATTTACCGTCATACGGACTAAGTATTTCATATAACGCTGATTATGTAAAAAAGAACTACTTAGAAGAGGGTGCAAGATATTTCAAAGGTTACACATTGCCAGCAATGAATGTTATGTATTCAACAGATACAGCATGGGCTGGAAAAATCGCTAATATCATGGAACGCATTAAGCCTTTTAATAAAGCAGATTACCAAAATGCAAAACGACTACCGAAAAACCCTAATACATTAAATGTAGAAGTATTAAGTGAAGCGATTCCTTATACAGATTATGCAAAAGATGCAAAAGCTACTGTCCAATCGGTAGGATCTTACTATCAAGTTCCATTCCCGTTTAACAATCCAATTAAGAGTGTACCAAATGTGACACAAAATGAAGTTGGAAAATTAGAAAATGGTACAAAAGTAAATGTATATCGTGAAGATCCAAATGGCTGGGTAGAATTTTCATTTGAAAATGCGCAAGAAAAATATTGGACATTGAAGAAGAACTTAAAATTATAAATAAAAAGGTGTTTTCATTTATGAAAACACCTTTTTTATTTATATTTAACATGTAATATTTTTAGATTCAGTATGAGTTTCTTTTTTATGTTTTTACCAATAATTAAACCGTTTCATATATAATTAAAAGTGTTGAAGATTGAATTTTCTGTTTTTGTTTTATTGTTAACTTAATTTGAAAAGAGGAGAGGTATATGCAAGAAGAAATACCAACAGAGAAAAAATTAAGCTATATCGGTAAATTGCTATTGCCAGTTAAAGCGTCACCACATTTTAAATTTTTATGGATTGGGCAATTGCTTTCGACTTTAGGTAGTTCGATAACGATGGTTATTTTGCCAGTCGTTGTGTATTCATTAACTGGTTCAACAGTTGTAATGGGAATGACTATGGCAATGTACATGCTCCCTAATATTCTTGCGTTACCGTTTGCTGGATTAGTCGTAGATCGAATGGATCGGGTGAAAGTAATGTTATTTACAGATATAATTCGCTGCATATTAATGCTATTACTTGCAACACTTATATTTATGGATGTATTAACAATTCCACTTCTATATGTACTTGTAGCATTATATGGACTTATGGAAGGCATATTTCAGCCAGCGTATGCGGCTGTAAGAGCGAAAGTATTTGTACCAGAAATTCGAAATGCAGCTAATGCATTAACGCAAATGAGTAATCAAGGTATACGACTAATTGGACCGGCTCTTGGAGGATTAATCGTTTCAGTTGCATCTGCCGGAATAGGGTTTGGACTAGATGCAGTAACGTATTTGTTATCATTTTTTTGTTTATTATTTTTAAGAGAAATAAAGTTTAAAAAAGTAAAACCTATTGAAAAGAAAAAAGTCGATTATAAACAAGAGTTTATGGAAGGTGTTTTTGTTTTAAAAAGTCATCCGTGGCTATGGATTACAATTTTAGTCTTTTCTTTCATCAATATTTGTTATGCAGGAATTATCGTCGTATTAATTCCATGGTTATTTAATGTTCATCATCATTTTGAAGCATATGTGTATGGATTAGGAATGGCATCCTCTGGTGTTGGAGCTGTAGTTGCTGCGCTAATATTTGGCGGAAGAGAACGGTGGTATAAGCGGGGAATACTTGCCTATGGTGGTGTTTTAATAAGTGGTTGTGCGCTTTTAATAATGCCGTTCATTACTTGGGCACCTGTTTTAATTGTATTAATGGCAATTGAAGGGTTCGGTATGATGATATTTGGACTCATTTGGGAAACGAGTTTACAAGAGCTTGTGCCAGAAGAAGCATTTGGAAGAGTGGCAAGCCTTGATATGTTAGGTTCATTTGCTTTATTGCCACTAGGTTATGTAGCTGTAGGATGGTTAGCTACTGTCATAGGTGGCGAGATAACGATTATAACACTAGCTATTTTAGTACTTGTAACAATTGGAGTAGCATTATGTGTGCCGAGTATTCGAAGATTTGATTGATGATATAAGGGAAGGTGGGAACGACTTATATGCTTATAGAAAATTTGAACGATATAGTCGCAAAGGAATGGGACAACCAATATACTTTGCAGGAAAAGGTCTTTGAAGCAAAAAATTTCACAGTCTATATTGCTACCCATAGAGAAAATAAGCTAGCATATAATCAACTAGTATTAATAAAACATTTTTGTAACGAAAAGCCTTCCGTGCATATTTGGCATAAGAAAATTAGCACCGATGCAACAAAACTGGACATCACAAAAGAAGTGACAGAAGCCATTCAAACTGGTTTTGTAAATGAAGAGTAAGCCCTAATTAAATTAGGGCTTACTCTTCATTAAATACAAATGTTTGTTTCATTTTTTTACTTTCATTTACTGGATGGCCGTTGTAAGAAAAGTTCTTTTCTTCCCAAGTAATCACAACTTTAAAATTATGGCTATTAAAGTCTAATGGGAATACCATGTAGTCAAAGCTTGTATGACTTTTAGAAATATTTTCATTAGGTGTAGTAGGTTTAAAGGTAGCTTTAGAGGTAGGATTGTTATCAAGTATTTCCACGGATACGTTTGATACATCATGACCGATGTTTTTTACGAGTAAACTATATGTATCAAATACACCTTGTTTTGGCTGGATTGCTTGCTTGTTTACGTTATGAGATTTATCAATTTCGATATACCATTGTTTAGACTTTGATGCAATTGGTAGTGATTGAAATGTGTATGCACTAGCTTGTATTGGTAGTACTAAACAGATTAGTGAAAAGAGAGAAAATATTTTTCGTTTCATTTTTAGAGAGCTCCCATTCTGTAACGGATTTATTTGTTATTATCTTCTCTTTATGTTAAGTTATACCATATAATGTAAGGGATTCGTTTTATGAATATTGGGTTAGGAGTTATTATATTATTTGCTATGCTTGTACTTAGTTTTATTACATCTTTTTCTAAACAAGAAAGCCGATCCGCCTTTAGGCATGGAATGAAATGAAAGGGAAGTTGGATCCGGAATACTACTAAAAACCGTAAGGATCGTGGTACTTTAAGTATCCGAAGTTTAGATAGTGTCTTCAGATTTTTTATTTTAATTTTTCAGAAATAAATGATAATAGAAGAATGTTTTAAGGTGTTGGTTGAAGGGATATGTAACGAGTTTGATATGGCAATGGTATGTGATACTAACAGCGTTCATTTGTTTTTAATTAAACGGACGGTCATCCCCTTAACCCTACAAATAAAATGATTAATATCAAAATGTTTAAGAGAAGAATTCTCTCATCATAAGGTTAAATAGTAATAGTATGTTTAAGGGATTAAAGAAGGAAGCTGTGTAAAGGTCATACTACACAGCTTTTTTGTACATCTAATTTTAGAATAATCAATTAAGTGTATTTAATTGTTACGTATACGTAGTTCTGTCTCACTATCAAAAAAATGTGCTTTTGTTAAACTAAAGGCTACTGAAAGTTTATCGCCAGCTTTCAGTTCTGATCGAGCATTAATTCGTGCGACAAAACTTTGATTTTCAAGTTTTCCATGTATCATAGTCTCAGCACCTAATAGTTCAGCAACTTCAACATTAATTTCGACAGTTGAATCGGGAGAAGATTGAAGGACAATTGGTTCATCGTGAATGTCTTCTGGACGAATACCGAGTATAAGTGTTTTTTTATTGTATCCCTTTTTCTGCAATTTTTTTAATTGCCCTTCTGGTACTTTAAAACGAATGTTTTCTATATGAAAATAGTTATCTTTTAATGTTCCAGTAAAAAAATTCATAGCTGGAGAACCAATGAATCCGCCAACAAAAACATTTTCAGGAGTATCATAAACTTCTTTTGGTGTACCAACTTGTTGTATGATACCATCTTTCATCACAACAAGGCGTGATGCCATTGTCATTGCTTCCGTTTGGTCATGTGTTACATATATAGTAGTTGTGTTTAAGCGGCGATGAAGCTTAGAAATTTCTGAACGCATACTTACACGTAATTTAGCATCTAAATTGGATAGAGGCTCGTCCATTAAGAATACTTTTGCATCACGAACGATAGCTCTTCCTAATGCCACACGCTGGCGCTGTCCACCCGATAATGCTTTTGGTTTTCGCTTTAAATAATCTTCAAGACCTAATATTTTTGCTGCCTCAGTTACACGACGATTAATTTCACCTTTTGGTAGTTTTCGTAATTTTAAACCAAACGCCATATTATCGTAAACAGACATATGTGGGTATAGTGCGTAATTTTGAAATACCATTGCAATGTCACGATCTTTTGGAGCGACGTCATTCATAAGTTTACCATCAATATAAAATGAGCCGTCAGAAATGTCTTCTAAACCTGCAATCATCCGTAGAGTAGTTGATTTTCCACAACCAGAAGGGCCAACAAATACAATAAACTCTTTATCTTGAATATGTAAATTGAAGTCAGAAACAGCAGTTGTTTTATTATCGTATAATTTGAAAATATGATTTAATACGAGTTCGGCCATTATACATCACCCCTATTTTTATAATTAACTGAATTATAAGTTTTATTTAATGTAAGGTGAATTGGTAAGTTGCACAAAAAAAGTTAATTTTTTTATGCAAAATTACGAGATGTTCAAAGAAAGAAAAGCCAAATAAACAGCCACAGCACCTTCAAATGTTTTTATATTCAATCCTGTTTTTTCAATAAATTTGTCAATTCGATACTGTAAAGTATTTCGGTGTAAATATAATTGTTTAGCCGCAAGTGATACATTTAAATTACATTGGAAGAATACTTTAATACTCTCTATTAGTTCTTTGTCATTGGAAATATTTTCCAATAAACAATTTGTATATTTTTCTCTTTTTTCTTTTGGTAATAAGGTCATTAATTGATAAGGGAGAAGTTGTTCAATGTATGTAATTTTCTTTGATAAATAGGGAGAAAGATAAGAAAATAAATTTCGTTCCCATTGATACAAGTGAGAAACTTGATTGGTTTGGGTGTAGTGTCTGCCGACAAAAAAGGATAAGGATATAAAAAAATCTGTTTCTAGCGTATCAAGGGCTGTTTGCAATCTATATTCAGATATATTTTCTGTTAAGATGAGGACTCCAGTTTGTGAAGTTTCCCATATTGTAGGAGTATCAAAACCAAATATTGAATGTAAAGCATTATGAAATTCTTCTCGTTCCGTTATAGGATGCGTTGTGAAGAAATGTAAAAAGCGTACAGATGTTATTTGAATATCTTTACTCTGATATAACGCTTCGTACCAATACTTTTCTATTTTTGTTTCGTAGCATGTGTCAGTATGGATGGGAGTTAAGAGGGATGAAAGCAATTGACACTCCCGTTTATGTAAGCGAGATTTACGAATTCCTACTCTATTCCCGTCAATCAAAAACCAACTGTAATCTTCAGAAAGTATGGCTTCATTAATTTTTATATCTTTAGCGTAATATTTTTTTAATTGTTGAATCATATCAACACTCCTTATCTTTATATTATTTATTAATAACAAATTATATAGGGATAATGGATTAATACAGTTCGTGATGAAAATTTAAAAAATTCAGAAAATATATTGCGGAGGAAAAAGTGATAGTGTTATACTTCATAACAACTGGTAATGACAACATCATGTCGTGATCAAATTGGTATATGTATAAATAATATATCAATGATAGTTTATTCCTTCAACTGGTAATGACATAAGTCTACTAAAATTGATAGGGAAGGGAGAGAAGAGCATTGTTTTTATAAATGAATAAAACTCGTTTGTAAACGCTTTATTTACAAGGTGCTCAAAATCTTTTGTAAAGTTGATTATATTAGTTTAATTTGTCGTCAGTGAATTACAAGAAACATAAGTAAAGATTATGTTATATAGATGATTGTTTCTAGAGGAGGAAAAGGGATGAAAAAGTGGTTTATTTTCTTTTTGTCAACATTGCTATTGGCAATAGTAGGATGTTCTAACAGTGGCGAAAAAGTTAACACGTCATCTAAAGATGAAAAAATAGAATTACGGTATGCACTTTGGGATAAGAAACAACTACCAGCAGTGGAAAAAGTGGTTCAACAGTTTAATGAAAAACATCCGAATATTAAGGTGAAAATAGAATTAACAGCGTATGGGCAGTATTTTCAGAAGCTTGAAACGGCAGCAACAGGAAATGCATTGCCGGATGTATTTTGGATGAATGGACCAAATGTTGTGAAATACGCTTCGGGGAAAGTATTGATGCCTTTGGATGATAAAGCGAAAAAGGATAAGTATAAATTGGAAAATTATCCGAAATCTTTAGTTGATTTATATACAGTAGATAATAAAACTTACGGTATTCCAAAAGATTTTGATACAACGGCACTTTGGTATAATAAAAAATTATTTGATGAAGCTGGAGTAGCATATCCAGATGATTCATGGGATTGGGAGAAAATGAAAGAAGCTGCAAAAAAATTGACGAAAAAGGAAAAAGATGTTTGGGGATTTGCAGCAGCAATGGGAAATCAAGGTGGCTATTATGATCTCATTTACCAAAATAAAGGGTATGTTCTTTCTAAAGATAAAAAAACAGTAGGATTTAATAAACCACAAGCAATTGAAGCGTTTAATTATAACATTAGTTTTATTAAAGAAGGATTATCACCAACATTTGCTCAAATGACAGAGACAACAGCATCTGATTTGTTTTTATCAGGTAAAGTAGCGATGATTTTTGATGGGCCTTGGATGGTACCAGAATATAAGAAAAATCCTGATTTAAATATTGCTGTTATGCCAAAAGGGAAAGAAAGAGCTGTTATGATTCATGGTCTAGCAAATGTCATCTCAGCGAAAACAAAATATCCGGATGCAGCTTGGGAATTTGTGAAATATTTAGGTTCTAAAGAGGCAGCAGATGTGTTTGCAGAAACTGGAACAGTTATTCCTGCTTTTAATGGAACACAAGAAGCATGGGTTAAATCCGTTCCAAACTTGAATTTACAAGCGTATATCACTGGTCTTGAATATTCTTACCCATTACCGAGTGTGAAAAATACAGGAGCTTTATGGGAGCAAGAAACGAAAGTATTAAAAAGGGTATGGGGAGGAGAATTGAATGTTGAAGATGCAACAAAAGAATTAACAGAGAAGGCAAATGAAGTTCTTTCTAAAAAATAAGGAGAGGGATCCTCTCCTTACTTTAAATCAAAAATTATGGGAGGAGTGAAGAGATGGAGGATCTATCAATAAAGGTAGTGGAGCAAAAAAACACACATATACAAAAAAAATATAAAAAGAAAAAGAAATTAGATTATATATGGGCATATGTCATGATTGCCCCAACTATGCTAGGGTTATTCATTTTTTATATGTGGCCAATTTTGCAAAATATTTATTTTAGTTTTACAGCGTGGGATGCGTTTGGTAGCTATGAATGGATTGGATTAGAAAACTATAAAAAGATGTTTACTGATCAAGATTTAGGAAAGGCTTTTCAAAATACATTTATTTATATCGTGCTTACTGTTCCAATCAGTATATTTTTATCCATCATATTAGCGGTGCTATTAAATCAAAACATTAAAGGGAAATCCCTGTATAGAACATTATATTTTTTACCTGTTATTACAATGCCTGCTGCAATCGCGATGGTATGGAAATGGATCTATAATTCTGACTATGGGTTACTCAATTACATGTTATCATGCTTTGGAATTGATGGTCCTAATTGGCTTACCAACCCTAACATTGCATTATATTCAATTATTATAGTTGCGATTTGGGGTGGGATAGGATATAACATGGTTATTTTTCTATCTGGTCTCCAAAACATCCCTAAAACATACTATGAAGCAGCAATTATGGATGGAGCCCGGCCAATTACAATTTTCTTTAAGATTACATTGCCACTTTTATCGCCAGTTATTTTCTTTGTAACGATTATGTCTTTAATTGGGGCATTTCAAGTATTCGATCTCATCTTTATGATGATTGGTAGAACAAGTAATGTAATTGAAAATACACAATCTATTGTTTATTTATTTTATCAAAATGCCTTTATTTTGAATGAAAAAGGATATTCGGCAGCCATAGCAGTTATATTATTAATTATTATATTAATCATTACAGCGATTCAAATGATATTACAGAAAAAGTGGGTGCATTATGATGAATAAAAGAGTAGGTGCAGTCAATAAAAATAAAATTATGATTCATACAATACTTATCATAGGTGCCTTATTAACCATTGGTCCTTTTATTTGGATGATATTAACGTCTCTAAAGACTTATGCAGAATCTGTTCAAGTTTCACCAGTTATTATCCCATCTCAATTTATGTGGAGTAACTATACGGAAATATTCAACTTATTACCATTTTTAAAATTTATGATGAATACTGTAATTGTTACAATAGCTAGAACGATTGGGCAGTTGTTTTTATGCTCATTAGCAGCTTATGCTTTTGCTAGAATACAATTTCCAGGTAGAAATGTACTGTTTTTACTAACTCTTTCCGTCCTAATGGTTCCAGCTCAAGTGTTTTTGCTTCCACAATATTTAATTATGGTAAAACTGGATTGGTTGAATACATTACAAGCGGTAATTGTACCTGGGTTATTTAGTGCATTTGGTACCTTTTTATTGCGTCAGTTTTTTATGGGCGTTCCAAAGGAACTAGAAGAAGCGGCGAGATTAGATGGTTGCAATCACTTCCAAATTTATTGGTATGTTATGCTGCCTCTTGCGAAACCAGGTTTAATTGCACTTGGTATATTTACAACACTCTGGTCTTGGAATGAATTGATGTGGCCGATGATTGTAAATAATTCACCAGATATGATGACATTATCAGTTGGTTTATCTTCACTACAAGGGCAATATGCAACAAACTATCCTGTACTAATGGCGGGATCATTTTTAGCGATTTTACCAATGTTGTTATTGTTTATTTTTTTACAAAAACAATTTATTGAAGGAATTACAATTACAGGTGGAAAATAAGAATAATAGAATAGGAGAGGATATGTATGATTACGGCGGCATTAATTGGGGCAGGAAGTCGTGGAATGTACGCTTATGCTTCTTACGCGTTAGAACATCCAACAGAGATAACTTTTGTTGCGGTTGCAGAATTGGATAATGCAAAAAGACAGAAATTCTCTGAAATGCATAACGTTTCGGAAGATATGCAATTTGAAACATGGGAAGAGTTATTAGCGAAAGAAAAGCTTTGTGATGTATTGCTTATTTGTTCGCCCGACCGGTTTCATTATAAACCTGTAATGCAAGCGATTGAGAAGGGATACAAAATTTTATTAGAAAAACCAATGTCACCAAGTCCTAAAGAGACATTGGAAATTGCAGAGGCTGCCACGAGATATAACGTGTTATTAACAGTATGTCACGTGTTAAGGTATGCACCATTCTATAGGACTTTAAAAGAAATTGTTGATCAAAAGAAGATAGGGGATATCGTTTCAATTCAATGGAATGAAAATGTCGGTCATTGGCATCAAGCACATAGTTTTGTAAGAGGGAATTGGCGTAATAAGTCTGAATCAAGTTCAATGATTTTGCAAAAATGTTGTCATGATATGGATGTGCTACAATGGCTTGTGGGTGCAGAGTGTGAAAAGATTTCATCTTTTGGAAGTTTGACTCATTTTAAATCCGAACATGCACCTAAGGGTTCGACGTTACGTTGTACAGATGGTTGTGAAGTTGAGGGAAACTGCCAATATTCTGCTTTAAAATGGTATTTACATGAGAGAGATGAATGGCCAGCGAATGTAGTTTCTATTGATACAAGCATTGAAAATAGACTGGAGGCACTAAAAAAGGGACCTTATGGGCGTTGTGTGTACCATTGTGACAATGATGTTGTGGATCATCAAGTAGTAAATTTGCTGTTTGATAATGATGTAACAGTTGCTTTTACAATGTCTGCATTTACAAAAGAGTGTTGCCGTACGTTTAAAATTATGGGAACACATGGTGAAATTCATGGTCATGATGTATTAAATGAATTGAAGGTCAAATATTTTTCAGGTGAAGTTGAAACGATTTACCCAAAAACAATAGAAGGTGGACATATGGGAGCAGATAATGCAATTATGACTGATTTTATCGAAAAGGTAAAAAGCAATAAAACAGAAAGTTTAACGTCTGCAATGATTTCGGCAAATAGTCATTTGATTGCATTTGCTGCTGAAAGATCAAGAATAACGGGTGAAACAGTAAATCTTAAGCAATATGTGACAGAGTTACAACAATCGATGAATCTAGCAAAGTAAGAAAAGTGCATATAAAGAAACAAATTAAATATACGATTCAAGTAAATTTTAACAGATAGAATAAGCTTATCTTTCTCTGTGAGAAAGTAATGGTAATTCCTATTTTCATTCGATATAATAGCCATAAACTGGTCATAACAACTTTATAGATGAGGGAGTAAAACATGATTGCAAAAGATAATCGAACACCATTATACTACCAACTAATGGATATTATTGTGGAGCAAATTGAAACTGGGAATTTACAAGAACATGATAAGCTTCCATCAGAACGTGAACTATGCGAGATTCATGATGTAAGTAGAACAACAGTAAGGCAGACGATGCAAGAATTAGAAAAAGAAGGATATATTTATAAAAAACATGGTAAAGGGAGTTTTGTCTCACCTCGTGTATTTAATCAAAGTCTTGTCCGTTTTTATAGTTTCACAGAAGAAATGAAAAAATTTGGAAAGGTTCCATCATCAACAGTCGTATCATTTTCCATAATTCATTGCGATAAAAAAATATCGAAAATTATGAATCTTAACAATGGAGAAGAGGTATATCAAATTACGAGATTAAGGTTAGCTGATAAAGAACCCATGCTATTTGAAACATCTTATATTCCTGTAAAGTTCTTTCCATATTTAACGAAGAAAGAATTAGAAGAAACACCAATGTACGAGATTTTCCGTACAAAATACCAAGTTCATATCACACGTGCGGTGGAAAGTTTCAAAGCGATTGCAGCAGAAAAAGAGCATGCAACATGGCTACAAGTTGAAAAGAATGAACCATCTTTATCTCTAGAACGTATTGCATATGCGAAAGAAAATATAATTGAATACACACAGACCATTGCAAGAGGAGATAAATTTACTTACACAGTTGAATTACAATAAGTATAGTTATACTTATTGTAATTCAACTGGTAATGATGACGTGATAAGATGTGGACTAATATTAAGGGGGTTCTGAAATGTTATTACATGCAAATGATGAAATAAGAGAAACATATGGAGCGTGTTTTACAGCGAAAGAAATTGCACAACAGCCAGATCTTTGGGAGCAAGTATATTTGAATTTTCAAAGCAAACATCATGAAATTATAGACTTCTTTTCACGTATTTCAAGAGATCATGAACAAGTGAGGGTTATTTTCACTGGTGCAGGGACATCTGCTTTTGTTGGAGACACAATTGTTCCATATGTAAAAAGGATTACGGATTTAAAGAAAATGCATATTGAAAGCATTCCAACAACAAATATAGTCTCAAGTCCTTATTACTATCTTCAGCCAGACATCCCAACAATTTTAGTGTCTTTTGCTCGCTCAGGCAATAGTCCAGAAAGTGTAGCGGCAGCGCAATTAGGAGAACAAATTATTCATTCAGTTTATCATATTATTTTAACATGTAATGAAGAAGGAAATTTAGCGAAGCAATTTCAGCATAAAGAGAACGCTTTTGTTATGTATATGCCACAGGAGGCAAACGATCAAGGGTTTGCAATGACAGGAAGTTTTACCTCTATGATGTTAACTGCACTTATGTTATGTAACTATAATCAGACCCATCTTTTAGAACCTAGCATTATGGATATTGTAAGATTAGGAAAAGATGTAATCAAAAAACAAGAACAGGAAATTCAACGAATTGCAGAAAAAGAATTTCGTAAAATTGTATTTTTAGGATCAGGCGTATTCGAGGGACTTTCTCGAGAGGCTGCTTTAAAATTTTTAGAGTTAACTGCTGGTCGTATCCCAGTTACGTTTGACACAACACTTGGGTTTAGGCATGGACCGAAATCAATTTTAGATAAGGATACAGTTGTTGTATTATTTTTATCTAATGATGAGTATACGAAAAAATATGATCTTGATTTATTAAAAGAGCTTTTTCAAGAGAAAGAAAGAAGCGAGATTATTGTTATAGCACATCAAGATAATCAGGAAGCAAGGCGAAATTCAAATACGTTTTTATGCAATGACGGACGCAATCTGAAAGATGACATGTATATTACGTTTATTTATATATTATACGGACAAATTTTAGCGTTATATAAATCTATTGCATTAGGGATTACTCCAGATAACCCTTGTCCAAGTGGAAGTGTAAATCGTATCGTTCGAGGGGTAACAGTACATCCTTATAAAGGAAAGGAATAGCAATTTATGAACTACTATGTCAAAGCATCTATGTATCTACTAGAAGATGGTGTTCGTGAGGGTGGATATTTACATATTGTAAATGGCTACTTTCTAAAACATGTTGAAGAAATAGTAGACGGAGCGTTAGTAATGGATTTTGAAGGAAGTATTATTTCTCCAGGATTTGTGGATACACATATTCACGGTGTAGCGGGACATGATGTAATGGATAGCACACATGAATCGTTAAACAATATTTCTATTATGTTATTGGAAAATGGTGTTACGAGTTTTTTACCTACAACATTAACTGATTCTTCGGAAAATATAATGAAAGCTTTAAAAAATATAGCTCATGCAAAAAAAAGAGGAGTGGATGGGGCCAATATTATTGGAGCTTTTCTGGAGGGACCTTGTTTTACGGAGGTCTATAAAGGTGCACAAAACTCTAAATATTTTATTGATCCAACCATTGAAATGTTAGAGGAGTGGATTGTTGCATCAGAAGGGACAATTAAAAAAATTGCCATGGCACCAGAGAGGAAAGGTGCTATTGCGTGTATACATCATGCTGTGAAAAAGAATATTCATGTAGCAATTGGGCATACGAATGCAAACTATGAGATATGCCAGAATGCGATTCAAGCAGGAGCGACGATTTTTGTGCATACGTTTAATGGAATGAAAGGATTACATCACCGTGAACCTGGCGTTGTTGGAGCGGTACTCTCAACTGAGCATGTGTATGGTGAAATCATTGTAGATGGACATCATGTACATCCAAGCGTAGTGAATATTTTATATAAATGTAAAGGATACGACAAAACTTGTTTAGTTAGTGACTGTATGCGAGCGGGCTTATTAGGGGATGGCACATATAATTTAGGAGAATTTGTTGTCCAAGTGCAAGACGGCATTGCCCGAACAGAGGCGGGTTCTTTAGCAGGAAGTACACTTCGATTTATTGATGGTGTGAAGAATATAGAGAAATGGACAAATGCATCGTTATGGGAATGTGTTCATATGGGATCGTTAATTCCTGCTAAAAGTATTGGAGTTGATAATGAAATTGGAAGTATAGCACCAGGGAAAAGAGCTGATTTTCTTATATTAACAGAGGATTTAGATCTTATAGGAACAGTTGTAGGGGGAGAAATGAAATATAAAAAGAATAAAGAGAGGATTTGAGAGTATGCTTGTTTCAACTCAATTTATACTGAGAAATGCACAAGAACAGGGTTATGCGGTTCCGGCTTTTAATATTCATAATTTAGAAACTTTAAAAGCAGTAATTGAATCCGCAGTAGAGCTTAGGTCACCTGTTATTATAGCTGCTACACCAGGCACAATAAAATATATGGGAAAAGAATATCTTTTGCATATGATTGAAGCAGCGAGAAAGCAATATGAAATACCAATTAGCCTACATTTAGATCATCATGAGGATATAAGTGATATTAAAAATTGTATTGATTCAGGAGTTCGCTCTGTTATGATTGATGCATCGCATCATCCATTTGAAGAGAATATTCAGATTGTTCGGGAAGTTTCGTTGTATGCAAAACAATATGGAGTAACAGTAGAGGCTGAATTAGGGCAATTATCAGGAATAGAAGAAGATATAAAAGTAGAAAACTCAATTTATACAGATCCTTACCAAGCGAAAGAATTTGTAGAACGCACGAATATTGACTCATTGGCAGTTGCAATTGGAACGGCACATGGACTATATAAAGGGGAACCAAAATTAGATTTACAAAGATTAATAAATATCAGAAAGCAAGTCAATATTCCTCTTGTACTACATGGGGCATCTGGATTATCAGACAGTTTAGTGCAAGAAACGATTCGTTTAGGAATTTGTAAAGTAAATATTGCAACAGAGCTAAAAATTGCATTCGGAACAGCATTACGCCATTATCTACATTCTCATCCAGAAGAAAATGATCCGCGTAAATATTTTTCAGATGCAATTATGGCGATGAAACGGGTTGTTGCAGATAAAATAAAGATGTGCAAAAGTTTAAATCGTGTGTAAGGAGATATTCTTATGATTGCGACAATTACATTGAATCCATCTGTTGATATGCGATATGAATTAGGAGAATTAAAACTAAACAAAATACATCGTACGAAAGACTATGAAAAAACTGCGGGTGGAAAAGGCATTAATGTATCGAGAGTACTTCGTTTGCTTGGAGAAGAAGTAACAGGAGCTGGGTTACTTGGTGGTAGTAATGGTGAGTTCATAAGAAAAAGATTGAAAGATTTATCAATTATTGATGAGTTTGTTTCCGTTAAAGAAGAAACTCGCAATTGTATAGCGTTAATCACAAAAAAATCTGCGTCAGCTACTGAAGTATTAGAAGCAGGACCAGCTATTTCAGAGGATGAAATAGCTCTTTTTATAAAAAAATATGAAAGGATAGTAAAAGATTTTGAGTTTATTGTTGCATCGGGAAGTTTACCTAAGGGTATTCCAAATTCATTTTATCAACAGTTGGCACAAAAGGCGGCTGAAAACGGTAAAAAATTCATATTAGATACAAGTGGAGAACCATTATTGCATGGCATACAAGGAAAACCATTTTTAATTAAACCAAACAGGCAAGAAATTTGTCAGTTGCTTCAAAAAAAACGTGTGTCACAGGAAGAAATGATTGCGGAAGCAACTAAAATCTGCGAGGGGGGCGTGCAGTATGTTTTGTTATCACTTGGAAGAGAAGGAGCGATACTTATTACGAAAGATGAAAGCATAAGGGCAATTATTTCAGAAATAAAAACAATCAATGCCGTTGGCTCAGGTGACGCAATGGTTGCAGGAATAACGTTAGCACTCGCAAAGGGGTATGGGATAAAGGATGCACTTCGTTTTTCGGTGGCGTGTGGAATGGCTAACGCAGCTGAGGAAATAACAGGTTACATACAGCTTAAAAATGTAGAGAATTTCTATAATGAAATTACAATTGTCTAAAAGTAGGAAGGGGAGAAATATGGGGAAGTACGTTGCTTGTTTTGATATTGGAGGAACTTTTATAAAATATGCAATGATTGATGAACAAGGAATGGTACATGAACAAGGGAAAATAACAACACCAGTACAAAATCAAAAGAAAGAAATTTTGTATCGCATTTGTGAAGTAATATATGAGTTTGAAAAGAGCTATAAAATTCATTCTGTAGGTGTATCATCGTGTGGGATTATTGATAATATCAAGGGGGAAGTTCTGTATTCTGCCAATATTTCGGGATATAGCGGTACAAAAATAGCAGATTACATTTATAGTGAGACAGGGTATGTGGCGAGTATTGAAAATGATGTTCGTTCAGCTTGTCTCGGTGAAATGTGGAAAGGAGTAGGGCAGGGGAAAGAACATATTGTTTTAATCACACTTGGAACCGGAATTGGTAGTGGAATCATTATAAATGGCAAAATGCTTCAGGGAGTGAAAGGATTAGCAGGAGAGCTTGGTCATATGATAATTGTTCATAATGGAGAAAAATGTAGTTGTGGCGGAGAGGGATGTTATGAGAGATATGCATCGACTTCGGCATTGATTCGTCAGTATAAAGAAGCATCAAAAATTCAAGGGCTAGAGATAGGTACAATCACAGGTGAAGAAATTATAGAACGTATGTACAGAGGAGAACGATTGGCAAAGGATGTATATGAACAGTTTCTACAGTATGTTGTTGCTGGTTTAGTAAATATTACTTATATATTTAACCCCGAATTAATTATTATTGGGGGAGGTATTACAGAGCAAGGTGAACCATTTTTGAAACAAATTCAAGAAAGGTTCCATGACAAAATAATGGATATCTATCAAAATAAGGTGGAAATCGCTTTAGCATCATTACATAATGATGCTGGTGTATATGGAGCTTGTTATGTAGCGTTGAATCAATGTGAGGAAAAGTCAATGAAGATATAATTTTAGAAGATATTTATCGAGAATAGTTAACACGTAGAGCTTTTTATTTTCAAACAACCATTATCTTGTTTATATATCAGCTGATGGTTGTTTTTGTTTGAAATATTAATAGGAATATACATTTGTTGATGATGTGCTATAAAGTATGTACGGATGTGATTTATCATTTTGGTTCTCGATTTGAAGTATAAGTCAAAGGGAATAGAATTATGAAGAAATTACCAAAAGTATGGTAAGATAACATTGTCATACAACAAGGGGGATTTGTTTTATGGAAAATGGAGTTCTTGCTAAAGTAGATGTAACGAAAAGAATTGAATCGAAATCTAAGTACAATAAGAAACTTGAAAAATATCAAAGGCGCTTATTAGCGTTGCAGCAAATTGTAAAAGAAGAAAAAATTGCAGTTATGCTCGTTATGGAAGGCTGGGATGCGGCTGGAAAAGGTGGGGCGATTAAACGAGTGACGGAACACCTTGATCCGCGTGGGTTTCAAGTAAATCCAATTGGAGCACCAGCACCTCATGAAAAACGATACCATTACTTGCAACGTTTCTGGCGTAAACTTCCTCAGTACGGGCAAATTACTATTTTTGATCGCTCATGGTACGGCCGTGTGTTAGTTGAGCGGGTTGAAGGTTTTGCTACAAAGGAAGAGTGGACGAGAGCGTATGACGAGATCAACGATTTTGAAAAACTATTAACAGATGATCATTATATAATCGGGAAGTTCTTCTATCATATTAGTAAAGATGAACAGTTAAAAAGGTTTAAAGATAGAGAGAACAACCCTTTGAAAAGATGGAAAATTACAGATGAAGATTGGCGTAACCGTGAAAAATGGGACGAGTATGTTGAAGCAATGGAAGAAATGTTTGAAAAAACAAATAAGCCAAATGCGAAGTGGCAAATTATTGCGAGTAACGATAAATTATACGCTAGATTGAAAACGTTGAAAGTAATTATTTCGTTAATTGAGGATTACCTGTTAGAACATAATATAGAATTACCTTCGTATTATTATGAGATGAAAGAAGGTAAGACAGAAGATTTTAAAATGAATTAAGATGTAGTTGTAAAATAGTACAAAGTTTGTTTATGAAATATAAAGTAGAAATACCCTGTAATTTTGAACAATAAAATTACAGGGTGTTTTTTATTTAGAAACATTTTACAAATAACAGAATAAAGTATATAATCAATAATCATATTAACATTGTTAATATGATTATTGATTATATACTATGTGGGGGTCTTATTTTGAAAGGAAGAGATGTTGTTTTAGGTTTATTAATGGGAAAAGAATTGTCTGGTTATGATATTAAAATTGTGTTTGAAGATGTATTTACTCATTTCTTTGATGGAAGTTTTGGGATGATCTATCCAACGTTACGTCAGTTGGAAAAAGAGGGGAAAATAAAAAAAGAAGTTGTTATGCAAGAAGGGAAACCGAATAAGAAAATGTACTTTATTACAGATGCAGGGCGTGAAGAGTTTTATCAATACATGCAAACGGATGTAGAGAAAGATGTTTTACGTTCAGATTTTTTAATGAGGATGTATTTCGGTAATTACAGCGATGGTCAGGCGATAAAAAAATGGATTAAGGACGAAATTGAAAGGAAAGAAGCATACATTGCGGATCTACGTCTGAAATATGAAAAGTGGAGAGAAGGTATTACTTTTGTTGAGGAAATTTCACTTGATGTAGGAATCGCATCGTATAGTGCTCAAGTAGAGACTTTGAAAAGAAAACTAGAGCAACTAGAAGCAAAAGAACACAATAAAATGGAAGAGTGAAAAAACGTTCATAATAAATAAAGGGGTAGAAGAACATGGAACAATCAAAGGGTATTAAGATTGTCTTTTTAATGTGCTTAGGTATATTTCTTTGTATGATTGATACGACAATCATGAATATAGCTTTACCAGCGATACAAACGAGTGTAAATACTTCATTAGAAAAGATGTCTTGGGTATTAAATGTTTATACAATGACAATAGCTGTACTCGCTATTCCGCTAGGACGGATAGCTGATATTTTTGGGAAAGCAAAGATGTATATTGTTGGTTTGATAATTTTTGGTGGTGGATCAGTACTTTGTGCTTTTGCTAATACGGGCGATTTTCTTATCTTTTCTCGCTTTATACAAAGTGTAGGTGCAGCGATTTTATTTCCAACTAGTATGGTAATTGGCGTATCAGCTATGCCATTAGCAAAGAGGCATGTTGCACTTGCGATTTTGGGAGTAACACAGGGACTATCAGCTGCGATGGGTCCAGTAATAGGTGGAATTATTACACAAAATTTCGGTTGGAGATGGGTGTTCTTCGTAAATGTTCCAATTTGTATTCTTGGAATCATTTTATGCTGCATTATGTTACAAATAAAAAATGAAGAACGTATTATCTCAAAAATAGATTGGGTAGGACTACTATTAAGTAGCTTAGCAATTTTTTCTTTTACTCTCATATTAGTAAAAGGAAATACATGGGGATGGCAAAGTAATATAGCCTTGTCTTGTTATGCAATTAGCACTATTTCTCTTATTCTATTTGTTCTAGTGGAACGAAAGGTTCATAATCCAATGGTGAATTTAAATTTATTTCAAGATCGAATGTTTGTTGGAGCATCTATCGTTGTTATATTAAGTAATGTATTTTTAATTGGAGTTACTGTATTGCTTCCGACGTTCTTGACGAAAATACAAGGTCGAACGGAAATTGAAGCAGCTTTTTTAGTGACACCTATTTCAGCAATGATATTTTTTGTCTCACCAGCTGCAGCAACTTTAATTAAAAAACTCGGAAAAGTAACTATTATTTTATCAGGCTTTCTTGTGATGGGCTTATCTTATTATTGGTTGCAAATGATTGATGTTAATTCAACAAATATAGAAATTATTATTCCATGTATGATATTGGGTGTTGGGTATGGTTTAGTAGTAGGTCCAATTACAGTTTTAAGTGCTTCTTCGTTTGAAGGGGAATTATTAACTGCTTCTCAAAGTGTCGTGTCAATGTTGCGGCAAGTAGGTATTGTTTTAGCGGTCGCAATATTTGTATCTAACTTAACTCACAACTTAACTGTAAATAAAGAGAATGTATATCGTTATGCAGAAGAAAAGGTGCGTAATATTCATGTAGGTAATGCTCAGCAAGCGGAGATATTACAAATGACAAAAGAAAAAATAGAGAATCAAAGTATAGAAACGAATGTAGAAAAGCATCAAAATGAAAAATTTGTAGGGTTACATAAAGAGAAAAAAGACGAATTAATTCACCAAAAAGTAGATGAAGTGTTAAATGCTGTTCCAGTAGAATATAGAGATATAAAAAGAGAAGAAGTTATGAATCAAGTGACAAATGAAGTTGAAAAACAAGAGGAAAGTATAAAGAAAGAAGTACTCGCATTTTCGAATGATGTAAACCATTATGCTAAGAGTCAGATGGCGATGAGTTTTACAGATTTATATAAAGCGAGTGTGCCAATTATTTTAATTTGTGCTTTAGTAAGTTTGTTATTTTCGGAAAGAAAGGTTTTGAGTAAAAAGAAAAGTGGAAGAGTAGTAGAGGAAGTGTAAAGAAAACAGGCTAATAGCAGCCTGTTTTTTGTTTTTTGATTACATATTGTGAATGGTAGAATTTTTAATATAGCATGAGAGAAGTCGAGTTTGGTTAGAAAGTTTTTTAGAATGAAAGAGAAGAATGGAAAATGGCATTGAATATGTAACGTTAAACATAGTACATTAACAAGAGGGTTTAATTTTAAAGGGAGGATGAAGAATTGTTACATAAGGCGGGGGCTTTAATAAGTAATCGTATGTATACAGAAGAGGGACAACGAAAATTATACAAAAGAACGTTAATAATCGTAAGTATTTCACAAATGTTTGGCGGAGCAGGATTGGCTGCTGGCATTACGGTAGGTGCACTTCTTGCGCAGCAAATGCTTGGGACAGATGCATTTGCAGGTTTACCGGCTGCTATGTTTACGATGGGATCTGCGATAGCGGCTTTCTTTGTTGGGAAGTTATCACAAAAGTATGGTCGCCGCGTAGGGCTTGCAGCAGGTTTTATAGTAGGCGGACTAGGAGCTATTGGCGTTGTGTTGGCAGCTTTAATAAATAGTATTATTCTTTTACTAGTTTCTTTACTCATATATGGCGCGGGCACAGCTACAAATTTACAAGCGCGTTATGCTGGAACGGATTTAGCGAATAAGAAGCAAAGAGCAACTGCTATTAGTATTACGATGGTACTGACGACTTTTGGTGCGGTCGCAGGTCCCAATTTAGTAGGTGTAATGGGAAGGTTTGCTCATTCAATTGGAATTCCTGAACTTGCTGGTCCGTTCATATTATCAGCGGTGGCGTTTATACTGGCGGGTCTTGTCCTTTTTGTTATGCTACGTCCAGATCCGTTACTTATTGCTAATATGATAGAAACATATAAACAAGAGCATACATATAAAGGGCAACCAGTAACAGAAGAAGCGAAAGAAAATAAAAGAGGCATTACGGTTGGAGCTATCGTAATGATACTTACACAAATCGTGATGGTTGCAATTATGACAATGACGCCAGTTCATATGGGGCACCATGGTCATGCTTTAAGTGCAGTAGGTCTTGTAATTGGTTTTCATGTAGGTGCAATGTATCTTCCATCTCTCGTTACAGGAATATTAATTGATAAAATTGGCAGAACTACGATGAGTATAGCTGGTGGAGTAATCTTATTAGCAGCAGGTGTCATAGCTGCGATAGCGCCGAGTGATTCTTTAATACTAATAATCGTTGCTTTGTCTTTACTTGGATTAGGGTGGAACCTCGGTTTAATCAGTGGTACTGCTCAAATTGTTGATGCAACTATACCTTCCACACGTGCAAAAACACAAGGGAAGATAGATGTGTTTATTGCGTTAGCTGGAGCTTCTGGTGGAGCGATGTCAGGAATGGTAGTAGCGAATTCAAGTTATGCGGCATTGTCATTAGCTGGAGGAGTGTTAGCTTTCATGCTGATTCCTGTTGTGATATGGTCTCGAAAAGGAGAAAGAAATTAAAGAAGAGGTTCTAGTTATTGACTAGAACCTCTTTTTCATGCACTTAACTTAAATCCCACTCCACAATAAGACCTAAATGTGTAAGACCACCACCAAATCCGTACAGTAAAAGTGTGTCTCCGTTATTTAATTTCCCTTCTTTTCTAGCTAAATCTAGAGCGAGTGGAATAGAGACAGAAGATGTATTCCCCATATATTCCACGCTCGTTAATGTTTTTTGTATTGGAATTTGAGATTTTTCACAAATAGATTCAATCATGCGTAAGTTAGCGCTATGAGGAATGAGCCAGTCTATATCATCTTTTTGCATATTTGCAGTATGTAATAGTTCTTTTATACCTGCTGGCACCGTACGTGTTGCCCATTTATATACTTCTCTTCCATTTTGAACGATTTTTTCATTTGTTTGCAGTGGGGTGTCATTCATAGTAGTAGATAAGTTTGTTCTATATAGATGAATACCGCCGTGCCCATTTGTGCCCATATGATACGCGATAAAGCTTGGTTTGTTTTCATCTCTTTCTAATAAAATAGCTCCAGCACCATCGCCAAATAAAATGCAGGTCGTTCTATCGGTGTAATCAGTAACTTTTGATAATGTCTCTGTCGCTACGACAAGTACTTTTTTATGTGATCCAGAAGTAATCAAGCTATTACTGACGTGCAAGCCATATGTGAAACCAGCGCAAGTGGCATTTAAATCAAATGCCATTGTATGAGGTATGTTGAAGTATTGTTGTATTTGGCAAGCAACACTAGGGAAAACGTAATCAGCAGTAGTAGTAGCGACAATGATACAGTCGACATCTTCTAAGTTTTTCTTATATGTTGTACATAAATTTTCAACTGCTTTAATGGCTAAGTTTGAGGCGTATTCATCTTCGCTAGCGATTCTTCTTTCCTTCATTCCTGTTCTTTGTACAATCCATTCATCATTCGTATCGATCATTTTTTCTAAATCATGATTTGATAATATTTGTTCTGGAACATGAGTACCAATTGCAGTAATACGGGATTTAGAATTCATAGGAACAGCTCCTAACTTTATTTTATAACCTGATACTAATATCAGGTTATAAAAATGTCAATATAGATTTTTAGTGTATTGAACGACTTAGCTTACTATGGAGGAATTTAGCGAGTGTTGTAAAAATAATATACGAGAAGTTTCTAAAATTGATAATGAAGGGAGTTGGGCTCCTTGAAAACAGTTTTACGCATGTTGCCTTTTGTCATTATTTGTAGCTTTATTTTTATTATTTTTCCAGAGAAATCTTATGCTTGTGATTGTATTAACGTATCAGCAGAAGAGGCTTTTCAAAAAAACGATGTAGTGTTTGAGGGACAAGTAATTGAGGTTGGAAGGAAAGAAGGAGGTGGAATTGAAGTATTATTTGAAGTGAAGAAAATTTGGAAAGGGACAAATTCTTCGCAAATTATTGTATATACAAATGGTGGTGATTGTGTGTTTCATTTTGTGGAAGGAGGAGAGTACTTAATATATTCTTCTCAAAGAGGATCTGAAAAACAATTACACACAAATAGTTGTAGTGGAACGAAGAGATTAGATGAGGCAGGGGCGGACAAAGTGGCTTTACGTCAAATTGCAAAAGAGTCTGTTCCAACGAAGAAAGTGGATTTAAAAGGGGAGATGGTGAGCGGTTTCAGTTGGTGGCAAGTTGCTATCATTTCCATTTGTCTATTATTAATCATTGTTTTTGTTGTGAGAAGAACTCGCAAAAAATGACGATTAAAGTAAATATATAAAGATTTTCTTTCTGTTTCTATAGGTGGTTTAATCTTGTGAAAGCGAATTACTTATGCTACACTTTATGTAACTTAAAATGAACGGAGGGGCTTCCTTTGATCTTAATCAGATTACGTCTCAATACTTTGTGCCAATAATTGAATAGCGCTCAAAGGCTCTGTCTGTGTGCAGAGTGAACGGGATTGGTCTGCCTATTTTAAAGGAACCCTTTATTAAGCTTATATGTGAAAAAGAGGGAGGGACGAATACGCCCTCTTTTTGTTTTGCCTTTATAAATAGAATGGGATTGTATAGGTGAACACTTATTGTGGATACGCATACGATCTTGGGACTTTTTAACTATGAGATAGGATGAAAGCACAACTTTCTTCTATTTCTTTGGTGAACCCTTATCCGTTTACGAAAACACAGGCAGCGACCTGTGTTTTTTATTTTACGTAATCGAAATGGAGGAATAAATATATGGAAGAATTATTACAAAGAGCAGTTTTAGTTGGAGTAAATTTAGGTAATGAGGATGATTTTGCATATTCGATGGAAGAGCTAACGAATCTTGCAGAAGCTTGTGATGTAGAGGTAATTGGACAAGTGACGCAAAATTTACAACGTGTAAATCCATCCCATTATATTGGAAAAGGAAAGATTGAAGAAGTAGCAGCCTATGTAAATGAAGTAGGTGCGAATATGGTCATCTTTAATGACGAATTATCGCCTTCTCAAATTCGAAATTTAGAAGCAGATTTAGATTGTAAAGTAATTGACCGTACCATATTAATTTTAGACATTTTTGCGCAACGTGCGAAAACGAAAGAAGCGCAGTTGCAAGTAGAAGTGGCCCACCTTCAGTATATGATGCCTCGTTTAATTGGTCTTCGTGAGTCGTTAGGAAGACAGAGCGGCGGTGTTGGTACGAAAAATAAAGGTGTCGGTGAGAAGAAATTAGAGTTGGATCGTCGTAAAATTGAAGAACAAATTTCAGTTTTAAATAAAGATTTAGAAGCTCTTGTTGCGCAGCGTCAAACGCAGCGAAAGCAACGTAAGAAAAATGAAATTCCTGTTGTAGCATTAGTAGGTTATACGAACGCAGGAAAATCAACAACGATGAATGCGATGCTTGAAATTTATAATGGGACAGAAGAAAAACAAGTATTTGAAAAAGATATGTTATTCGCGACGTTAGAAACATCGGTGCGAAATATTGATTTACCAGATAATAAATCATTCTTATTAACAGATACAGTTGGATTTGTAAGTAAATTACCGCATCATCTTGTGAAAGCATTCCGGTCAACATTAGAAGAGGTAGCGGAAGCAGACTTACTTATTCACGTTGTAGATTATGCAAATCCAAATTATGAACAGTTAATTGATATTACAAATGAAACGTTAAAGAAAATTGGAGTAGAAAATATTCCAACAATCTATGCTTATAACAAATCAGATATGGTAGATGTTGAAATTCCGAAAGTACAAGAAGACCGTGTTTATTTATCGGCGAAGAAACATGTTGGAATAAAAGAGCTTGTCGAAATGATTCGCTCACACATTTATAAAGAGTATACGAAGTGTGAAATGTTAATTCCGTATGATCAAGGACAGGTAGTTTCTTATTTCAATACTCATGCGCACGTTCTATCTACGAGTTATGAAAACGAAGGTACGAAACTAGAAGTGGAATGTAAGACGAGCGATTACGAAAAATATAAGCGTTTTGCAATTTAAGAAAGAAGGCGATCCTAATATGTTTTAGGATCGCCTTTTTCTTATTCCGTAATAGAGGCCCACTTATAAGAATAAATTCCTGCAAATGGACGAACAACAACACCTTTTACTGTTGGACGTTCTAAATATACAAGTCCTGATTGGAAGATTGGAGCGATAGCTGCATCATCTTCAAGTAAGATTTTCTCTGCATCTTGGAACGCTTTCCAACGTGCTGGTAAGTCAGTTACTAAAGTAGAGCTCGTTTTTTCAATTAATTCGTCGTATTGTTTGTTTGAGTAACTCATCTTATTAAACGGTCCGTCTGTGACGAACATATTTAAAAATGTTGTAGGATCAGGATAATCTGGTCCCCATGTAGAAAGTGAAATTTCAAAATCACCATTTCCTTCACGATCTAAAAATGCTTTTACTGGAAGTGGTTGTAATGTGATTTTTAATCCAGGTAAGTTTTTCTCCAGTTCACCTTTTAAAAACTCACTAATTTTTTTATCGTTAGATTCATCAGTTGTTATGATTGAAAGAGAAGCGTTTTGTAAATTTGTTTCTTTTTTCGCAGTTTCCCATAGTGTTTTAGCTTCTTTCACATTTGTTTCTACTTTTACATTACTTGTACTGCGAAAATCTTTATTGTCAGGTCCTTTTACGAATCCTTTTGGAACGAATGCATTCGCAGGTATAGAACCATTGTTTAAAATCGTTGTTGCGATTCCTTGTTTATCAAAAGCAAGCGAAATAGCTTTACGAGCATTTTTGTTTGCTAATAAAGGGTTCTTTTGACTAAATCGGAAAAATGTCACAGAAGGACGTTCCATTTTCTTTAAGCTCGGATCTTTTTGATATTTATCAACAAACTCTGAATTGATCGTAATACGGTCTACTTGTTTACTTTCAAATAAATTAACAGCTGTTGAAGTATCTTTTACGATATTTACATTAATTTCATTTAATTTCACATTTTTATTATCCCAGTAGTTCCGGTTTTTTGTCATTTTGTAACTTGTATCATGTTTCCATTCACTTAATTGGAAAGGTCCGTTATAAACTACATTTGCAGCTTCAAGTCCGTAATTTTTCCCTTGTGCTTCTACAACCTTTTTGTTTTGAGGATAAAATGTTGCAAATCCCATTAAACCTAAAAAGTATGGGACAGGGTGTTCTAGCTGTACTTCTAATGTTTTATCGTCAATTGCTTTTACACCAAATGAGTCAATTGGCAATTCTTTTTTATTTATTTTTTCTGCGTTTTTAATATCGAACATAATATGTGCGTATTCAGAAGCAGTTTCTGGATTTACGGCACGTTTCCATGCATATTCAAAATCATGAGCAGTTACTGGATCGCCATTTGACCATTTTGAATCGTGTAATGTAAATGTATATGTTTTTCCGTCTTCGCTCAGTTTGTATGATTCAGCTGCTGCAGGAACAGGTTTATTATCAGGCCCAGGCATATATAATCCTTCCATTACGTTGTTTAATGCAGCGTAAGAAAATCCATCGGTTGCGATAGATGAATCAAGTGTAGAAATTTCCCCAGCTTCTACAATGTTTAATACTTGTTTTGAAGATTCTTTTTTCTTTTCTCCAGTAGTTGTTGCCTCTTGTTTTTGACCACATGCTGTTAAAAACATAGATAATGTGATTGAGAGTGCAACGATTCCCTTTGTTTTTTTCTTCATAGTTGTCATCCTTTCCTTCATCTCTGCCTTAGTATAAGAGAAAATATAGAAAATTTCTATAAATAAATCCGATAAAACGTATAGAAAAAATATATTATGTAAGAAGTGATATTTCTGGAAAAAGAAATGAAACCAGTATAGAATAGAAATGTTTCAAAAGTCAGAATTTATTACACCTACTGTAATAAATATATATATTTTACAGAAAGGAGAGATTCACATATGCAGGCAGTTTCGCAAAAAAACAGAGTAGAAACACCGACAATATATCGAATATTATTTGCGATTAGTTTCGGTCATTTTTTAAATGATTCGATGCAAGCAGTTGTGCCCGCGTTGTTTCCTATTTTGGAAAAAACGATGAATTTATCCTATATGCAAGTAGGGTGGATTGCGTTTGCGTTAAATATGACATCATCGATTATGCAACCGGTTTTTGGTATGTATTCGGATAAGAAACCGTCACCATTTTTATTACCGCTCGGAATGTTTTCGAGTATGCTTGGGATGATTGGACTCGCGTTTGCACCGAACTTTATTATTGTTATTATTTCTGTTTTATTTATCGGATTGGGTTCCGCAGTCTTTCATCCAGAAGGGGCTCGAGTTGCTTATATGGCAGCTGGTGCAAAGCGAGGTTTAGCGCAAGCAATTTATCAAGTGGGAGGAAATACAGGGAATTCTCTAGCTCCTATTTTTACAGCATTAATTTTCGTTCCACTCGGTCAAATTGGTTCTTTAGGTTTTACTGCCTTTGCGGCGGTAGGAATTGTATTATTAATTTTCGTATCAAATTGGTATAGGAATGAATTAGCAACTGGTGCTGTGAGAAGAAAAAAGAGGGCTGCGCTTGAGGCGGAAAATGCGATTGTCAGTACACATATTAAATTTGTTATTTTACTTCTTGTGTTTCTTACTTTTGTACGATCTTGGTACGGTGCTGGTATCGGGAATTTTTATCAATTTTACTTAATTGAGCATTACGGTTTATCTATAAAAAATGCCCAGTATTTCGTATTCGCATTTATGATTGCCGGTGTGCTAGGAACTTTCTTCGGTGGACCGTTAGCAGATCGATTTGGAAAGAAAACAATTATTGTATTTTCAATGCTAGGTTCAGCGCCACTTGCACTTTTATTACCTCACGTTTCGCTCGTGTGGGTCGTACCGCTATTTTTATGTATCGGTTTTATTAGTTCAAGTAGTTTTAGTGTAATTGTTGTTTATGCACAAGAGCTTGTTCCTGGAAAAGTAGGAATGGTATCTGGATTAATTGTAGGGCTTGCGTTTGGACTCGGCGCTTTAGGATCTGTAGTCCTTGGGAAATTGGCTGATATATATAGTCTACAATTCATTATGTTACTATGTAGTTGTCTACCATTAATTGGACTCACTTCTTGGTTATTACCAAGTGATAAGAAAACGATAGAATAGGGGATGCGCTATGAAATTATGTGAAAACGTAACAGAATTAATAGGAGATACACCTGTCGTCCAATTATCTAAATTTATTCCAGAAGACGCAGCGGAGGTGTATGTAAAACTAGAAATGTTTAATCCGTCGCGCAGTGTGAAAGACCGCGCTGCTTATAATTTACTGCACGTTGCAAAAGAAAATGGTCTCATCAAACCAGGAGATACAATTATTGAACCGACAAGTGGAAATACAGGAATAGGCTTAGCAATGAATGCAGCCGCAAAAGGATATAAAGCGATTTTAATTATGCCGGATAATATGTCTAAAGAAAGAATTAACTTATTGAAAGCATACGGAGCAGAAGTAGTTTTAACACCGGCAGAACAAAGAATGCCAGGAGCAATTGCGAAGGCGTTAGAATTGCAAAAGCAAATTCCAAATAGTTTTATTCCGCAGCAATTTGAAAATCCAGCAAACCCGAATATTCACCGTTATACGACTGCACTTGAAATTTATGAACAAATGGATGGAGAGCTTGATGCATTCGTAGCAACGGCAGGAACTGGTGGAACGATTACTGGGACTGGTGAAACGTTAAAAGAGAAACTACCAAATTTATATGTTGCAGTAGTAGAACCGAAAGGATCTCCTGTTTTATCAGGCGGTGTTCCGGGTCCTCATAAACTAGTAGGAACAAGTCCAGGGTTTATCCCGAAAAACTTAAATACGGAAGTGTATAACGAAATTATTCAAATTGCAGACGAAGAGGCTTTAACGACAATGAGAAACTTAGCTAGACAAGAGGGGTTATTAGTTGGGCCGTCTTCTGGTGCTTCTGTTTATGCAGCAATTATGATTGCAAAACGATTAGGCGCTGGTAAAAAAGTTTTATGTATTGCACCTGATACAGGGGAGCGTTATTTGAGTATGGGATTATTTGAATGAAAATGATAAAAACACCTTACTCGTGAAATTGTTACGAGTAAGGTGTTTGTTTTAGGTTGTAAAGAGGGGGAGAATAAAAATGAAACTATTAAAACCAACACATGAATATAGTGGAGAAATTATGGAATATAAACATGCGTTTTTACAATCAGGAGAACAACCACATGGCAGTAGTTCTTTACAAAATTTTGATTCTCTCGATGAATGGTTTGAAAAAGTGAGTATACAAGAAGCGGGAGAAAACTTACAAGGTAATCGAGTACCATCTAGTCAATTTTTAAGTTTTGAAAAAGGGGAACTTATAGGTTTTGTGAATATTAGACATCGATTAAACGAAGAATTATTGCGGGAAAGTGGTCATATTGGATATAGTGTCCATCCAAATAAACGTCGTCAAGGTTACGCGACAAAACAATTGAAACTCGCATTATATGAAGCGCAAAAGTTAGGGTTGCAGAAAGTGTTAATAACTTGCGATAAAGCTAATATTGCTTCGGCTAAAACGATTCAAAAGGTTGGCGGTGTGCTAGAAAATGAAGTAGTTTCTTCTCATACTGGGGAAATTGTTCAGCGTTATTGGGTAGAAATATGATTTAGTGGAACATTGAAAAGGGAGTGCAATGCATAATATCGAAATAGATAAATGAAAAGTTAAATGTGTACTGCAATTATAGGGGGAAATGAAGTGGAATTAAAAGAGAAAGCAATAGAAATGTCGGAGGTTTATAGGCAAAATCCGAAAGTGGAGGCTATTATTTTAGCTGGTTCAGTAGCTAGAAAGCTAGAAGATGAACATTCAGATATAGAACTACATATTTTATGGTCAATGCTACCAGAGGATGAGGATCGTAAAGGGCCTATTAACTATATTGGTGGAACAATTTTGTCATACCATCCTTACGAGGAAGAAGAATGGTCAGAAACATATTTGACGAAAGAAGGAATTAAATTAGAGATTAGTAACTTTTTAACAGAAACAGTAGAGAAAGTTATTGAGGATGTGGTGGTTCAATATGATATAAGTTATGAAAAACAATGTATCGTATCATCCATTCATGATGGTGTTAGTTTGTATGGAGAAGAGAAAGTACATGAATTAAAAGATAGGGTGTTGGCATATCCAGAAGACCTAGCGAAACGGATGATTTCAGAAAATCTTTGGTTAAGCAATCGCTGGCATAATCGAGAGGCTCTTTTAAAGCGAAAAGATTGGCTTATGCTATATGATGTTATTTGTGAAGCGCAAAGAAATATATTTGGGGTCTTATTTGGTTTGAATAAAATGTATGTACATCACCCAGCGTTTAAATGGATGCCATATAATGTGGAACGAATGATTATTAAGCCTGAAAACTTATATGAGCGTATGACGAATACGTTAATAGGGAAACCGGAGTATAGTATACAGGAGTTAGGAGTGTTAATCGAGGAGCTATTACAGTTAGTAGAACACCATGCTCCGGAATTACATATTGCTGAACAGCAAAAGCGTATTCAATATGCGAAATAAAAAACAAAGAGATGTAACCCTTGTTACATCTCTTTGTTTTTTATTTTACTAATTTCCCCAGTATAGGTAAGCGTTGAATTCTATCACCGAGAATATGTGAAGCAAGTCCACTAGTTAATACGAATAAAAGGTAAACAAGTCCTCCTACAGCGCCGCATATAACAACAATGAGAAGTGATTCGATATAAGATTGTCCAGGAATTAACCATGTTAAAATTGATTTTAATGCCATCACAACAGCAGACATTGCTGCGGAGTAAATTGTAATAAGAAATACTGTTTTTGCTGTCTCACCAATTTTAAATTTCGCAAACTTAACGATGCAGTACAACATAATACTATTGGAAACGAGGTATCCAAGAATGGTTCCAAGTACAGCACCGTGTCCGCCAAATAAATGTAAGAGCGGTGTATTTACTACAACTTTAACGAGAATCCCGGCTGAGAATGCAATCATTGTTTTTCTTTGATAATCGATTCCTTGTAAAATAGCTGCTGAAACTGTGAAAATCGCACTTAATATAGCAGACGGTGCGAATGAAATTAAATATTGTGATCCACCAAGTGCAATTTCAGGATTTACATAAACCATACGGAATGCATCGTAAGCGATACTAGCAAGACCAAAGGCAGCCGGGATCGTGAAGAATAACAAGACTTGAAATATCTTTGAAATTTGTTCTTGTAATTCTTCTAATTTCCCACTTGTATAAGATTTCGTTATAGCCGGAATGATCGTTAAGGAGAATCCAGTTGCAAGTGAAGCTGGAATCATAATTAACTTTTGGGCATAGTTCGTTATATAAGCGAAAACTGCATTTGCTGTTTCTAACGGCTCTCCCATCGCTCTAAGGACATCAGCTACAGTATATTGATCTACTAACGTGTAAAGTGGAATTGCGATGCCGACAAATACAATTGGGATTGCATAGCGAAGTAATTCTATATAAATATTTTTTAATGGGATATTCGATGCTCTTGATTTTAATTCACCTTCGGGAGGTTTTAACCCATTATATTTTTTCCAGTACATCATTAAAATAGAGACACTTGCAAGTGCTCCGATAACAGCTCCAAACGTAGCAACTGCAACCGAAGAAGCTACTGAACCCCCTAATAATTTTGAGACGATGAAGCTACCAACTAAAATGAAAACAACACGTGCAATTTGTTCCACGACTTGAGAAACAGCACTTGGTTTCATATGTTGAAATCCTTGGAAATAACCACGTGTAACACTCATAGCTGGTACGATAATAAGTGCAAAACTTAATGCTCGCATCGTAAGTGTTACGTCAGCGATAAATTGTGGATCTGGCGTTTTCGAGCGAATAATAAATTGTGATATGTACGGTGCTCCAATAAATAAAATTAAAAATCCTAAAAAGCCCATAAACAACATTAATTTTACACTAGAGTTGTATAATTTTTTGCTTGTACTATAATCACCAAGCGCATTATGCTTTGCAACGAATTTGGAAACGGCAATAGGAATACCCGCTGTTGAAAAGCTTAATAAAATACCGTACCAAGAGTATGCATATCCATATAAAGCAACCCCTTGCGTTCCAACTAGTAATTGAAAAGGGAAGAAGTATATAAAACCTAATATACGTGAAATCATTGTGGCCCCGCTTAATAAAGCAGTTCCTTTTAAAACTTTTGACGTAGACAAAATTCTTTCCTCCTACTCTTGCTGTCTTGCATTCATCGTATACTACTATAAACCTGCTAGGGAAGTTAATACAGTATAAACCATAAATGTTCTAATACTATTCATTTAAAAGTCATATTTTGAATTTTTAAATAGAATGTAATACATAAAAATTCAAAATATAAGTTGACACTATTTTTAATGTATGATAAAAATGATAGTAATCAATTCGGAAAATAATATTTGGGCAATGAAAGGGTATAGTAGTGAATATCTCCCTATTTCAGAGAGCTGATGGTTGGTGTGAATCAGTATATAGATTATTCATGAAGTTCGTCCTGGAGCATCTTTCATAAATCTCACATTACGAGGAAATGAAAGACGGTAGTTTATACCGTTATCAAATAAAGTGGTGAAGATTGTTTCACAACTAGGGTGGTACCGCGATATTTATCGTCCCTACGTATTTACGTAGGGACGTTTTTTATTTAGGTCTTACTTTGTTGTGGCTTCATAACTAGGGTGGTACCGCGATATTTTATCGTCCCTACGTATTTGCGTAGGGGCGTTTTTTATTTAGGTCCTAACTTTGTTGTATCTTCATAACTAGGGTGGTACCGCGATATTTTTGTCGTCCCTACGTATTTACGTAGGGGCGTTTTTTATTAGTAGAGAGGAAGTGAACGTATTAGAAAAGAGTGTGGATAGAACAATATAAATACCGAATTGTAAAACAGAAAAAGATAAAGAGAGGAGATTAACAAATGAATTCACAGCAATGGACATCGAAATTAGGTTTCGTATTAGCTGCAGCAGGTTCAGCAATTGGTCTAGGGGCAATTTGGAAGTTCCCGTATATGGCCGGAATTGGAGGGGGCGGCGCGTTCTTCCTTATTTTCATCGGTTTCACATTATTAATTGGTTTACCGCTATTATTAGCTGAATTTGTTATCGGAAGAAGTACACAAAAAGAGGCCGTTGATGCGTATAGAGAAATCGCACCAAAAACACTATGGCCATGGTTAGGGAAATTAGGGATTGTAACATGTTTCATATTACTTTCTTTCTACAGTGTTGTAGGAGGCTGGATTTTATTATACTTATGGAATGCAATTACAGGTAGACTATGGGAAGGAAATGGGGCATACGAAGCTACGTTTGGTGAAATCATTTCCAATCCGTATTTAGCAGTTGGCTCACAGCTATTATTCATCCTTATTACTATTTTCATCGTAAGTAAAGGTGTACAAAATGGTGTTGAAAAAGTAAATAAATATTTCATGCCAGCACTATTCGTTTTATTCTTTGTATTAATCGTTCGTGCACTTACGTTAGATGGTGCGGGAGAAGGAGTTCGTTTCTTCTTACAACCTGATTTCGCAAACGTAACATCAGAAGTCATTTTATATGCAATGGGGCAATCGTTCTTCTCACTATCAGTCGGAGTAGCAGTAATGGTAACGTATAGCTCATACTTGCCGAAAGAAGAAAGCTTACCGCGTTCAGCATTTTCTATCGTAGCTTTAACGCTTGTGATTACATTACTTGCAGGACTTGCAATTTTCCCAGTAGTGTTCGCATTTGGAATGGAACCATCTCAAGGACCAGGGTTATTATTTATCGTACTGCCAGCTATTTTCAGTAAAATGGCATTTGGAAAATTATTCTTCATTGTTTTCTTATTACTATTCTTCTTTGCTACTATTACATCAGCGATTTCGATGTTAGAAATTAGCGTGGCATCTTTAACTGCAAAAGGTAAAGGGAAACGTGAAAAAATGGCTTTAATCGTAGGTTTATTAATCTTCGTTGTAGGAGTACCGTCAGCATTGTCATTTGGTATATTAAGCGATCTGAAGATTTTCGGAAAGACAGTCTTTGATTTAGCGGATTATGCAGTTAGTAACGTACTCATGCCACTGGGTGTTTTATTAGTTTCTATCTTTGTTCCTTTAAAAATGAAGAAAGATGTATTAATGAGAGAGCTTGGTGTAAGTAAAAATAAAGGCTATAAATTGTTTGTATTATGGTTATTCTTACTTCGCTTCATCGCACCAATTGCGATTATTATCGTATTCTTAAATGTACTTGGCATTATTTAAAAAAGGTAGCGTATCGCTCTGGATACGCTACCTTTTTATTTTGCTCTTTTTTGCAATTCATTTACTGTTACGAACTGATAGCCCTTTTTAGTTAAAGAGTCTAAAATACCTTCTATGGTCTGTAAATTTTCATTAGACTCATCATACATAGAGTGCAGTAAAATGATAGAACCTGGTTTTACATTTTTATTAATATATTCAATTTTATCAGTTGCAGATTTATAAAAAGTATCAGGTTCAAGGTCCCAGGTGATTGTTTCGATATTGTTTTTCTTTAAATAATAGGGCAGGCCAATTAGTTTTTTCCCGTTAGGTGGTCTAAAATCAATTGCGCCTGTAAATCCTGTTTGGCGGATTAATGAATTTGTTTTTTCGATTTCTTCTTTAATAAAAGAAGGTGTTTTAAAAACCATTCTGTTATGAGAATATGTATGGTTTCCAATTTGGTGTCCAGATTGTACGATAGCTTCTCCTAACGATAGGTTTTTCTCTAATTCATTTCCGATTAAAAAGAAAGTAGCTTTTGCATTGTATGTATCTAGTAGCGGTAATATTTGTTTTACATTGTTAGTAGGGCCATCATCAAAAGTTAAAGCAATCACTTTTTCATTTGTTTCTACTCGATTTGTTAAATCTCCAAACAATTGAAAGCTTCTTGCATTCATCAATTTGTATGTTCCAAATAATGCTACAGTAATACTGAATAATGTAACGATTGTAATGATTATTTTCTTTTTCATAAAGCAACCTCACTATACTTTTCGATTGGACTAAAAAGTATTATATCAAACTAAGTAGTTTCATGCTTTAAAAAGGATGTGGATGCAAGAGGAAGGAATTTATCATATAATGTAATGAAAAAGGTATATTAGGAGGTGTTTACATGGCGATTACAATTCAATTGCCGGACACTGCAGCGTCTCATGCAAAGCCAAGTATGGAAATGGCGATACTTTGCGTGAGGTAGACAAGTAATATACAATCGCCTAAATGAGCTCGTATCATTTTTTATATTTGGCTTTGCACCTTATTGAAATGAACCATAAAAAATAAGGGGCGAGCAGAAATGAAATACGTTAAAGCAGCGACGGTTTTACCAGAAAGTTTAATTACTGAAATTCAAAAGTATATACAAGGTGAAACAATTTACATTCCAAAACAAGAAACGAAACATTATAAATGGGGCACACGATCTGGAGGAAGAAAACAATTAGATGAAAGAAATAAAGCGATTAAAGAAGCGTTTAAAAGCGGAATTGCTATTCATCAACTTGCAGAAGAGTATTTTCTTTCCGGAGAAACGATTAAAAAAATTGTGTATTCTAAATAAGAGAAAAAGAGTCTGATGCAAATGTTATTTTGCATCAGACTCTTTTTGTTTTATATGTATTGGATATATGGACTGTGACAGGGCATACTAATAGAAAAAATGTGCCGTTTTTTTATTAAAAGTTATACCGAGCACTTGAAAAGTAGAAAGGTGAGCTTCTATGAATCATATTGGACAAATAACGATAGAGCTTTTAGTTGGCTTTTTTGTGCTGTTAATTGCTACGAAAATATTAGGGAAAACACAAATATCACAGCTAACCCCCTTTGATTTTATTTCTGCTATCGTCCTTGGTGAGCTTGTTGGAAATTCAATATATGACCCTAAAATTAAAGTGTGGTCTATTTTATACTCAGTATTTGTATGGGTAATTTTAATTTATTCAATAGAAGTGATAACGCAAAAAATAAGAGGAACAAGAAGGTTTTTTGAAGGGTATCCTTCCATTATTATTCGTAACGGAAAGATTGACCGAGAACAATTAAATTCAAATCATTTGGATATTAATCAATTACAACAAATGCTTAGACAACAAAAAGATATTTTTTCGATTCGAGAAGTTGAATATATGATATTGGAACCTAACGGAAACATAAGTGTTCTGAAAAAGAGCGAATATGAATCTCCTACTATAAATGATTTAAGTTTAAAACATAAGCCTGTATACTTACCAATTTCATTAATTAGTGACGGAAAAGTAGTGAAAGATAATTTGAGAGAAGCTGGTTTTGATGAAGGATGGCTGTATAAGCAAATAAAACAAAAGGGGATTACTAAGTTTGAAGACGTATTATATGCGGAATGGAAAACAGATGATGGCTTCTTTTGTCAGGAAATGCAGCGGTAGAGTACAAGCTATGTATGTAATGTTTGTTTCCAAGTTATCTTTTACATATCAAAAAACGTAATCATTGTATACAATAAAACTAGATCAACAATTTGTATGGAGTGATAAAGATGGAAGCATTTATTAGAAGTGATCAATACAATTTTATAAAATCACAAGCTTATAATTTAGCAAACGGGCATGCAACTGCAAATGATAGAGGTGTTATTCAAGCGTTAAAATCACTTGCGATTGAAAAGATAATACATGTATTTGAGAATTTAACAGATGAACAGAAAGAGTTAATCGATACGGTATTAACAGTTCAAAATAGAGAAGATGCAGAAGCATTCTTAATGAAAATAAATCCGTATGTCATTCCTTTTCAGGAAGTGACAGCACAAACATTAAAAAAATTATTTCCTAAAGCGAAAAAATTAAAACTTCCCGATATGGAAGAAATAGATATGAAAGAAATATCTTATTTAAGTTGGGTTGATAAGGGGTCAAGCAGGAAATTTATTATAGCGAAAAATGATAAAAATAAGTTTGTTGGTCTGCAAGGAACGTTCCAAAGTTTAAATAAAAAAAGCATTTGTTCATTATGTCATGGACATGAAGAAGTTGGGATGTTTTTAGTTGAAATTAAAGGTGATATACCAGGAACTTTCGTTAAAAAGGGAAACTATATTTGCAAAGATGGTGTAGCTTGTAATCAGAATATGAAGTCACTTGATAAATTACATGATTTTATTGAGCGATTAAAGAAATAAAATGGAAGACCTCTAGTGCTTAAACTGGAGGTCTTTTATTTTGGAAGAAGTAATAACAGGTTTCTTTTGTAGCTGTAGATTTATAAAAAAAGTCAGGTCATTTATAATGAAATTTGATGAAAATATCTAATTGGACACGGTTGTTTATATGCAAGGAGGTAAACATGAATTATATTTCACCGAAAGAAGAGGTATTAAAAGTGAAACGGTGGCCTAAAAATACGATAGCAGCAGGTCGTGGTCATACCGTTGCTCTTAAATCGGATGGCACAGTTGTGGCAGTGGGGCGAAATAAAGAAGGAGAATGCAATGTAAGCAGTTGGTGTAATATTGAAGCCGTCGCAGCGGGCAATGTTCATATGGCGACGAACACAGGTAATGCTCATACAATCGCTCTTAAAAGTAATAATACTGTGGAAGCGGTGGGATGGAATAAGCATGGTCAATGTGATGTGAACGACTGGCATAATATTGTAGCGGTAGCGGCTGGGTGGCGTCGTACCATTGGCCTTAAACTGGATGGAACGGTAATGGCAGTAGGGCGAAATAAAGAAGGAGAATGTAATGTAAGCAGCTGGCGAAATATTGTGGCTACGGCGGCGGGTGACTGGCATACAGTCGGTCTTAAAGTGGGCGGCACAGTGATGGGGGTGGGGAATAATCGATATGGACAATGCGATGTGAGCAGCTGGCGAGATATTGTAGCGGTAGCGGCTGGGTATCTTCATACTGTTGGCCTTAAAGTGGACGGCACAGTGATTGCAGTGGGGAATGATAAACATAACCAATGCGACGTAAGTGGCTGGCGAGGTATTGTAGCGATAGCAGCTGGTACGAATCATACAATCGGCCTGAAATCAGACGGTACCGTTGTGGCGGTGGGGTGGAATGAGTATGGTCAATGTAATATAAGTGATTGGCGCGATATTGTAGCGATAGCGGCTGGTTGTGCACATACAGTCGGCCTGAAATCAGACGGCACGGTGGTAGCAGTAGGTGAAAATACATACGGTCAATGTGACGTAAGTAGCTGGCGTAACATCCGGTTGCCTGGAAAATAGTCAATTTACAATAAATCATTAGTAATATTATTCTATTTAGGAGTAATTATGGAATAGGATATGTAGAAAATAATTAAACTTAAATCTGCTGAATAAGAATCCCTTTTGAAAAGGGATTCTTATTGTTTTTCGTAAAATGATTGTCTAAATGGAATTTTTGAACAAACTTTATTGCAAAGTTGACAGTAGAAGAGATAAATAAAGTAAAGGGGAGAAAAAGGAATGTTTAAAAGGTTTTTACTTTCTTTACTGGATGTTTTACTTATATGTATCGTTCTCTACATAACATATACAAATTCTTTTAGTTTTGGAAAGATGTTAGTAATTTCAATTGCAATTGGAATTATTGGTGGTTTTATTATAAGAATATGTAAGGATTTATTTACTTTTATCCAGTGGACAATTGAACAAAAGAAGTCTTGACTATGCTTAATTGTTACTAGGAGGGGATGGAATGAATCAGAAAAAGAGTAGGGTGAAAAACGAGATAGTACTTTGGGCATTAACAGCTGTTGTTTTTATCATTGTATGGTACTTTTATCAAAAATAAAAACGCATCGTACTAAAAAGCACGATGCGTTTTTATTATTTCTTTTGCCAATTTTCTTTTATAAAGTCTTCACGGCCAGATTCTTTTTGCTCAGTAGCATATTTTTCTGGGTTCTTTTTATAGAAATGTTGGTGGTATTCCTCGGCTTCATAAAAAGGTGCAGCCGGGCGAATTTCAGTTACGATTGGCTCTTTAAACATACCGCTTTCTGCAAGAGCTTGTTTTGATTTTTCAGCAAGCTCTTTTTGCGTTTCGGTATGATAAAAAATAGCGGTGCGATAAGATGGACCACGGTCAAAAAATTGTCCGCCATCATCAGTTGGATCGATTTGTGGCCAATATAAATCCAGTAATTTTTCATATGGGAAAATAGAAGGATCAAATGTAATTTGTACAACTTCTAAATGACCAGATGTACCCGCTTTTACTTGTTCATATGTTGGGTTTTCTACATGACCACCTGCATAGCCGGAAAGTACTTTATGAATGCCAGGAAGTTCATCAAATGGCTTTACCATGCACCAAAAGCAACCGCCTGCAAAGGTTGCGAGTTCGTATGTTTTTTCGGACATTGCTGTAATCCTCCTAAATATATATGTTTTATATAGTATTATACAATTTGTTTTATTGCGCAATAAAAAAGATTTGAAAATATATGTTTTTTATAAACAAGATCCTCCGCTCACATCAATTAATTGTCCAGTAACCCAGCGGCTGTCTGGAGAAGCAAGAAATGCGGGTCGCAGCGGATGAAATATTAATAATTCGGCTATTGTCACGTAAACGTGGAAGTGCTTGTTGAATGATAAAGAATGGTGCTTTTGCATTTACTGAAACCATTCTATCAAAAAATTGTTCAGTCGTTTCTTCAATAAAAGCACCAGGACCAATGCCAGCATTGTTTATTAAAATATCAAATTGTGTTTCACCAGTGTGCTTTTGTAATTCAGTATCTAAAGCGTTATAAAGGTTTTCTACACCGTGTAAGGATTCTAAATTTGCGCCGATAGAAAAAGCTTGACCACCCTCTGATCGAATTTCATGAACAGTTTCTTCAGCGTCATCTTTTCGATTACCGTAATGAACAGCAACCAATGCACCGTCATTTGCTAAACGTTTAGCGATCGCTCGTCCAATTCCTCGGCTTGCTCCTGTAACTAACGCTACTTTCCCTTTTAACATAGTCTCCTCATCTCCTCGTAAACTTTATAAGTTTTTCTTTATGTAGTAATGCAAACATACTTAAGTAATATATGAGTGTATGTAAGTAATGTATTCCAATTTTGATTTTTTTGAAAAAACATGTTGACAATGAAAAGAACAACGTCCTATAATACGTGTAACAAATAAAAGTTAATTAAGAATTTTCTAACTTTATATGTTGTATATGCAAAGAAGAGGAAAGTAGATGGTTATGATCGTTTCAGAGAGCTGCTCCTAGGCTGTGAGAGTGGTAACAATCGAATCATTGAAGATCACCTCGGAGCATCGCTTGCGAAAGGGAAACTGAGTAGAGAGCGACGGCATCGTCTCCGGTAAAAGGACGGGGGTCTAATTGGACCTACAGAGCTTATATTTCGCGAGAAGTATAAGGAAGCTGAGTGGTAACGCGAAACTCTCGCCTCAGCAATCAAAGCTACTAAATTGTAGTAGTTGATTGCTGAGGCGAGAGTTTTTATTTTTAAAAATAAGAGAATGCGTAGAAGAGGAGAGTAAATGATAAAAATTGTTTCAGAGAGCTACCCAGATGCTGTGAGGGTGGCAACAATTTCATCATTGAAGATCACCTCGGAGCACTACTTTTGAAAACTAGTAAAAAGTAGCGGAGTTGTTTCCGATAGAAAAACAAAAGTCTAATTGGACTTGCAGAGCTTATATTTCGTGAGAAGTGTAAGGAAGCTGAGTGGTACCACGATTCCCTCGTCTCAGCAATGGATCGCTACAAGTATGTATGTAATCGATTGTTGAGACGAGTATATTTTTAAGGTTTATATACTGAATATTCTGTTAAAAAACACTCATCTCAGCAATCGATATAGAAATAGATTGCAAAAATAGAGAGAAAAAAAGAGGAGCGATGTGAGATGGGAAATCAGTACATTTATATGAATGGGGAATTTGTAGAAAAAGAAAAGGCAGTTGTTTCAGTATATGATCACGGTTTTTTATACGGAGACGGTGTATTTGAAGGGATTCGTAGTTACGGTGGAAATGTATTTTGTTTAAAAGAACATGTAAAACGATTATATGAATCGGCAAAATCTATTTTACTTACAATCCCGCTGACGGTTGACGAAATGGAAGAAGCGGTTTTACAGACACTTCAAAAAAATGAGTATGCAGATGCTTATATTCGGTTAATTGTTTCAAGAGGAAAAGGGGACTTAGGGCTCGATCCGAGAAGTTGTGTGAAACCGAGCGTTATTATCATTGCAGAACAATTAAAGTTATTCCCACAGGAATTTTACGATAATGGATTAAGCGTTGTATCTGTTGCATCAAGACGTAATACACCAGATGCATTAGACCCACGCATTAAGTCGATGAACTACTTAAATAACGTACTTGTAAAAATTGAAGCGGCACAAGCAGGAGTGCTAGAGGCTCTTATGTTAAATCAACAAGGATATGTTTGTGAAGGATCTGGAGATAATGTTTTCGTTGTGAAAGATGGAAAAGTATTAACCCCGCCATCCTATTTAGGAGCATTAGAAGGTATTACAAGAAATAGTGTTATCGAGCTATGTGAACGACTGAATATTCCGTGTGAGGAAAGACCATTCACTCGCCATGACGTATATGTAGCAGATGAAGTGTTTTTAACAGGAACGGCAGCGGAGTTAATTCCAGTTGTAAAAGTTGATTCAAGAGAAATTGGAGATGGGAAACCAGGAAGTGTAACGAAACAATTGACCGAAGAATTTAAAAAATTAACGAGAGAAAGAGGAGTACGTGTCCCCGGGCTGACGGAAAGCTTAGCATAAATAAAGAGAGGAGTTAATTGAAATGAAGCAGCAGTATACAGCGTATGAGAAGTTACAGTATGAAGAAATGACAGGCGCTGGGCACGTGATTCAATGTTTGAAGAAATTGGGTGTAACGACTGTTTTCGGTTATCCGGGTGGAGCGATTTTGCCAGTATACGATGCGTTATACGGAAGTGGTTTGAAGCACGTTTTAACTCGTCATGAACAAGCTGCCATTCATGCGGCAGAAGGATATGCGAGAGCTTCTGGAAAGGTCGGGGTAGTCTTTGCTACCTCTGGCCCAGGGGCGACGAATTTAGTTACGGGTTTAGCGGATGCTTATATGGATTCGATTCCTTTAGTTGTCATTACAGGGCAAGTTGCAAAGTCTTTAATTGGTAAAGATGGATTTCAAGAAGCGGATGTTGTTGGAATCACAGTACCTGTTACGAAGCATAATTACCAAATTCGTGATGTGAATCATTTATCACGCATCGTACAAGAAGCTTTTTACATCGCCGAAAGCGGGCGGCCGGGGCCGGTATTAATTGATATTCCAAAAGATATTCAAAATGAAAATGTAACAAGTTTTTACAATGAAGTGATTGAGATTCCAGGGTACAAACTAGAGCCTATGCCAGACAGTATGAAACTGAAAGAGGTAGCTAAAGAAATTTCAAAAGCGAAACGCCCACTTCTTTATATTGGAGGAGGTGTCATTCATTCAGGTGGATCTGATGAACTTATCAAATTTGCGAGAGAAAATCGTATTCCAGTCGTGTCAACTTTAATGGGACTAGGTGCATATCCGCCGGGAGATTCATTATTTTTAGGAATGCTCGGTATGCATGGAACGTACGCTGCAAATATGGCAGTAACAGAATGTGACTTATTACTTGCTTTAGGTGTTCGCTTTGATGATCGTGTAACAGGAAAATTAGAACTCTTTTCTCCCTATTCAAAAAAGGTACATATTGATATAGATCCTTCGGAGTTTCATAAAAATGTAACTGTGGAATATCCAGTTGTTGGGGATGTGAAAAAAGCGTTACACATGTTGTTACATATGCCGATTTGTACACAGACGGATGAATGGCTTACGAAAACCGAGGAATGGAAAGCAGAATACCCTCTTTCCTATAATCAAAAAGAAAGTGATTTAAAACCGCAGCATGTTATTAGCTTAGTAAGTGAATTAACGAATGGTGAAGCGATTGTTACGACAGAAGTAGGACAGCATCAAATGTGGGCTGCGCATTTTTATAAAGCGAAAAATCCACGAACTTTTCTCACATCTGGCGGACTAGGAACGATGGGGTTTGGTTTCCCGGCGGCAATTGGTGCTCAGCTTGCGAAAGAAGAAGAACTCGTCATTTGTATTGCGGGTGATGCTTCTTTTCAAATGAATATTCAAGAACTACAAACAATTGCTGAAAATAACATCCCTGTAAAAGTATTTATTATAAACAATAAATTTTTAGGGATGGTAAGGCAATGGCAAGAAATGTTTTATGAAAATCGTTTATCAGAATCAAAAATTGGATCGCCAGATTTTGTGAAAGTGGCAGAAGCTTATGGAGTGAAGGGGTTAAGGGCTACAAATTCAATAGAGGCGAAACAAGTGATGTTAGAAGCAATTGCTCATGAAGGTCCTGTCGTAGTTGATTTTTGTGTAGAAGAAGGTGAAAACGTATTTCCGATGGTTCCGCCAAATAAAGGGAATAACGAAATGATTATGAAGAGGTGGGAAGAATGAGTCATACTTTTTCACTCGTTATTCATAACGAGCCAAGCGTCTTATTACGTATAAGTGGGATTTTTGCTCGGCGTGGCTATTATATTTCTTCTTTACATTTAAACGAAAGAGATACTAGTGGCGTTTCTGAAATGAAACTCACAGCAGTTTGTACTGAAAATGAAGCGACATTACTCGTTAGTCAGTTGAAAAAATTAATTGATGTACTGCAAGTAAATAAATTATAAGGAGTGTATCGAATATGAAAACGTATTATGAGAAAGATGCAAATGTAGAGTTATTACAAGGGAAAACAGTTGCGGTAATTGGTTATGGATCTCAAGGTCATGCGCAGGCACAAAATTTACGTGATTCTGGTGTGGAAGTTGTAGTTGGTGTTCGACCAGGTAAGTCTTTTGAAGTAGCAAAAGCAGATGGATTTGAAGTAATGTCTGTTTCAGAAGCAGTTCGAACCGCGCAAGTTGTACAAATGTTACTGCCAGATGAACAGCAAGCACATGTGTATAAAGCAGGGGTAGAAGAGAATCTCCGTGAAGGGCAAATGTTACTTTTCTCACATGGATTTAATATTCACTTCGGACAAATTAATCCGCCAAGTTACGTAGATGTAGCGATGGTCGCGCCAAAAAGTCCAGGACATCTCGTTCGCCGTGTATTTCAAGAAGGAAATGGTGTTCCGGCGTTAGTCGCAGTACATCAAGATGCAACGGGCACCGCATTACATGTAGCACTTGCGTATGCAAAAGGTGTAGGGTGTACACGTGCAGGTGTAATTGAAACGACATTCCAAGAAGAAACAGAGACGGATTTGTTTGGTGAGCAAGCGGTACTTTGCGGAGGTGTAACTGCACTTGTGAAAGCTGGTTTTGAAACGTTAACAGAAGGCGGATATCGCCCTGAAATTGCATACTTCGAATGTTTACATGAATTAAAGTTAATTGTTGATTTAATGTACGAAGGTGGTTTAACGAACATGCGCCATTCTATTTCCGATACGGCAGAGTTCGGAGATTATGTAACAGGATCGAGAATTGTTACAGATGAAACGAAGAAAGAAATGAAACGAGTACTTACAGAAATTCAGCAAGGTGAATTCGCGAAGAAATGGATTTTAGAAAACCAAGCTGGGCGTCCAACGTATAATGCGATGAAAAAAGCAGAGCAAAATCATCAGTTAGAAAAAGTAGGGGCTGAGCTTCGTGAAATGATGAGCTGGATTGATGCACCGAAAGAATTAGTAAAGAAATAGAGTAATAGATTGCAAGTGAAAAATACGTAAGAGGGGATTTGACAAGATGAGAAGTGACATGATTAAAAAAGGTTTTGATAAAGCGCCGCATCGTAGTTTATTAAAAGCAACTGGTTTGAAAGATGAAGATTTTGATAAACCGTTTATAGCAATCTGTAATTCTTTTATTGAAATTATTCCAGGTCATAAGCACTTAAATGAGTTTGGGAAACTTGTTAAAGAAGCAGTGCGTGCAGCAGGTATGGTTCCATTTGAATTTAATACAATTGGAGTAGATGACGGTATTGCGATGGGGCATATCGGTATGCGTTATTCGCTTCCGAGTCGTGAAATTATTGCAGATTCAGTAGAAACGGTTGTAAATGCCCATTGGTTTGATGGTATGATTTGTATTCCAAACTGTGACAAAATCACACCTGGTATGATGATGGCGGCACTTCGTATTAACATTCCAACTGTTTTTGTCTCAGGTGGTCCGATGGCGGCCGGAAAAACATCTAAAGGAGAAGTTGTCGATTTAAGTTCTGTGTTCGAAGGAGTAGGAGCATATCAATCTGGGAAAATTTCAGAAGAAGAATTAAAGGATATTGAAGATCATGGCTGTCCATCTTGTGGTTCTTGTTCTGGTATGTTTACAGCGAATTCTATGAATTGTTTATGTGAAGTATTAGGTTTAGCTCTTCCTGGTAACGGTAGTATTTTAGCTATTGATCCAAGACGCGAAGAATTAATTAAACAAGCAGCAGAGAAATTAAAGATTTTAATTGAAAGAGATATTAAACCGAGAGACATCGTAACAGAAGAAGCAATTGATGATGCGTTCGCGCTTGATATGGCGATGGGCGGTTCAACAAATACAGTGTTACATACATTAGCACTCGCACATGAGGCAGGACTAGATTATGATATGAGCCGTATTGATGCCGTTTCAAGGCGTGTACCACATTTATGTAAAGTAAGCCCTGCTTCCAATTGGCATATGGAAGATATTGATCGTGCAGGCGGGATTAGTGCAATTTTGAAAGAGATGAGCCGAAAAGAAGGAGTACTTCATTTAGATCGTATTACTGCTACGGGGCAAACATTAAGAGAAAATATTGCTCATGCAGAGATTAAAGATAAGGAAGTTATTCATTCTCTTGAAAACCCTCATAGTGAAGAAGGGGGATTACGTATATTAAAAGGAAACCTCGCGAAAGATGGAGCAGTTATTAAAAGCGGAGCAACTGAAGTAAAACGATTTGAAGGACCATGCGTTATTTTTAATTCACAAGATGAGGCTCTTGCGGGTATTATGCTTGGGAAAGTGAAGAAAGGAGATGTAGTTGTTATTCGTTATGAAGGACCAAGAGGCGGCCCTGGTATGCCGGAAATGTTAGCACCAACGTCAGCAATTGCTGGCATGGGATTAGGTGCAGATGTTGCGCTATTAACGGATGGTCGTTTCTCTGGTGCTTCACGTGGTATTTCGGTAGGGCATATTTCACCAGAAGCAGCTGCGGGCGGGACGATTGCACTTCTTGAACAAGGGGATATCGTTTGTATTGATGTTGAGGAAAGGTTGTTAGAAGTAAGAGTGAGTGACGAAGAATTAGATAAGCGTAAAAAAGAATGGAAACGACCAGAACCGAAAGTGAAAACGGGCTGGCTTGGGCGTTATGCACAAATGGTAACATCGGCGAATACAGGTGCAGTCTTAAAAGTCCCGAATTTTGATTGAGCTAATTAAAAAGAGATAAGGATGATATGAAATGGTGCAAAAGGTAAAGGAGAGAGTGAAAATTGAAGATATCTTAATGGCTCATAATTGCATGAAAGATATCGTTATTAAAACACCGTTACAACGTGATACAGTTTTATCTGAGAAATATGATTGTGACGTTTATGTAAAACGAGAAGATTTACAATTGATTCGCTCTTTCAAAATTCGTGGTGCGTACAATTTAATTCAAAGCTTACCGAAAGAACAATTACAAAACGGTGTTGTTTGCGCAAGCGCTGGTAATCACGCACAAGGGGTAGCTTATACGTGTAATTTATTGAAGATTCCGTCAAAAATCTTTATGCCAACAACGACGCCGAAACAAAAAGTATCGCAAGTACAATTTTTCGGTGGTGATTTCGCAGAGATTGTATTAGTTGGTGATACATTCGATAGCTCTTTTCAAGAAGCACAGCGTTATTGTGAAGAAAATAGAATGACGTTTGTTCATCCATTTGATGATCCGTATGTGGTTGCTGGTCAAGGAACAGTGGCAGTTGAAATTATGCATGATATGGAGAAACCAGTGGATTATATCTTTACAGCAATTGGCGGCGGTGGATTAGCATCAGGTGTTGGTACATATGTGAAAGGTGTTAGTCCTGCTACAAAGGTTATTGGGGTAGAGCCAATGGGAGCAGCATCTATGAAAGAGGCTTTTCTTCAAAACGATAATGTCGCATTGGAGAAAATAGATAGTTTTGTTGATGGAGCAGCAGTTAAAAAGGTAGGAAAGTTAACATTTGAAACGTGTAAAGATGTAATTGATGACATCGTTTTAGTACCAGAAGGAAAGGTTTGTACGACGATTTTAGAACTGTATAAGAAAAATGCGATTGTAGCAGAGCCTGCTGGTGCACTTTCTATTGCAGCACTTGATCTATACAAGGATGAAATTAAAGGTAAAACAGTTGTATGCACATTAAGTGGTGGAAATAACGATATTGATAGAATGCAGGAGATGAAAGAACGTTCTCTCATTTACGAAGGATTAAAACATTATTTCATCATTGAATTCCCGCAGCGTTCAGGTGCGCTAAGAGAATTTCTTGATAAAGGATTAGGACCAGAAGATGATATTACGCGCTTTGAGTATATTAAGAAACATAATAAGGAAAATGGTCCAGCGTTAGTCGGAGTAGAGTTAAAACATAAAGAAGATTACGCGCAGTTAATTACCCGTTTTAAAGAAAATAACATTCAATTTATGGAGCTTAATAAAAATCCTGTTTTGTTTGATTTACTTATTTAATAGAAGGAAAGAGTTAGCATCCAAATAAAAAAGATAGATACAAGCAATGGAAATGCTGCTTGTTCTATCTTTTTTATAGTTAAACTATATACTTTCCATATTCAAGAAGGATAAAGCTAGTTAACCAAAAGAGTATCGCAATGCGAATAATTACATACATAGTAAATTCAAAGGTAGTAAGTTTTCGCTCGCGTTTTATTTTTTTAGAAGTCTAACAGAGAAAAATGAACATAAAAGTAGAACGGCTATAGATATTTTATAAATGTTTTCTAACAAACTTACATTTTCTAATAAATCTTTCAGCATGTTCATCACCTATTCTGCAAAGTATGTTACAGAGAAATAGATCTTGCGTTGTCTAGTTTCGTTTGTTTTTTATGTTCCCTGTATCATCAATGTCTACATCAGTTGAAATTGTTTGTAAGTATTGTAGAGCTTTTCTCTTTTCTTCCTCATTTACAGGGGAAACTTGATTGTTACGGATGATATAAGGATTGAATGACATTTGGACATCCTTTCCTTTAAAAGTTAAAGTTAATACGCCAGTTTCGGCACTTTTTCCGTTCACATAACTTGGGAATAAAAAGTTACCTAATGAATAAGCGATAGGAACTTTATTATAATACTCAAATCCTTGTAACCAATGCGGGTGACTCCCGACAATCGCGTCAGCCCCTGCTTCAACCATTTTAGGTACATATTGTTTTTGGTATTCTACAGGACGATTTGATTTCTCAACGCCCCAATGCATATAGACGATTAAATAGTCTGCGTCTTTCTTTTGTTCTTTAATTGTTTTTGTTACGAGATTTAAATCATACCCATTCGCAACACCAGGTTTATTGTCACCAGCTACCCAATTCGTATCAGGCATAAATCGAACGAAGGAAAGAAATTTGAATTTTTTTCCTTTTACAGTCATTTCTCGTGCTGTATATGCATCTTTTGCATTTTTTCCGGCTCCGATATAAGGGAACTTTAATTTTTCTACATGAGAGATTGTATCTAATAATCCATCTTGCCCATAATCAAGTGTATGGTTATTCCCGATATTTACGATGTCATAACCGGTGTTTTTTATAGCTTGAAGCGTGGATGGATCACTTTTAATCCAAAACAGTTGTCCTGGAGCTTTCTTTTCTCTCGTTGTAAATGCTGACTCTAAATTAACGAAAGAAATATCAGCTTTTGTTATTTCTTCTTTTACATGTTGGAATGGATAATCAGCCCCGTTTTTTTCGATTACCGGACGTAATTGCCAATCGAACATTGTATCACCAGAAAAGGTGAGGGTAATTTCCGGGTTTTCTATTTTCTTCTCGCTCGTTGAAGCAGTTTTGCTAGATTTGTTTTGGAAATCGGGTTTGTCTTTCGCTTTTGAAGTAAAAGAGTGGTTAATTAATACAACAATTGGCGTAATGCAAAAGGCTATTAACAAAAATCGTTTTAGTAAAGTTTTCATAAATACCTTCCCTTTTGAGTTTATCCCGCAATTCAATTAGCAATGAGTCTACAAAAAAGTAATTGGTTTATGTACAGATATAAAAAATGCGGTTTATGCAGTGGAAAACATTTGTTAATATTCTCAATATTAAGTTAACATATAGATAACCTGTAAATCAATGAATAAACCAAAATATAGAAATAAAGAATTTGAAGGGTGAAGAATGAGAAATGGTTATATTAGGAGCAGTTGTAAATGGAATTTGCATTATATGTGGTACTTTACTAGGTAAATTATTTAGTAGAATTCCAGAAAGTATGAAGGGAACAATTATGCATGCAATCGGTTTAGCGGTTACTGTACTTGGACTTCAAATGGCATTGAAAAGTGAAAATTTTCTTGTTGTCATACTAAGTTTAGTAATTGGTACCGTTATCGGGGAATGGTTACAATTAGAGGGAAAGTTAAAACAGTTAGGAGATTGGCTAGAAAATAAAGTTGGATCGAAAGGGAAAGGGAGTATATCAGAAGGTTTTGTAACAGCTACTTTAATATTTGCAATTGGTGCGATGGGTATACTTGGTGCACTCGACAGTGGGATTCGCGGAAATCACGATATTTTATTTACAAAGGCAATTATCGATGGATTTATTTCTATTATATTAACGACAACTCTAGGGATTGGCGTAGTATTTTCAGCGATTCCAGTAATTTTATATGAAGGTGGCATCGCAGTTTTTGCAACACAAATTAATAGTTTGGTCCCGAAAGAATTAATGAATCAATTTATAGTAGAAATGACAGCTACAGGTGGTATTATGATAGCCGCTATCGGATTGAACTTACTTAGTATTATTAAAATTAAAGTGGCAAATTTACTGCCAGGTATATTGATAGTTGGAATCATTGTTTCACTTATTTATGGTTACGGTTTAATAGTAAAGTAGTAGGGGATGAAGGTACATATGGAGGAATTTCAATTTACAAAACGTGTTCATAACATATTGAAGATTGCAGCAGAAGAGGGAGAAAGTAATATCATTCAACCAGTTCATTTATTTATTGGCATGTGTAAAGAAGGTACTGGCGTATGCAGCGAGTTGTATATGTATTTGTTTCGTAACGTGGGGACGGATTTTTTAGAAAAACTTTCATTACGAAAACAAGACGATTTAACGGATCAAGAGTATGAAAAAATAGGGCAATATAAGGTATCTTATAAGGTGCTAGAAATTTTACAAATAGCGAAGAAACGTATGGAACGTTTTCAGCAAGTATTAATGAACGAAGGACATGTTATATATGCACTCTTTCGCGCGGATACGTTTATTGAAAATCCACAAATACAAAAAGAGATATTACGTATTGTAGAAGAGCCAAGAGATTTAGCGGTTGATTTAAAATGTTTTGTTCCTGCTTATACTCATTTAACTTGTCATGTTAGAAAGGCTAACTCTTCTGATTTTGGGAAATTAGTAAGTTTTGTTAGTGAGGAATTTGGTGAACGTTGGTTACATTCGATAGAGTACGGATTTCGTACATATAAAGAAAATGTACCTATTTATATAGCAGAACAAAAAGAAGTGATAGTAGGTTTCGCTTGTTATGACGTAGTGAGAGGAAAGAAAGGATTGTTTGGTCCAATGGGCACGGCGAAACAAAATCGTGTGAAAAGTGTAGGGAAGCAATTGTTACATTGTAGTCTGCATAGTATGAAGCAAGATGGATATGAATATGCAATTATTGGACAAGCAGGTCCGGTTGAGTTTTATGAGAGATGTTGTAATGCGCGTTTAATACCAATCATGGATTATTAACCAACTTCATTTAGGTGGAGTTGGTTTTATTATGAAAATAATGTAGAGATGTAGTGATTCTTATTAGAAAATAGCGGGTTTTGTAGTAAATTTTACATATAAAGCAAATTACTAAACTTTTTACAAGAAAGGGTGTAGAATGGGTATCTAAAGAAAGAAGGTGTGAAAATGGCCAGCTGGAAACGAAATTTAATGATTTGTTGGCTAGGTTGTTTTACCACTGCAGCCGGTATGAGTTTAGTAATTCCTTTTTTATCTTTTTATATTGAGGAATTAGGTGTGACTGGCACTTCTAGTATTGCACAGTGGTCGGGACTTGCATTTGGTGTAACATTTTTAATGGGTGCGATCGTATCACCAATATGGGGAAAGCTTGGTGATATACATGGACGGAAATTGATGCTAATTCGTGCTAGCCTTGGTATGGCGATTATTATGACGCTTATGGGGTTTGTAACGGATGTATATCAATTAGTCGCACTAAGATTTTTAATGGGAGCAGTATCTGGTTTCCTTTCAACCGCGATGACATTTATTGCAGCAGAAACTCCGAAAGAACATTCAGGTTGGGCAATTTCTACAATTTCAACTGGTGGCGTGAGCGGTTCTTTACTTGGTCCATTACTTGGAGGATATTTGTCTGAGTTAATTGTAATGCGCCATGTTTTTCTTGTTACAGGAGCTTTTTTATTCCTTTCCTTTCTCATCGTTTTTTTCTTCTTACATGAAGAAAATCACTCTGCTCAAGCAAAAAAAGTACAAACGAAAAAAGTATGGACGATGGTTCCAGCTAAGCATTTAATTATTAGTTTGTTTGTAACAACATTTATTATTCAACTTGCTAATATGTCTGTTCAGCCAATTGTTACATTATACGTGAAAAATTTAGTTGGTCCTCAAACTGCGCATATTGAAACAATTGCGGGCGCTGTTATGTCAGCGACAGGATTAGCTGTTATTTTGGCAGCACCAAGACTCGGACGATTATCAGATCATATCGGTCCTCAAAAAACGTTAGTTGTAGCGTTGTTTGCTGCAGGAATTATTTTTATTCCACAAGCATTTGTAACCTCAGCTTGGCAACTATTAATTCTTCGATTTTTATTAGGTATCGCACAAGCAGGATTATTACCTTCCGTACAAACTCTACTAAAACAACATACACCAACCCATGTAACGGGGCGAATATTTGGGTATAATCAATCGTTTCAGTTTTTAGGAAATATGATTGGACCAATACTTGGTGGACAAATTGCAGCGCATGCTGGTTTCCAATATGTTTTCTTCTCTACATCATCACTATTGTTTATTGCGTGCATTTGGGTTTATTTTCATAATAAGAACGAAGAGGTATCAGAGAAACGACATTTGGAAGTTAGTTAACTAAGTGAAAGAAAAAAGGATGAAGCAATGAATGCTTCATCCTTTTTTCTTTAAAATTGGAGACAAAGATAACTTAATGTACCAAGCTCGTAACTGCGATGAATGACTTCACCGCTATTTTCACCACTTCCCATAGCGATAAATAAAGGTACAAAATGCTCTGCTCTTGGTACTGCTAATTGTGCATGAGGGGCATTTTTCTCCCAATTAAATAATGCATCTTTATCAGCAGCCTGCATATGTTTAATAATCCAATCATCAAATTCAATTGCCCATTGTTCGGGCGTAGTTTGATTCCATTTCAGTGCTCGTAAGTTATGAACGGTAACACCACTACCGATTACTAAAATATCTTCCTGTCCAAGTCCTTTTAATGCTTCTCCAATCTTAAATTGTTCTTTTGCAGAAAGGAATGGATTTACTGATATTTGGACGACAGGAATATTTGCTTCTGGATACATGCGATGCAAGAGTGTCCATGAGCCATGATCTAAACCTCTCGTCATATTATGATGGACTGGAATACCTTTGTTTTTAAACTTTGTTTCTAACATGGATGCAATGCTAGAAGAACCTTTTGCACGATATTTAATTTCGTATAACTCTGGAGGAAAACCTCCAAAATCATAAATTGTTTCATATTCGTTATCTGATGAGGAAATCGTTAATACTTCACTTTCCCAGTGAGCAGTGAAAATAACAATTGCTTTCGGTTTATACGTTTCTCCAAGTATTTTTAAAAAACTTGTATAATCTGTATCTTGAATAGCGAGCATTGGTGAACCATGTGCTAAAAATAGTGATGGCATCATAGTAGAAACCTCCTAAAAATATAATAATTACTTTATGTAAGTAACTATATAATTTTGTGTTGTTTTCGTCAACAGAAATAGTTTGAAAGCTAATCGGAAAAGGAAGGCATTTGTCATAATGAAAGCAATTGCATATAATACATAATAAGAATAATGAATAGATATTCATTTTTGAGATACATAATAGAGTTGGGGGCTGACGAAATGAACGTACAGGAAAGTTTCGTTACGGCAATGGATGGATCGGAAATTTATTTACGCAAGTGGTTACCAGAAGGTGAACCGAAAGGGATTATTCAAATTGCACATGGTATGACAGAACATGCAGGTGTTTATACAGACTTTATTGATGCGTTATTAGAAGCAGGGTATGGTGTTTATGCGCATGATCATAAAGGACATGGGAAAACGGTGAAAAGAGAAGAGGATTATGGTCATTTTGAACCAAATGTAGGTTGGAGTAAGGCTGTATCTGATGTTATATTTGTATCTGAAACGATAAGAAAAGAGCAGACATGCCCGTTATTTTTACTTGGACATAGTATGGGTTCTTTTTTATCAAGACGTGCTGTACAACTGAAAGGTGAATTATATGATGGATTCCTTATTTCAGGAACTGGTGGAAACCCAGGGCTTCTAGGAAGTATCGGTCATAAAGTAGCGACAATTGAGATGAAATTACGCGGGGCAAAAACGAAAAGTCCGATGCTAAACTTTTTATCTTTCGGAAACTTCAATTCACACTTTAAACCAAATCGTACAAAATTTGATTGGTTATCTTCAGATAACAGCCAAGTAGATAAATATATTGCGGATCCGTTATGTGGATTCATTTGTACGACTAGTTTTTATCGAGAATTATTTTCTGGTGTGTTAGAAGTAAATAAACTAGAAGAGTTTAAGAAAACACCGCAAAACCTTCCAATACATATTTTTTCAGGAGATCGTGATCCTGTTGGAGATATGGGGAAAGGTGTAAAAGAAGTATATGAAAATTATAAAAAATGCGGTGTGAAAGATGTAACACTGCGTTTATATGAAAATGGAAGACATGAAATGTTCCATGAAGTAAATAGAGATGAAGTATTTCAAGATTTGATTTCTTGGTTAGATGGACATATTGTATGAGAAGAAACCTCACTTTTTGAAGTGAGGTTTCTTTAAGGAGATGGAGGAATAGTTATGAGTGAATTTGTAAATAAAGAATATGTAGAAATAGATTTTCAAGATATTTTGATTAAAGAAGAGGAATTGAAGAATTGTACGTTCATAAAATGCCGTTTTAGAGGGATAGATGCATCAGAAATTTCTACTGAAAATTGTAATTTCATAGAATGTGATTTTACCGGTGCTCTTTTTAACGCTTCTATCCATCAAGGAACTACATTTGCAAATTGTAAGCTTGTTGGTGCGAATTTATTTGTATCGAAGTTTGAAGAATGTAAAATGACTGGCTCTGATTTTGAAGAAGCGAATTTAGATGGAATAACTATCATATCGGGTGATTGGTCATACACGAATTTAAGGTTTGCGAACTTAAGTAAACAAATGTTAAAGGGTATACGTTTAGTGGAAGCTGACCTATATGAATGTAATTTAGAAAAAGCAGATTTACGTGAAGCGGATTTAACTGGTGCACAGTTAGGTAAGGCGAAACTTAGCGGTGCAAATTTAAAAGGAGCGATAGTTGATAGAATTGATTTTACAAGTTTCGATTTGAAAAATGTAAAATTAGATATAGCGCAGGCAGTTGCAGTAGCAAGGTGTTATGGGGCTAAGGTGAACTAAATTGTTTATAAAACCATTCAAATTGTTGAACGGTTTTATAAATCATAATAGTAGTATAATAGTAAATGAGGTGTTAATACTATGGAAGATAAAACGTTAGGTATACTACTAGATGTTGTTGGGGAATTATTTTCAGATGAAATATCAATCGCCGTTTCGAATAAGGAAGAATATATTTACTATCGGCCAAGTAAACGTATTGATTTAAAGATTAGCGCCGGGGATCCTATTAAGGAAGGAACGATTGCTCATAAAGCAATGGTAACGAAGCAAAAAGCCTCCGAGTTTATTAACCGAGATGTTTTCGGTATTCCTTATCATGGAATGGCGGTACCATTTTCAAATAATGGCCAGATTGAAGGTTGTGTGACGGCAATTTATCCAGCTTTAACGGATGGAAAGTCAGTCGTTACTTTAAAAACAACAGACGGATGGGTTCCAGTTCCTTTTTCAAAGGTGATGTATTTAGAAGCTAAAGATAAAAAGACGTATGTGAATTCAGAAGAGTTAACAGGAACACATAAGTACTCTCTACAAGAATTTGAATACTTACTTCCGAAAGATTCGTTTATTAGATGCCACCGTTCCTTTATAGTAAATGTGAATCATATTAAAGCGATTTATCCTGATACCCACTCTACTTTTTTACTTTCAATGGATAACGGAGAAAGGGTACCAGTGAGTCAATCATATGCTAGTTATTTTCGTAAGCTTCTAGGATTCTAAATTATTCTGCTTTAGAGGTTAGATTCGCTGTTTTGTCTGAATTTTTGCCATTGTATACTGAAATCCCTATTTAGATACTGTTAAAGTGTAAAATAATTATGAATATTCACAGGGAGAGGGATTACATATGGAGAATAATTTGGATAGAATTAGGGATGAACGTCTGAAAGATCGCGTAGTTACACCTGAAGAAGCAGCTTCATGGATTGAAAGTGGAATGACTTTAGGCTTAAGTGGGTTTACACGTGCAGGTGATGTAAAAGCAGTCCCATTTGCGCTTGTAAACCGAGTTAAGAATGATACATCTTTTAAAGTAAATGTTTATACTGGTGCCTCTTTAGGTTCTGATGTAGATAAATTATTTGCGGAAGCAGGAATTTTAGGGAAAAGATTGCCTTTCCAAGCTGATGCGACTATGCGAAAAGGAATTAATAACGGAGATTTTTTATTTGTGGACCAGCACTTATCTCATACAGCAGAGTTACTTCGCGCTGACGTTATGGATGTAGATTTTGCTATTTTGGAAGCGGTTGCGATTACTGAAGATGGCATGATTATTCCGACAACTTCAATAGGAAATTCTTTAGCGTTTTCTTTAAATGCTAAGTCCATTATTATTGAAATGAATATGGCTCAATCCACGCAGTTAGAAGGACTGCATGATTTATATGAACCAGGTAAGCAAGGAGAAAGACTTCCAATTCCGATTGTGAAAACGGATGATCGAATTGGAACGATTGGCATTCCAATCGATGTTGAAAAGGTGAAAGGGATTGTGTTTACGAACCAATTAGACTCACCATCGACAATTGTTCCTCCGGATGAAGAAACTGTTATTATGGCACAGCATTTAATAGAGTTCCTTCGAAAAGAAGTCGAAGTAGGTCGATTAACAAATCGTTTAGCGCCGCTACAATCAGGAATTGGCTCAGTGGCTAATGCAGTTCTTCATGGAATGTTAGATTCGGAGTTTGAAGATTTAGAAGTGTATTCTGAAGTTTTACAAGATGCGGTCTTTGATCTTATGGATGCTGGAAAAGTCAATTTCGCTTCATGCTGCTCAATCACACTTTCTGAGGAGAAAATGCAAAAAGTATTTTCCAACTTTGAAAAATATCGTGACAAATTAATGATGCGCCCGCAAGAGATTTCTAATCATCCTGAAATCATTCGTCGCCTCGGATTAATCTCGATTAATACTGCTTTAGAATTAGATATATACGGAAATGTGAACTCTACTCACGTTTTAGGCACAAAAATGATGAACGGTATCGGTGGTTCTGGTGATTTTGCGAGAAATGCTCGCCTAGCTATCTTTGTTACGAAATCGATTGCGAAAGGTGGTAACATTTCAAGTATCGTTCCTTTTGTTTCACATGTGGACCATACGGAACACGATGTAGATGTTATCGTCACTGAACAAGGGTATGTTGATCTAAGAGGACTTGCCCCAAGAGAAAGAGTGGAATTAATTATAGAGAATTGCGCACATCCAATGTATCGTGATCAGCTAAGAGCTTATTACGAAGAAGCTAAAACGAGAGGTGGACAAACTCCTCATGTTTTAGAAAAAGCTTTTTCTTGGCATACGAATTATGCTAAAAATGGAACAATGCTTGAAGCGGTAGTAGAAACTGTATAGGTGTATCGTTAGAAATAGTAAAACGAAAGATTGAGTTTGAAAAAAATTTTAGAAGAAGAAAACGCCAACTTTCAAAGATGGCGTTTTTTTCTTTAAATACATTGTTACAGGCCGTACTGATTATAATAAAGATTTATGAAAATAAGAGGGTTTTTTAATTACTTTTCGAATCATTTTAATAGTTTACATATCGAAGGTGAGGAGAAAGAATCATGAAGATAAGAGAAGCGTTATTAAGTGAAGCAAATGAATTAAGTGAACTCGCACTACAATCAAAAGCGACGTGGGATTATAGTGAAGAATTCATAATTGCCTGTAAGGAAGATTTAACTATTACAGAAGAGTATATAAATAATAATTTTGTATATGTTTTTGAAAACGATAATACGAAGATTGGATTTTTCTCATTTTTACGTAATGATCAAGCTCTCGATTTCCTGTACATTCATCCTCGTTACAAAGGGAAAGGCTACGGGAAAATAATTTGGAAGTATGTAATAGAAAAAGCAAATGAACTAGGCTTAAAAAGTTTTACGATTGATAGTGATCCGAATGCAAAAGGATATTACTTGAAAATGGGCGCACAGTTAATCGGAGAGACACCATCAACGGTCTTTAAGGATCGTTTACTGCCTCTTTTGAAATATGATGTGTAAAACTATTAATAGTAGGGGAAGATTAGAGTGGATGATGTAAATGAAAAACAATATAGCATGTTGAAGAAAAAGATAACGAAAGAATTGAAATTATCTTTTGACTCTTAATCTTTAATAAGTTACTATAATGGTGGTAACTTATTAAAGGGAACTTCATAGAGTTGAAAGGGGAAATACTTTTGAAAACAACTTATGTAAACGCTACAATCGTAACGATGAATGAACAAAATGAAGTGATAGAAAATGGATATATCATTGTAGAAAATGATCAAATTATAGATGTGAAGAGCGGAGAATTCGCTAATGATTTTGAAGTAGATGAAGTAATTGACATGAAAGGAAAGTGGGTTTTACCAGGGCTTGTAAATACACATACACACGTTGTAATGAGTCTCTTAAGAGGTATTGGTGATGATATGTTATTACAGCCGTGGCTTGAGACGAGAATTTGGCCACTTGAAAGTCAGTTTACTCCAGAGCTTGCGGTCGCTAGTACGGAATTAGGATTACTTGAAATGGTGAAAAGTGGTACAACATCATTCTCTGATATGTTTAATCCAATTGGAGTAGATCAAGATGCAATTATGGAAACGGTATCAAGGAGCGGGATGCGAGCTGCTGTTTCAAGAACTTTATTTAGCTTCGGAACGAAAGATGATGAAAAAAAAGCCATTGAAGAAGCTGAAAAATATGTGAAGCGTTACTATAACGAAAGTGGTATGTTAACTACGATGGTTGCACCGCATAGTCCATATACATGCAGTACAGAACTGTTAGAAGAGTGCGCTCGTATTGCAGTAGAAAATCAAACGATGGTTCATATACATCTTTCGGAAACAGAGCGTGAAGTACGTGATATTGAAGCACAGTACGGAAAACGTCCAGTAGAATATGCAGCAAGTTGCGGATTGTTTAAACGCCCAACAGTTATTGCACACGGTGTAGTATTAAATGACAATGAGCGTGCATTTTTAGCAGAACATGATGTTCGAGTAGCACATAACCCGAATAGTAATTTAAAACTAGGTTCTGGTATAGCGAATGTAAAAGCGATGCTAGAAGCAGGAGTGAAAGTAGGTATTGCAACAGATAGTGTGGCATCAAACAACAATTTAGATATGTTTGAAGAAATGCGTATAGCGACTTTACTACAAAAAGGTATTCATCGAGATGCAACAGCGTTACCGGTTGAAACAGCTCTTACACTTGCAACTAAAGGAGCGGCTGAAGTAATCGGCATGAAACAAACAGGATCACTTGAGGTTGGAAAGTACGCTGATTTCATTACAATTGATCCGTCTAATAAGCCTCATTTACAACCAGCGGATGAAGTGTTATCACACCTTGTATATGCAGCTAGTGGAAAAGATATAAGCGATGTAATTATTAACGGAAAACGTGTCGTTTGGAATAGCGAATGTAAAACGTTAGATGAAGAGCGTATTATATTTGAAGCGAGTCGATATAAACGAGGTTTGCAAAGATAGGTATTTTTAGGCTGTGGAGAAAGACTTCTCCACAGCCTGTTTTTTGTCTGAACTTTTTTATTAATAAAACAGAAGAGAATGATTTAGATAAAATCACTAGTTTCAAAAATCCTTCACGTAATAATGATTATATGAAGGATTTAAATGTTTCTTATTTTTTTGTCTCGTTGACCCATTTAATAATGTCCTGGATAACGTACTCAGGAACATTAGCAGGAATTTCATATTCACTAGGAAGACTTAATGCCCCATCACCCTCCGTGAAGAAATGATTCAATTTTGGGTATTCATTGAACTGAACATTCTTGCGGTTTGAAAGCCCTTCCTGCCATTTTGTATATTCATTTTTTACTGTTACTTGATAATCGCGTGTTCCTTGCAGAATCAGTAAAGGCTCTTTTCGTGATTTTGCTTCTTCAACTGGACGCCACCTAGAAACATCATACATAAAATGGGGTGACCCAAAATTGTAGCCAGCTGGAGGGTGGTTAGGATTGAAAGTAGGATCCTGGATAAAAGCGACTTGTCTTTTTAGTTCATCCATTACTTCCTTTGGCGCCCCGAGGTATTGATTCTGATCAATGGCAATGTCAGTTAATGCCCGTGCAGGTGGTGCGAGTAGGATACTACCTCTAACAAGTGAGGAAGGTGCTTTGCTTAGTATACGCGGCATTGTGCCAGCTCCTAGACTATGTCCAAGAATGAAAATATTGTTTGGATCAATGCCTTCCTGCTGTGCTGCTGATTTTGCTGCATATATGGCATCATCTGTAGTATCACGGTCTAACGTAACAGGTTCTGCACTCATCTTTAATGCGTGTTCTAAGGTGCGTTTTTCATAGCGCAACACTGCAATTCCGTTGGACGAAAGGCCTACCGCAAGGTCTCGTAAAATTTTTGTTCCCATATATGTACTATCGCGATCGTGGATGCCAGCACCATGAACAAGAACAACTACGGGTACCTTCTCACCAGCTTTATGTTTCGGAACTGTTAATGTGGCTGGTAACGGATAGGTAGAATTTCCAATGACGATTTCACGTTCTTGATAGAAAGCAGGTTGATCATAGCTAGGATGCGGGATAATATAAGATTCCGGAGGCGTCCTTACCCCAACCTCATCTACTTTCCCCCCAGGTGTGAATTTAAGGAGTAACGGTATGGTAGTACCTTGGGTAGTTCCTGAAATTTCCACCGTCTGATGGACTAAGTTTCGTTCTTTTATCACGGGGGTTCCTATGATTTTTATCACGCTCCAACCACTTTGTGTCCACCAGTTTTGTAATGTGTTTGCTGTGAACTTGGATTGAAAAGCAGCAGACGTCAACTGAAGTGCCTCTACATAATTACCTTGCTGGAGATATTCAAAAAATAATGATGTACGCTCCGTTAAAGAGACTCGTTTTTTTTCTACAGATGGTTCCTCACGTGTATCTGCGTGAATAGCTGTTGTAAGCGGAAAAGATGAAATGCCTAAAGAAAAGAACAGGGTAAAGGAAAGTACTGATTTTTGTATTTTCTTTTTTTTATTCATGTTTTAACCTCCAATATGTGATGGTAAAAAACAGGTATGATAAATTAAGGTTTTGTTGTAAAAACGCCTAAACCATTGATATGTTCATCTAAAACCAACAGTTCTTGTTTTGTCGTAATCGCTTTGGCAGCTTCAACCCTCTCTTTCTTCCTTCACTTTATATTTTGACTATACGAAACAAAGTTCTCGTTTTTCTTACTTGATTCTTACAAAATCCTTAAGTGTATAAGATTTGTAAAATATCATTTTCTACTTAACCTGAATTCCAAAAAACAAAGTGGCATTGCTGAATGGAGATACGAAAATATCCTAACCAAACTGTAACCTATACGTCTATTAAGTTAGTTATGGGGGCATTTACATGAAACAGAGAAAAGTTAAAATAAAAAAGGAGGTATGCAATAAGAGTTTTTTATAAACACTTGAGCGAACAGCGCAGATTAAACATTCAATATTTAGCTATCCTTTTTAAAAGAGTAGCTTTTTTTGAACGAATAAATATTCAAAAGAATGTCGCATCTTTCTGTTCATATTTCTGCTATAATATATAACGCTTTATAATATTTTATATTTAAGGAGAACGATTCATGAAGCGAAAAAAGAGCCATTTAATGGTAATGGCACTTGTTACATCTTTATTATTAACAGCTTGTAATAATAAAGCGAATAAAAGTGACAGAGAGGCAAAAAAACAAGTATTAAATGTAACAGTATCAGAAGAAATTCCTTCACTTGATACAGCGAAAACGATGGATGGTACGTCAGCGCACGTTATGCAGAACATATTTGAAGGGTTGTATGTATTAGATGATCAAGATCAGCCGATTCCAGCAGTAGCAAAATCGTTTAAAAGAAGTGAAGATGGTAAAAAATATACATTTGATTTGCGTAAAGATGCAAAATGGTCAAATGGAGACAGTGTGACAGCAAATGATTTTCTGTTTGCATGGAAACGTGCAATTAATCCTGAAACAGCGTCTCAATATGCGTATATGCTTTTTTACGTGAAAAATGCAAAAGAGATAAATAAGGGAACAGTGCCTCTTGCTGAACTTGGGGTTAAAGTTATAAATGATTATAAATTGGAAGTGGAACTTGAACAGCCAATCCCGTATTTTTTACAGTTGTTAGCGCTACCTATTTACTTACCACAGCATGAATCATTTTTGAAAGAACAAGGAAAGAATTATGCATTGGAACCTAGTAATCTCATATATAATGGGCCATTTGTATTAGAGAAATGGAAGCATGAACAAGAGTTTCAATTAAAGAAAAATGCTACATATTGGGATGAAAAGAAAGTGAAATTAGACGAGATAAACTTTCAAATTGTAAAGGATACAATGACCGCTGTTAATTTATACGAAGCTGGTAATTTGGACCGGGTGCCTATTAATTCTCAATTTGTAGACAAGTATAAAGGGCATAAGGAGTTACATATGTCGAGCGAACCTGCAATTGCTATGCTACGTTTTAATGAAAAAAATAGTGCGTTAGCAAATAAGAAAGTGCGTCAGGCTATTTCATTCGCATTAAATAAAGAGGATTTCGTTGCTCATTTTATTAATAACGGAGCAAAACCTGCAACTGGGCTAGTACCAGTTGGGCATATCAATGAAGAAACGGGAAAAGATTTTAGGAAAGAAAACGGAAACCTTTCTTTATATGATGTACAAAGTGCGAAAAAGATTTGGGAAGAAGCGAAAAAAGAGCTTGGAGTAGAACAAGTAAACCTCGAGTTTTTAACGTTTGAACAAGATAACGCAAAACGTATGGCAGAATATATAAAAGGTGATTTAGAAAAGAATTTACAAGGATTAACGATACAAATTAAACAACAGCCATTTAAGCAAAAATTACAGTTAGAACAAACAGGTGATTACGATATAACTATGGCAAATTGGGGACCCGACTATAAAGACCCAATTAGTTATTTAGAACTATTTACGACGGGTAATCAAAATAATAAAATGAATTATTCTAACCGTCACTACGATGAATTAATAAAGAAAGCGAAAAGCGATCTAGTATTAGATCAGAAGAAAAGATGGGAAGCATTGCAAGAGGCCGAGCGTATTCTATTAGGGGATGCTGCGGTCGCACCGCTTTATCAAATGGGCTCAGCTTACGTACAAAATGATTATGTAAAAGGAATTGAAAAGCATCAATTTGGTGGTATTTATACTTATAAGAATGCTTATATTGCTAATGAATAAATACAAAAAACCTTACTTTTTAAAAGTAAGGTTTTTTACACATGAATTTTATTAAACCGATTTTAATAAAGAATAAAAATTCGTATCATATGGAATGTCATCTTGATACATATAATTTTTTAGAACGCCTTCTTTTTCAAATCCTAATTTTAATAGCACTTTATTGGAAGCTTCATTTTCAAGAAAGACAATTGCTCCGATCCGTTTTAAATGAAGTGTGTGGAAACCGTATGATATAACCTCAGAAACAGCTTCCGTCGCATATCCTTTTCCCCAGTGTTCAGGGAGAAAGGCATAACTTATATTGGCCCGTTTATGCTCAGAAGACCAATCGTGAAAACCAATTGTTCCAATGAGTTCTTTCTTGTTTTTTAATTCGATTCCCCATTTTATACCACTTCTTGCATTGTAACTCAACTTAAAGTTATGAATGATTTGTTTTACTTGATCAATATCCTGTAATGGTTTTTGCCCATAATAGCGCAGTACGTCAGTATTAGAAAAGCATTGTAGTATACCCGGTGCATCTTCTTCGGTAAGTTCTCTTAAAATGAGCCGATCGGTTTTCAATATAGGAAACATGCTTTCACTCCATTTCTTCTGAAACTAGAATGTGTTGTTATTATATAATGTAATCTGAAAAAAAAGATTATTCAAGAGGGAGGTATGGTTTCGATTTATGATAAAATTGATTGTGGAATATATTTCAAAAAGAGGTTTGTATATGGAGAAAAATTCAATTTTAATTGTAGATGATGATCAAGATATTGTTAGATTTATGAACGTGAATTTAATGCAAGAAGGTTTTAAAGTTTTTAGTGCTCATAACGGAGAAGAGGCTTTAGAAATAATAAATAAAAATAACATTCAACTTGCTATTTTGGATATTATGATGCCACAAATGGATGGGATAGAATTGTGCAGAAGGATTAGAGAGAAACATAGTTTACCAATTATGTTTTTAAGTGCAAAATCATCGGATGTAGATAAAGTAATTGGATTTAGTACTGGGGCAGATGATTATATAGTGAAGCCGTTTAGTACAATTGAATTTATAGCGAGAGTGAAAGCTCAATTAAGAAGGTATACATATTTCAATCAAAATGCTGTCCAAGTAATAAAAAAGAAAATAAACATTAGAGGTTTAGAAATAGATGAAGTGTCTAGAACAGTAATGTTATATGGAGAAACAATCAATCTTACGAAAACGGAATATGATATTTTGTATTTAATGGCAGCTGCAAAGAATCGTGTATTTACTATTGAAGAAATATATGAGAGCGTTTGGAAAGAAAGAGCCTATGAAAGCAATAATACAGTAATGGTTCATATCGCAAGGTTAAGAAATAAAATTGAAGAGGATCCAAAAGAACCGAAGTTTATTCAAAATGTTTGGGGAGTCGGATATAAAATTGAAGATTAAATCATTACAAGGCATTAGAGCTAAGTTTTTTACCGCATTCATATGTAGCATCTTGTTAGCAACTGTAAGTATAATAGTGTTTCAAATTTTAATTGGAAATATATATAGTCATGTTACTGCATTAGAGGAAAAATATTCATTTTTATATTTTATAGTTTTTTTAATTTTTACTACGACATACTTTGCATGTATGACAAAAACAATGATGAAACGATTGTCTGAAATTAATAAGAACGTGAAGGAAATAAGGAATGGTAATTTTGAAGTATATATACCTATTTCAAAAAATGACGAGATTGGTGAATTAGCAGCGAATGTTAATAGAATGGCTAAAAGTTTAAAAGAGTCTATTGAGAATGAAAAAAAATCACAGGAAATGAAAAATGAAATGATTAGTAATATTTCGCATGACTTACGAACACCTGTAACATCTTTAATCGGTTATGCGGACTTGTTAGGAAATAAGTTGCATTCAAATGGAGAAGAATGTGAACAGTATGTAAGCATATTAAAGCGAAAAAGTTATGAATTAAAAAATCAAGTAGATGATTTGTTAGAATACTGTCAAATAAATTATAGAGAGATTGAATTACATAAAAGTGTAGTAAATATGAAAGCGTTAATGGAACAAATTATGATTGATTTTGTGCCACAATTAGATGATGCTGATATGAGCCTTTGTATTAAGGGGGATAAAGAGTTACATGTGGAAATGGATGTAGCACTTATGGTGAGGTTATTCGAAAATGTAATTAGTAATAGTATTATGTACGGGAAAGACGGAAAGGAGATTGTAATTCAAGTTTCTAAAAGAGACATGAATGTTGAAATAGAAATTAAAAATTTTGGACAATGTATTCCAGATGAGAACCTTCCTTACGTTTTTGAGAAGTTTTATCGTGGTGAAAAATCACGTAGCTCCCATACAGGTGGAAAAGGAATGGGACTTGCAATTGCGAGAAGTATAGCAGAGCTTCATAAAGGGGATATCACTGTGCGCAGTAACGAGAAAGAAACTGTTTTCACTATCGCTTTACCGCAGCATAAAAAATTGTAAAAAAGTCGTAAGTATTTCTTTTATATGTCGTAATTTTTAATTCGTATCATGTAGAACAAAGATATGAGAGTAGGGATACGACATGTGGAAGAAATATGTATTAGTAATTTTAGTTGCTTTTGTACTTACAAGTTGGAGTATAGTTTATTTAGCTAAAGGTGTTATATCAGTCATTGGGTGGTGGAGTATACAAGCCTTTAGCATAGTATCACTCTTTATTTTAATAGGGGTAACGTTACTAATTGTGTGGAAAGGAATTTTCAGACAACGAATAGATGGAGCGCTACTCTTCATCGTTATTTTCTCTATCATTGGAGCTTGGCCTTTAGGATGGTTTGCGAACATTGGTAGACTTGCTTACCCGGCAGATGTACATTCTACGAGCCCTAAAGTAGTCGTGCGCTTTCCTTTGAATGAACGAGCATTAATTGGCTGGGGTGGTGATCGTTTAGAATCGAACTATCACGTTATCAAACCGAATGAACGATGGGCATATGATATTCTCATTCCACCTGCTGAAGTGAAAAGTAGTAAGTTAGAGGATTACGGAATATATGGAGCGAAAGTAATGGCACCAGCTTCTGGGACGGTTGTATCAATTAATAATAATGAACAAGATTTAGTTCCTGGATCGGATGATTTTCAATCAATGGCGGGTAATCATATTTATTTACGACTAGATGAATCAGGGACATATTTAATTCTTGCCCATTTAAAGCAAGGGTCCATTAAAGTTAAAGAAGGACAACATGTAAATGAAGGAGAATTTCTTGCTCAGGTCGGTAACTCAGGAAGTTCAAGTGAGCCACATTTACATATTCATCATCAAAGGCAGGATCCATCCAAGGTAAGCATATTTCTTTCGGAAGGATTACCACTTTACTTTCGAACTGAGAAGGGTGTGATAATGCCGGAAAAAGGAGAATATATAAAAAGACATTAGGGGGAAACGCTGATGTGGGAGAAATATTATATCGAAACTGATAGAGGGAAATTTGAGTATTTTCAAAAGGGAGAAGGAAAACCACTTTGTGTAACACATTTATACAGTGAGTTTAATAGTAATGGTAATTTATTTGCTTCTGCATTTACGAATCATTACACAGTGTATCTTATAAACTTAAGAGGATGCGGAAATTCTACACATGACACCACTAAATATAATTTGGGAATGGTAGATGCAGTACGTGATTTAGAAGCGATACGTGAGGCGTTGAATTTTAAAGATTGGACATATGCAGGTCATTCAACAGGTGGAATGCTAGCTTTACAATATGCGATAATGTGTCCAGAGAGGCTTGTAAAAATTATAGCTGGCGGATTATGTGCATCAGCTGAGTATATGAATCACAAAAATAGTATTTATTGTAGAGATAATGATCAAAATGCTCGTTTAAGAGAAATATTTGCAGTGCTCAGGGACGTAGCTTCTACAATTGATGAGAGGCGTGCCGTAAATAAAGAGTGGACAATGATGTCTTTATATAATGAATCAGCGTATGATGAAATGATTGCTAGACCGAACAGCGGTAAAACAGTATCAAAGCGCCTTGATTATTTTTCTTATAAGGAGTTACCTACATTTGATTTACGTTTACAATTAGAGAATGTAAATATACCAGCCCATATTTACGCTGGAATTTATGATGCACAGTGTCCGCATGAATTTGCAGTGGAAGTAGCGGAGCTTATGCCAAATGCGATAATGTCGACATTTGAATACAGTAATCATTTTCCATTTATTGAGGAGGAAGAAGAGTTTATAAAATTTGTTGAAAGCACGGTCTGTCATGTAAATGGATGATGAAAATCTATAATTTAAAAAGAAGAAGGCTGTCTTCAACACAAATTTGAGACAGCCTTCTTCTTTCATTATCCTACAAACGTTTGATACAGTAAGAAAATATTTAAAATGATAACAAGTACAGCAATGATCCAAGCGATAAAGGTAGTTATGCGGTGATTAACGAGTGCACCCATAATTTTTTTATTACTTGTAAACATAATAAGTGGTACTAATGCAAAGGCAATACCGAATGATAAGACAACTTGACTCATGACTAGAGCGTAAGTTGGATTTACGCCTAAAGCGATAATCACTAGTGGTGGAATCATTGTAATAAATCGGCGTAAGTATAACGGAATATGCATTCGAATGAAACCTTGCATAATAATATCACCTGACATTGTACCGACAGAAGAGCTAGATAGTCCTGCTGATAAGAGCCCAATTCCAAATAAAGCAGCTGATACAGGGCCCACTAAAGTACTGAACTGGTTAAAAGCAACATCAAGATCTTCGACATGCAAGCCGTTTTTAAAGAATAGTGCAGCAGCAACAATTAACATACTTGCATTAATTGCTCCAGCGATAACCATTGCAATAATGATATCAATAAACTCGAAGCGGAAAATCTTTTTCTTTTGTTCATCATTTGTTCCGATTACGCGGCGTTGCGTTAAGGCGGAATGTAAATAGATTGCGTGCGGCATAACTGTCGCCCCTAAAATTCCGGCTGCAAGTAATATACTGTCTACACCTTGGAATTTTGGAATAAATAGTCCTGAAAGCAAAGGGCTTAATTCCGGTTTTGCATAAAAGACTTGTACACCGAAAGCGATAACAACGATAAAAATCATTCCTGTTATAATAGCTTCTAATGGACGGAAGCCTCTGCGTTGAAATTCAAGAATAATAAATGATCCAGCAGCTGTAATTAAAGCAGCTGGTAACATTGGAATTCCAAATAATAAATACAATCCGAGTGCTGCCCCGATAAATTCAGCTAAATCAGTAGCCATAATAACGAGTTCACCTTGTATCCATAAGCCGATGGAAACAGGTTTTGGGAAGTTTTCTCGAGCAATTTCAGGAAGGTTTCTACCTGTAGCGATTCCTAATTTAGCTGATAAAGTTTGGATTAATACAGCCATTAAATTAGAAGCGAGAATTACCCAGAGTAATAAATATCCATATTGTGATCCAGCGGCAATATTTGTCGCGAAATTGCCAGGGTCAATATAAGCGACTGAAGCGATGAAAGCAGGACCTAAGAATGGTAATAGTCTTTTTAAGCCTTTCGTTTGTCCGCTTAATGCTAAATGCGCTGATTGAACAGTTGTACTTTGAGAAGGGACATGTTCATCTTTTGATATATCTTTATTCATAGTAGTTTTCCCCTTTGGTATGTTAACTTGATGAAATTATTGTAAGTATTCTTATTCTTTATTTCAATACATTTAAATGTACTAGGTTATATTTTTTATTTGAACATAAATGTTTCCTTAGTGCAAATTATATGCCTTAATACAATGAATGGTGTGGTGTTATTAAAAATTGGGAGTTTATGGTGTGATGACGTGGGGAAACATAATGAATTAAAGGGCTGTTTTTGAAATTTATGTGAACATAAAGCCGATAATACAGCATATTAATTGATGGAATTGCATTTGTATGATATATAATATATTGGGATTACAACATAACCATAGTGTTTTGGTGTGTAATCTTGTTTTTTATTTTTGTTAACTGATAGAAAATAGTATAAAGAGAAGAAAATGGGATTCATTTTCTTATTATATATGTTTTGATATGAACGTTAACTTATACATGATTTTAAAAATTAGATAGGTGGTAGAAATACATTGGCAACTACAAAACCATACAGAGTATTACTATATTACATGTACACAACAATTGAAAACCCAGAAGAATTCGCGGCAGAGCATTTAGCATTTTGTAATTCACTTGAATTAAAAGGTAGAATTCTTGTAGCAAAAGAAGGTATTAACGGAACTTGTTCTGGTACTGTAGAACAAACAGAGAAATACATGGAAGCTATGAACAACGATCCACGTTTTGACGGTATCGTATTTAAAATAGATGAAGCTGATGGTCATGCATTTAAGAAAATGCACGTGCGTCCTCGTCCAGAATTAGTTACACTTCGTCTAGAAGATGACATTAACCCACACGAAATCACTGGTAAGTATTTAGAGCCAAAAGATTTTTATGAAGCAATGAAACAAGAAGATACAGTTATCATTGATGCACGAAATGATTATGAATTTGATTTAGGTCACTTCAAAGGTGCGATTAAACCTGATATCGAATCATTCCGTGAATTACCAGATTGGATTCGTGAAAATAAAGAAGTACTTGAAGGTAAAAAGATTTTAACGTACTGTACAGGCGGAATTCGTTGCGAGAAGTTTTCTGGTTGGTTAGTTCGTGAAGGTTATGAAGATGTAAGTCAGCTTCACGGCGGTATTGTAACGTACGGAAAAGACCCAGAAGTACAAGGTGAGCTTTGGGATGGACAATGTTACGTGTTCGATGAGCGTATCGCTGTACCAGTAAACCAAAAAGAACATGTTATCGTTGGTAAAGACTACTTTACAGGTGAACCTTGTGAGCGCTATGTAAATTGTGCCAATCCAGAATGTAACAAGAAAATTTTATGTTCTGAAGAAAACGAAGCGAAATATTTACGTGCATGTTCTCACGAATGCCGTGTAAGCCCACGTAATCGCTACGTAATACAACATGAATTAACGGAAGAACAAGTAGCTGCTGCATTAGAGAAAATCGAAGCAGGGAAGTAAGAGGAATTCGTGTAATAAAAAAGGGTACTCCAAACTGTATGTTGGAATACCCTTTTTATATTGTCCGGTTCAGCCTTTTGTCGGTTTCTGTCGGTAAGTCGATATATCTGGAAAATCGCCGATATATTTTGAGTTGCGCTGATATATTTAAAAAATCGCTGATATATTTCGAGATGCGCCGATATATCCGAAAAATCGCTGATAAAAATTTCAATTACTGTAGCGTACCACATACTTCAATGTAAAAATAATCTTCTTTATTTCGAATCATCTTTCTCTCTCACAGCAGAAAGTACAGTTTGTTTAACCCATGCTTTTCTTCGTTTATGTTGTAGACCCCATTGGTATAAACTTTGCGCACCTAAAATAAGTGAAATGACGATGCCGCTAATTGCTATTAAAAGCGCGAAAAATTCAAGTGGCGACGATATTTTGTTTGAATCGGTGTTTCTTAATAGGTCAATCATAGTAAACCCTAACATTTGGCCCACAACAGAGTAAAGCGTTAAAATTAATAATAAAAGACTATCCTTTTTAGAAGCGATATTTTCTTGATATTTAAACAAACTATCAAGATTTTGTTTTGCATTCGAGTATAAAACCTCGATGTTAAAAAGCTTTCTTAAGCGAAAGAAAATATCTTCACTCTGTGATTGGGATACGAGCTCTAAAGAAAAGTAATTCGCAGTAAATGAATTGATTGAATAAATTAATTTCTCGATTTCATTTGTATCTTTTTCAATGTTTAGTTCAGCATAAGCGTTTGCCATTTTTAACAAAACAATTTTATGAAATAGATTTAATAATAAAGCGTAATAAAACTCCCCATACATTTGACTCGCAAGCTTAGTAAATTCGTGTTCCCCCTCATTTGTTACACAGGTGAATATATGTTCTTCCATTATGAAATAGCGATTTGGAGCCCACCTCTGGTAAGCGTGTTGTTTTAAATAATCATGAATATAAGGAAGATTATTTGCACTTACATAAGCCTTGCCGTTACTTGTTAACCCAGAAAGGCTGGAAGTACGATAAACATCCACTTCGGTAAGCTCCATATCTGCTTTTATACATAGTAAAGTTTGAACGTACATTCTTTGATCTTCAAAGAAAGGAAAGGTTTGAAAGTAAGAACTTCTTAATCTCTTCTTCTCAAAGAAATCTGTTACGCCATGAAATAAATAACCAAAAATGAATCTTTCTACTTGGGAATATTTTTTTCCATTACATTCAATGCAAATCGTTTCATTTGTATCATTTTTAGTTTCAAGTACACGGAAGCGGGCGGCGAATTCAATTGCTTCTGATAATGTCATGTTTGGAGCGGTCTCTACTTCTGTCCGAATTGTTAAGAAGCCAAGCTCATAAGGACAAAGTGTTACGTCAATAGAATGAATCTTAAATGGAACGGAAATAAGATTTGTTGTTAAATGTCCAGTTAAATTAAGGTCTTTAGAATAGCGCTGCAACCCCTTTTGATGTTCTGAATGAGGAAATAAAATTTTATTTGTAAATGAAAGATAGTATGCTTCCATATTTTGATGTGAAACTTGAAACTTTCCATAGTATGTATTTTCATTTTCAAGATGATCGAGTCGAAAAGGGCGAAAGTCATTTTTCTGTAAGAAAGGGAACATATTTTGTTCATACCCAGTTTTAAAAGAAAACGGGAATATAAATTGAAATATAGCTGTTGTTACATCTTTTTCTTCAATTGTTTGTATTGCCTCCATTTACATTGTTTCCTTTCCATATATGCTATAAAAACAACATGCCCAAATTTATTTGAAAATAACCACTGTTTTATACTTGATTAAGAATGAAAATTCAGCTTATTTAGTAGGGGACATGTATAATGTTATGTATACTAAAAGTTATAAATTGATATTTTGAAAAGGGGGATGTTGTATGCGGATTTTAGTATTAGGAGCTGGCGGCGTTGGAGGATTTTTTGGGGGACGCTTAGTAGAAAAGAGAGAAGAGGTTACGTTTCTTGTTCGCAGTAAAAGGAAAAAACAATTGGAGGAAAGAGGACTTGTAATCCGCAGTGTTAACGGGGATTTTTCCTTCCAACCGAAATTAATAACGAAAGAAGATCGAACTGCTCCATTTGATGTCATTTTATTTTCAACAAAAGCGTATCACTTAAACGAGGCAATTCAAGATGTGAAGCCTTTTGTAGGTGAAAACACTGTGATTATTCCATTGTTAAATGGTATCGCTCATGTATCACTATTACAAAAGGAATTCGGTGAGGAAAAAGTAATTGGCGGTTTATGCTTTATCGAGACGACTTTAAACGATCAAGGAGAAATTGTACAAACTAGCGCTGCCAACAGACTTGTGTTTGGAGAAATGAAGTCTCAAGATTCAGAGAGAATAAAGCATATTTCTAAAGCATTTGCAGGTACGAAATCTAGTTTTATTTTAAGTGAAAACATTATGCAAGATATGTGGCATAAATATTTATTTATTACTGTAATGTCGGGTGTGACGACATTAATGCGGGCACCGATAGGACCGATTCGTGAAAGCGAAGGTGGACGCGATTTTATCCAAAACTTATTTGAAGAATGTATGCAAATTATGAGATGTATAGGAGCGCCAATTAAAGATAATATTGTCCAAGAACATATGAAAACAATTGATAAAATTTCGTATAATATGAAGTCATCGATGCAGCGTGATATGGAAAAAGGTTCGTTCATTGAAGGTGAGCACTTACAAGGATACTTACTAGATGCAGCAGAACAATTTTCTATAGAAGCACCATTATTGGGTGCGGTATATCAAAATTTAAAGGTGTATGAAGAAATGACCTTTAACAAATCAGCAATAGAATTGGATGTATGAAAAAATAAAAAAGAAAGCAATATATAAGTGTATTGCTTTCTTTTTTATGACAAATCATTTATTTCTTTTTGTTCTATCGGTCAAATTTATTTCCTGTTCACGTTTACCGTATAATTGATTAATTTCATTTGCTAATGCATCTAAATAGGAATCGGAAAAAATAGGCTTCTTTTCTTTAGACATATAGGTCTCCTTTATCGATTTTTTAGTATTCATTATGTATATTTACTGGCGGATTATGCGCAATCATTTTAATTTTTTCTTTTTCAAAATTTTTGTTTACATTTTGAAAATAAAGGAGTATTATAATCCACAGTTTCAATTTTCTAAATCGCTGAAACCGCATGGTACGGGGGACCCGTTCTTATGGATTAGTTCTTAATCTAATGGGGTGAATCCTTGAAAGAGGTAGGGCTACTCATAGGCCCGAATCCGACAGCTAACCTCGTAAGCGTTATATTGAGAAGGAAGGTGGAGCTTGTGCGACAAAAAAAATAATGTCTACAAGTCTATTTCGCTATGGCTTGTAGACATTTTTTGTTTTCTGAAGAAATAGTTTACTGGCTGTAACAAGCAGAATCGTTCGTACAAAATTATTGGAGAGTGGACAGCATTGGTTTCATCTATTAAAAGGTTTTTAATTGGAAGGCCCTTAAAATCAACTGAGTTAGGAGAGCAAAAGCTTAATAAAACGAAGGCGCTAGCCATTCTTTCTTCTGACGCATTGTCATCAGTTGCATATGGTCCAGAGCAAATATTAATTGCACTAGCAGGTGTTGGAGCGATAGCTTATTGGTATTCTATTCCGATAGCCATTGGGGTATTAGTATTATTGACAGCCCTTATTTTATCTTATCGTCAAATTATTTTTGCTTATCCGCATGGCGGGGGAGCGTATGTTGTATCAAAAGAAAATTTAGGGATGAATCCAGGCTTAATTGCTGGAGGATCTTTATTAGTTGACTATATTTTAACTGTTGCGGTAAGTGTGTCCGCTGGTACAGATGCAATTACGTCTGCGTTTCCTAGCTTACATGCACACAACGTAATTATTGCGGTTATATTTGTTATATTAATTACGATATTAAATTTAAGAGGAGTAACGGAATCAGCTTCCGTGCTAGCATATCCTGTTTATTTATTCGTCTTAGCACTATTTATTTTAATTGGTGTGGGCATATATAATATTTTAACTGGTCAAGTTTCACCTACTTTACATACGCCGATTGGAACACCAGTTGCAGGAATTAGTTTATTTTTATTACTAAGAGCATTTGCATCAGGTAGTTCTGCTTTAACAGGTGTTGAAGCAATTTCAAATGCAATTCCGAACTTTAAGGATCCTGGGCCAAACAATGCTGCAAAAACATTGCTTGCAATGGGTGCATTACTTGCTGTGTTATTTTCAGGAATTGTATTTTTAGCTTATTATTACGGAGTGACTCCGAGTAAAGAAGTAACAGTTGTTTCTCAAATTGCTGAACAAACATTTGGACGTAATTTTATGTACTATTTCATACAAGGTACAACAGCTTTAATATTAATTCTCGCTGCTAATACAGGCTATTCTGCATTTCCTTTATTAGCGGTTAACCTTGCAAAAGATAAATTCATACCGAGAATGTTTACGATTAGAGGAGATCGCCTAGGTTACTCAAATGGAATTATTATACTTGGAATCGCATCGATTATTTTAATTGTAGCTTTCCAAGGACAAACAGAGCATTTAATCCCGTTATATGCAGTAGGTGTATTTATTCCATTTACCCTTTCTCAAAGTGGTATGGTATTAAAATGGCTTCGTGAAAAACCGGAAGGATGGGCTTTACGATTAACGGTCAATTTAATTGGTGCAGTAATTAGTTTTATCGTAATGAGCATGTTCTTTTTAACTAAATTTGCACAAGTTTGGTCGATTCTTATTTTCTTACCAGTTATTATCTTCTTATTCCATCGAATTAAGAAGCATTATGATGCAGTGGGTGATCAATTAAGCTTAAAAACTTGCGAACCTCTTATTCCAATTGAGGGGAATGTAATTGTCGTTCCAGTAGCTGGTATGACGCATGTAGTAGAGAATTCATTAAACTATGCGAAGTCTCTTTCTGCAGATCAAGTTATTGCTGTATATGTTGCTTTTGACAGAGAAGAGGAAAAGAAATTTGAAGAGAAATGGAAGAAGTGGCAACCTGAAGTAAGACTTGTTACCTTACATTCTCATTATAGAAGCATTATTCAACCGCTAACGAAGTTTATTGATACAGTACAGTATAAAGCGAGTGAATCAAATTACCGAGTTACGGTCGTGATACCACAGTTCATACCGAAAAAAGGTTGGCATAACATTCTTCATAATCAGTCTAGTTTACTCATTCGCGCGTATTTACTTTATAAAAGAAATGTTGTTATTACGACAGTTCCATATCATTTGAAAAAGTAAGAAGATTTTTAAGGATAGCTTCATGAAAGTGAAGCTATCCTTTTTGTGTATATGCTATGCATAATTGCATATGAGTCCAAAAGATATATTAATATAATTTTAGCGTCTGTGAATAAGTAGGGTTTTTTGTTGTGGTATATGGATATTCCAATTGAAATAGTGAAGCGGATTATATTTTGAAATAAGGACATGAAAGCTTGGAAATAAAGGGGATGAAAATACTTCTTTACGTTATATAAATAGCTGTGTTTAAATGACCTTACAGTACAAAACTTATATGAAGACAAAACAAAATTTCATATTTTTCTACGTGGATTAATCTAAAATGAATAGTATTTTTGTGTAATATATTCACTGTACGAATACGGGAAATGAGCTGGAATAGAAAATTTATGCAATGTTATTCATACTAAACACATGTGAAATGTTTTATAACGATAAGTAAGTGCTGTAGCAATAAAAGTTGGGAGAGGTGGTTCGTACATGGATTGCGGTGAGAACGTTCTCTATTTTAACTATCTCAAATTATATGCAAGAAAATAGAATAATAAAAAGCGATAGTAATAGTTGCTAATACATAGGAGGAGTTAAAGTGAAAAAGACTTTAATTACAGGGTTATTGGTTACGGCAGTATCTACGAGTTGCTTCATTCCTGTAAGCGCTTACGCTAAGGAGGGGCAATCAGAAGTGAAAACAGTATATGTACAAAATGTAATTGCTCCAAATACATTATCTAATTCAATTAGAATGTTAGGATCACAGTCACCGCTTATACAAGCATATGGACTAGTTATTTTACAACAGCCAGACATTAAGGTAAACGCAATGAGTAGTTTAACGAATCATCAAAAGTTTGCAAAGGCAAATGTAAGAGAGTGGATTGATGAATATAATCCGAAGCTCATTGACTTAAATCAAGAGATGATGAGATATAGTACTAGATTTAATAGCTATTATAGTAAGCTCTATGAACTAGCAGGAAACATAAATGAAGATGAACAATCAAAAGCAGATTTTACAAATGCATATGGAAAACTGCAATTGCAAGTACAAAGCATCCAAGAGAGTATGGAGCAAGATTTATTAGAGTTAAACCGATTTAAAACGGTATTGGACAAAGATAGTAATAACTTATCAATTAAAGCTGATGAAGCGATAAAAACACTGCAAGGATCAAGTGGAGATATTGTGAAATTAAGAGAAGATATTAAAAGAATTCAAGGGGAAATTCAAGCTGAATTAACGACTATTTTGAATAGACCTCAAGAAATTATTAAAGGTTCTATTAATATCGGTAAACAAGTATTTACAATTACAAATCAAACTGCACAAACGAAAACAATTGATTTTGTTTCTATTGGTACTTTAAGTAATGAAATTGTGAATGCTGCCGATAGTCAAACGAGGGAAGCGGCTCTTCGTATTCAGCAAAAACAAAAAGAGCTCCTACCACTTATTCAAAAATTATCACAAACTGAAGCAGAGGCGACACAAATTACATTCGTTGAAGATCAAGTAAGTAGCTTTACAGAACTAATTGACCGTCAAATTACAACTTTAGAAACGTTATTAACGGATTGGAAAGTTTTAAACAACAATATGATCCAAATTCAAAAGAATGTTGAAGAAGGCACATATACAGATAGTAGTTTACTTCAAAAACATTTCAATCAAATTAAAAAAGTAAGTGATGAAATGAATAAGCAAACAAATCAATTTGAAGATTACGTTACAAACGTTGAAGTACATTAAAAATAAGTAACGATATAGGGAGAGAAGAAAAATGACAAAAAAACCTTATAAAGTAATGGCTCTATCAACACTTATGGCAGTATTTGCAGCAGGGAACATCATGCCAGCCCATACGTATGCAGCTGAAAGTACAGTGAAACAAGCTCCAGTTCATGCGGTAGCAAAAGCTTATAATGACTATGAGGAATACTCATTAGGACCAGAAGGCCTAAAAGATGCAATGGAAAGAACAGGTTCAAACGCTTTAGTAATGGATCTGTACGCATTAACAATTATCAAACAAGGTAATGTTAACTTTGGTAATGTATCGTCTGTTGATGCGGCTTTAAAAGGGAAAGTGATTCAGCACCAAGATACAGCTAGAGGAAATGCGAAGCAATGGTTAGATGTATTAAAACCACAGCTTATTTCAACGAATCAAAATATTATTAATTACAATACGAAATTCCAAAACTATTATGATACTTTAGTTGCTGCGGTTGATGCAAAAGATAAAGCGACGCTTACGAAAGGATTAACTAGATTATCAAGTAGTATTAATGAAAATAAAGCACAAGTAGACCAATTAGTAGAAGACTTGAAGAAATTTCGAAATAAAATGACGTCCGATACGCAAAACTTCAAAGGTGATGCAAATCAAATTACATCCATATTAGCTAGTCAAGATGCAGGAATCCCGCTTCTGCAAAATCAAATTACAACGTACAATGAAGCGATTAGTAAATATAATGCAATTATTATCGGCTCATCTGTTGCGACAGCTCTAGGACCAATTGCAATTATTGGTGGTGCAGTAGTTATTGCGACAGGTGCAGGAACGCCGTTAGGAGTCGCATTAATTGCAGGAGGCGCAGCGGCTGTGGGCGGTGGCACAGCTGGAATCGTATTAGCGAAGAAAGAGCTTGATAATGCACAAGCGGAAATTCAAAAAATAACTGGACAAATTACAACTGCTCAATTAGAGGTAGCAGGACTAACAAACATTAAAACACAAACGGAGTATTTAACAAATACAATTGATACTGCTATTACAGCGTTGCAAAACATTTCAAATCAATGGTATACAATGGGATCAAAATACAATTCTTTACTTCAAAATGTAGATTCAATTAGTCCGAACGACCTTGTTTTCATAAAAGAAGATTTAAACATTGCGAAAGATAGCTGGAAAAACATTAAAGACTATGCAGAAAAGATTTATGCTGAAGACATTAAAGTAGTAGACACAAAAAAAGCATAATCGAATACGACTCGTTAGAGCGTTACGTATTGATGAATGATTTGAAGCTCCTGTTCAGTTGTGAGCAGGAGCTTTTTATACCCTTATAAAGAAAATAGGTGAAAAGTATGCAGAAAAGATTTTATAAAAAATGTCTTTTAGCGTTAATGATCGCTGGGGTAGCAACGAGTAACGCATTTCCTTTACATCCTTTTGCAGCAGAACAAAATGTAAAGGTGTTACAAGAAAGTGCGAAAAATTATTCTCTAGGGCCAGCTGGATTCCAAGATGTTATGGCCCAAACGACGTCGAGCATATTCGCAATGGATTCATATGCAAAATTAATTCAAAATCAGCAAGAAACTGATTTGAGCAAAATAAGTTCGATTAATGGTGAATTTAAAGGGAATATGATTCAGCATCAAAGAGATGCAAAAATTAATGCGGCGTATTGGTTAAATAGTATGAAGCCTCAAATTATGAAAACGGATCAAAATATTATTAATTACAATAATACTTTTCAAGCGTATTATAATAGCATGTTAATAGCTATTGATCAAAAGGATAGTGTAAAATTAAAAGCGGATTTAGAAAAATTGTATGCCGATATTGTAAAGAACCAAAATGAGGTAGATGTATTATTAAGGGATTTGAAAGCTTTTCGTGATAGAATGGCGAAGGACACAAATAGTTTTAAAGAAGATACAAATCAATTAACAGCGATTTTAGCAAGTACGAATGCCGGTATTCCAGCTTTAGAACAACAAATCAATACATATAATGACTCAATCAAAAAGAGTAATGATATGGTCATTGCTGGTGGTGTACTTTGCGTAGCGTTAATAACATGTCTTGCTGGCGGACCAATGATTGCCATTGCGAAAAAAGATATCGCAAATGCAGAACGAGAAATCTCCAATTTAAAAGATAGAATTTCTGGCGCACAAGCAGAAGTTGCAATTTTAACTGATGTAAAAAATAAAACAACAAATATGACTGAAACGATTGATGCAGCAATTACAGCATTGCAAAACATATCAAATCAATGGTATACAGTAGGTGCAAAATATAATAATTTACTACAAAACGTAAAAGGAATTAGTCCGGAAGAGTTTACGTTTATAAAAGAAGATTTGAATACAGCGAAAGCTAGCTGGAAAGATGTAAAAGATTATACAGAAAAATTACATGAAGGCATGGCGAAATAACCAGTGGACTAGTTCCGCTGGTTATTTTTTATCACGTTTTTTGTAAGAGTTGAACTTGTAATTTTATATATAAGTTTTCATGTGTTTTATCAATGTGGCTATTGGATAATATGTAATGTTTTAATGAAAAAAGCTATACTGTAAGAAAAATTAAAAAATCGGAAAGGGAATACTAGAATATGGAAAATTATTTGTTATTTATCATTACAGCAATGTTAATCATAATCATGCCTGGTCCTGGTTTTGCACTAGTTACAAAAAATACTATCTCGTATGGTAAAAATGGTGGGATGAAGACTGTCTTAGGAACGATATCTGGAATGATGATTCATACAATAATGGCTACGCTAGGACTCTCTGCCATCCTAATGAAATTCTCTATGATATTTACATTAATAAAATATGTTGGGGCTTTTTATTTAATTTACTTAGCTGTAAAGTCAATTAAAAGTGCCTTTTCTAAAAAAGAGGACATGTTAGGTGGAATGGACATGAACTTTAAGGATACTGGAACGATTAAAAGTTTTAGACAAGGATTTACAACGGCAATCTTAAACCCAAAAACGGCTGTATTTTTCCTAAGCTTTCTCCCACAATTTATTATGAGTAATCAAAATCATTTCTTCCAATTTCTTTTGTTAGGACTCACATTTACGACTTTGACCGCAATATGGTATTTGCTTTATATCTCTCTAATACGCCAATTAAGAACTTTTTTAAGAAAAGAACGAGTGAACCGTACAATGGAGGGGATTACGGGCACAGTATTGTTAGTATTTGGAGTTGGGTTATTTTTCCAAAAATAAATATGTAGATGAAACGAAAAATAAAAAAGGTGGTTATTTCTTCTTTAAAATCTGCAACAGAACCAGGATTTCCCCTCAAAATATAAATTCCAAGGGGGAATCCGTTTTTTTATTTACTTATATACGTACAGCTGTACCACTTACAGCAACCATTAACATTCCATCACGAACAACTTCGTAATCTACGTCAATACCAACGATCGCGTTCGCACCTTTTTGTTTTGCAAGTTCTTTCATTTCATCCATTGCGATATCACGAGCTTCTTTTAGCTTGCTTTCATAAGAACCAGCACGACCACCGACAACATCACGAACAGAAGCGAATACATCGCGGACAATATTTGCACCCATAATGGCTTCACCATTTACAATATCGATATACTCAATAATTTCTTTACCTTGAATTCCAGACGTTGTTGTTACAATCATGACTGACACTCTCCTAATAAGTTGTAGTTTTAATTAGCTATCTTACGGCTTTCTTATGCCGTAGAAAAAGTGGTTGTGGTGCCAAAAATACTCGATAAAAACATAGAGTATTTTTGCATCAAAACCTGTAATTACATATGTCTTCCTATGACATATGCAATTGAATAAAAGCAATAGAATTATTTAACATATGTATCGCCATAACATATGCAAGGGATCTGTTAGAAATAAGATAAGCCGCAGTAAGTATAACCGCGCCAGGTAAATAAAGAGCATAATCCGAAAGTTGGTTCGTATGAAGGAATGTAAAAATTAGAATCGAAATGATAGATGCAATAGCAGTACCGATATAATTCGAAAGACGATTTAATAATACATGACGAAACACAAGTTCTTCAAGCAATGGAGCAAGAATACCAGATACTAGCAGTGTTAATATAAGAGGTGTCTCTGCGGCCTGTTTAAGGACCTCTTCTTGGTTCGCTGGCTGACCAAGTGCTAGAAAACGCATAACAGCCTGTTCTACACTTACCATAAATAAAACCACCAGAGGAACACTTACTATTTTCAAAATTGTCTTCTCTTTAAAATAAGCAAAACTCTCAATAATTTCTTTCCTAAAGAAAATGATTCCCACAATAGCAGGTATAGTCAAACAGATGGCACTAAGAACAAATTCTGATTCAACTATATTGCTGTTAGTTAAAAGTGATATCCCAAATAATATGAACAAGCCGATTTGAAATGGCATAAACAGTGTATAAATTATTAGCATAATAATTTCTTTTGTATTCGTTTTTATAAAGTTCACTTTATTACCTCCATAATTAAATTACTTAGAATTTTTGATTTTTCTTGCTGCATTAGGTTCTCCTTCTAAAATATATTTATATAAATACCAAACCGGACGGTTCGGTTCGAAAACTAATGATACTATAAGTTGCTAGTTTTTTAAACCCCTTTTATAAATTATTAATAAAATAAAAATGGTAAACTACAAATATATTTATATCTCAGTTGCTTATTTACAAGCAAATTTCAGTACTCATTCATTTTTGACAATTAGCTTTTTATAGAATGAAGTGATAAGGCTTTTAACCGCAAGGACTCCGGGAGATATCTTAATATACGAAGTGAAAGTGGGGTAGTTTAAACACTTTAGCTAAACATATTAATAAAAATTATATATAATAATCGTATGTCTATACGTTAAAATTAACTATATATTTTTATATCTCTACAATTTTAGGTGAAATTAGTTGTATAGCATGACTGAATTAAACAATTGGTCATGTTATTTTGACAGAAAATTCACTTATTTTATATAAATAATACAATTTGATTAACTTCTTTTCAAACTGTATTGTTTGAGGTTTCCATAAGATAGGGATTGATAAGATATTTCTGTTCCAAACGTATTTATACTTACAAAAAAATTAAGAAAATAGAGGGTAAACATTACCTAGAATATTAGGATCGTTTTCATTAGGAGGATTACAAAGCATGACTAAAGTTGATAAGGTAAAAGAAAAGATTATTGAAACATCTTTATATTTATTTAATACTAATGGGATAACTTACACATCCATCCAGGATATAATGACAGCTACTGAACTATCTAAAGGAGCTATTTATCGTAGATTCAAAAATAAAGAAGAAATTGTCCTTGCTGCCTACGACAAAAGTGGTGAGATTATGTGGGGGCATTTTCATAAAGCAATGGAAAATAAAAAGACGGCAATCGATAAAATCCTTGCCATTTTCCTTGTATATCAAGATGCAGCTAATAATCCCCCAATTGCTGGAGGCTGTCCATTGCTTAATAGCGCAATTGAAAGTACGGGAGTATTTCCAGAATTACAAAAAGCAGCAGCAAAAGGTTATGATGATACAGTAATGTTAATGGCCTCTCTCATAAAGGAAGGAATAGAGAAACAAGAATTTAAAGAAGATATACACATTATATCGCTCGCTTCTTTTCTTGCATCTTCAATGGAAGGAGCCATTATGGCAAGTCGCGTATCTAACGATAATATACACCATCAATATTTTATTGAACAAATAAAGCATCATCTTTTCACTTATTCTAAATAAGTGGGAACTTGCATTGTTTCCATCCAATTTTTATAGAATTAAATTGAATAAATCCCCCTCATAAAATGTATCTTCTGTTTATGAGGGGGATTTGAATAGCTTTTAGACGATTTTTCATGTTTCTTATTGGACTTTGTTATCGTTACTACAGAAAAAGAAAAAAATGAATTACATATAAATCGATTTACATGTTTCAAGTGTATCTATATTGAGTTTGTAAATCTACACAATAAGGTTTCCTTGTATAGAACAAATGTAATAGAAGTTCAGGTAGATAAAATTCGATAGTCGAAATTTCTTGCATAAAGCTGTATAATGCTTGTAACGAAAGGGAAATACAGGAAAGGATTTGTAATGAGTTACTATGGAAAAGGATAAACAACAATTAAGCGTTGAAGTTGCAAGATTATATTATCAATCAGATTATAGTCAGCAAGAAATTGCTAACAAATTAAATATTTCAAGACCAACGATTTCTAGATTGTTAAAGTACGCGAAAGAGAAAGGGTTTGTTCAAATTAGTATAGCTGATCCATTTGCGGATTTAGATAACGTCGGGAACTTACTGAAAGAAAAGTATAACTTATTAGAGGCACATGTCGTATTTTCTCCAGTTCCGGAATATGCAACGATTACAGAGTATATTAGTAAATATGCTGCTGAGTATATGGAAAAGACGGTTAAAAACGGTGATATCGTTGGTGTAAGCTGGGGAATGACGATGTATGAAATCGCTAGGAAAATTGTACCGCAACATGTAAAAGGTGTAGAAGTTGTCCAGCTAAAAGGTGGTATTAGTCATTCGAGTGTAAATACTTATGCGAATGAGACGATAGCATTATTTGCAGATGCTTTTCAAACGACGCCAAGAAATCTACCTCTCCCAGTTATATTTGATAATGCAGTGACAAAAGAATTAGTAGAGCAGGATCGACATATTCATCACATTATCGAAATGGGAAAACAAGCGAATATTGCAATTTTTACTGTAGGAACAGTGCGAGACGAAGCGCTATTATTCCGATTAGGTTATTTCGATAAGGATGAAACAAATTTACTCAAAAAACAATCGGTCGGTGACATTTGTTCACGTTTCTTTGATGGAGACGGAAATATTAGTAGCGAAGAAATTAATAAACGTACAATTGGAATTGAGCTAGAGGAACTGAAATTAAAGAAACGCTCTATTTTAGTTGCAGGTGGTAACAGAAAAATAAAAGCAATTGATGGTGCGTTACGTGGCGGATATGCAAATGTATTAATTATCGATCAGCATACAGCAAAAGAATTGTTGCATTATCAAAAAGGTTAAAAATAAAAGGCTTTCTCAAGATATTAATTTTGAGAAAGCCTTTTATTTTGTTATGTATGAATGATAGGAGTGTTTTTTGAATACAAATTGCCTTTTTAAAAATAATTATGGATATTGAGATACATACTATTATTGTTAATATAGAAGTTTTGATTTTACATATGAAGCGTTTCTTAGTTAGAATGTGCTTTATTTAATACAAGAAAATTTCTTTTAAAAGAATGAACAAAATTTCAAAAGTGTATTTACATTTGTTCAACTAAGAGTTAGAATGAAGTTGTTAAAAGATATGAGGAGTGAAGATAATGAACATTGCAAAGTTAATTGACCATACAATTTTAAAAGCTAATTCTACAAAAGAAGATGTTATGAAAGTAATCGAAGAAGCAAAGGAATATAAATTCGCTTCTGTTTGTGTTAACCCAACATGGGTAAAGCTAGCGGCTGATGAACTAGCTGGACATGATGTAGATGTTTGTACTGTAATCGGTTTCCCATTAGGAGCAAGCACGACTGAAACAAAGGCATTTGAAACAAAAGATGCTATCGCAAAAGGTGCAACTGAAGTTGATATGGTAATCAACGTAGGTGCTTTAAAAGATGGCGACAATGAGTTCGTTGAAAAAGACATTTATGAAGTAGTACAAGCAGCAAAAGGAAAAGCTCTTGTAAAAGTAATCATTGAAACTTGCCTATTAACAGAGGAAGAGAAAGTACGTGCTTGTGAATTATCAGTAAAAGCTGGTGCTGATTTCGTAAAAACTTCAACTGGATTCTCAACTGGTGGAGCAACTGCTGAAGATATCGCATTAATGCGCAAAACAGTAGGACCAAACGTTGGTGTAAAAGCATCTGGTGGCGTTCGTACACGTGAAGATGCAGACAAAATGGTAGCGGCTGGAGCTTCTCGCGTTGGAGCAAGTGCTAGTGTTGCAATCGTATTAAATGATGCAAAAGGTGCTACAGATAACTACTAATCATTAATGAAGTCAAAAGCAATAGATACACAAAGTAAAGTGTATCTATTGCTGTAATAATTTTAAAAAATGTAAGCGGATACGAATGGGAGGAGACGGCTTATGAAATACTTAATCGGTATTTTTGGCCTCGTATTGATTTTAGGTATCGCTTGGCTTGCTAGTAATGATAGAAAGAAAGTCAAATATCGCCCAATCATAACGATGGTTATATTACAATTCATTTTGGGGTTTTTATTATTAAATACAAGTGTAGGGAATATATTAATTAGCGGAATAGCAGATGGTTTTGGAGAGCTGTTAAAATATGCCGCTGACGGTGTGAATTTCGTATTTGGTGGATTAGTGAATCAAAAAGAGTTTTCGTTCTTTTTAAGTGTATTAATGCCAATCGTATTTATCTCAGCTTTAATCGGTATTTTGCAGCACATTAAAGTATTACCTATTATTGTGAAATCTATCGGTCTAGCATTAAGTAAAGTAAATGGAATGGGGAAACTAGAATCATATAATGCTGTTGCTTCTGCGATTTTAGGACAATCTGAAGTATTTATTTCAGTTAAGAAACAATTAGGGTTATTGCCAGAGAAAAGAATGTATACATTATGTGCATCAGCAATGTCTACCGTTTCTATGTCTATCGTTGGATCATATATGGTGTTATTAAAACCACAATATGTTGTAACCGCTTTGGTGCTTAACTTATTCGGCGGCTTCATCATTGCTTCTATCATTAACCCGTATGAAGTTACTGAGGAAGAAGATATGTTAGAAGTACAAGAAGAAGAGAAGAAGACCTTCTTTGAAGTATTAGGGGAATACATTATTGATGGATTTAAAGTTGCGATTACAGTAGCAGCTATGTTAATTGGTTTCGTAGCTCTTATCGCATTCATTAATGCCGTATTTAAAGGTGTAATAGGTATTTCATTCCAAGAAATTCTTGGTTATGTATTTGCACCATTTGCATTTATTATGGGTGTACCTTGGCATGAAGCAGTTAATGCTGGAAATATTATGGCAACAAAATTAGTATCAAATGAATTTGTCGCTATGACAGATTTAGCACAAGGAAACTTTAATTTCTCAGATAGAACGACAGCGATTATATCTGTATTCTTAGTTTCATTTGCAAACTTCTCCTCAATTGGAATTATTGCAGGGGCAGTTAAGAGCTTAAATGAAAAGCAAGGGAATGTAGTCGCAAGATTTGGCTTGAAATTACTTTTCGGCGCAACATTAGTAAGCTTCTTATCAGCAACAATCGTAGGATTATTATTTTAATAGATTCATATCATATAAAAAGGAATGGTGATTGTAATGAGAATGGTAGATATTATTGCGAAAAAACGTGACGGTAAAGAATTAACGACTGAAGAAATCAAATTCTTTATTAATGGATATACAGACGGAAGTATTCCTGATTATCAAGTGAGTGCACTTGCAATGGCAATCTTCTTTAAAGATATGACAGATCGCGAACGTGCAGATTTAACGATGGCGATGGTTGAGTCTGGTGAAACGATTGACTTATCAGCAATTGAAGGAATTAAAGTAGACAAACATTCAACTGGCGGTGTTGGTGATACAACAACTTTAGTATTAGGACCATTAGTTGCTGCTTTAGATGTACCAGTAGCAAAAATGTCTGGTCGTGGTTTAGGACATACAGGCGGAACAATTGATAAATTAGAAGCGGTAGAAGGATTCCACGTTGAAATTACAAAAGAACAATTTATTGATATTGTAAACCGTGACAAAGTAGCTGTTATTGGACAAACAGGAAACTTAACACCTGCAGATAAAAAGATTTATGCATTACGCGATGTAACCGGAACGGTTAACTCAATTCCTTTAATCGCAAGTTCAATTATGAGTAAAAAAATTGCAGCTGGTGCAGATGCAATCGTACTTGATGTAAAAACAGGTGCTGGCGCATTTATGAAAACAGAAGAAGATGCAAAAGAATTAGCACATGCAATGGTACGTATCGGAAATAATGTAGGACGTCAAACTATGGCTGTTATTTCAGATATGTCACAACCACTTGGTTTTGCAATTGGTAACGCTCTAGAAGTGAAAGAAGCGATTGATACGTTAAAAGGTGAAGGACCAGAAGATTTAACAGAATTAGTACTTGTATTAGGAAGTCAGATGGTTGTACTTGCGAAAAAAGCAAATACACTAGAAGAAGCGCGTGAAATGTTAATTGAAGTTATGAAAAACGGAAAAGCAACAGAGAAGTTTAAAGAGTTCTTAAGTAATCAAGGCGGAGATAGCTCAATTGTAGACAATCCAGAAAAAATGCCACAGGCGAAGTATGTAATTGATGTACCTGCAAAAACTTCAGGTGTTATTTCTAACATTGTTGCAGATGAAATTGGTATCGCAGCTATGCTACTTGGTGCTGGCCGTGCGACAAAAGAAGATGAAATCGATTTAGCAGTAGGATTAATGTTACGTAAAAAAGTTGGCGATGCAGTAAAAGAAGGCGAGCCATTCGTAACAATCTACGCAAACCGCGAAAATGTAGAAGATGTAAAAGCAAAAATTTATGAGAACATTTCTATTGCTGAAACAGCAGTGGCTCCTAAATTAGTGCATACAGTTATTACTGACTAATCATAATTACACTTACTTTGAGGAGGAAATAATATGGATAAGAAAAAATATATTGAAGAAGCAAATAAAATGTTAGAAAAAGCATATATTCCGTATTCAAAATTTCCTGTTGGTGCAGCGTTAGTTACGAAAGAAGGGAAAATCTATACTGGTTGTAATATAGAAAATGCTTCTTATGGCTTATGTAACTGTGCAGAAAGAACAGCGATCTTTAAAGCAGTATCAGAAGGTGAGCGCGACTTTAGTTACTTAGTTATTACAGGAGAAACGGACGGACCGATTTCACCGTGTGGTGCTTGTAGACAAGTAATTGCTGAATTCTGTGAACCGAAAATGCCTGTATTACTAACGAATGTAAAAGGCGATGAAAAAGAAGTGACTGTTGAGCAATTACTGCCAGGTGCTTTCTCAATAGAAGATTTAAAATAAGTTGAAAAACCATTCCACAAATATAAATTGTGGAATGGTTTTTTTATATTTAAATGTTGAATGTAATATTTTGTTCATATTCCGTTCATAAACTTTGCGTAAAATGATTGCAGCGAATAATAGAAAGTTTACAGCAGGAGGAATAGAATGAAGAAATTATATAATGCAGCATTCAGCTACTTAATTATCGGTTTATTATCAGGAGTTTTTGCAAGAGAGTACTCGAAAGCACAAGGAATTAAAGGATCCACAATGTTGCAATTGGTGCATACACATGTATTAGTGCTCGGTTTCGTATTCTTTTTAATTGCTTTAGCTTTATGTAAAGTGTTTCATGTACAAGAAACAAAGAGTTTTCGTGCGTGGTTTGTTGTTTATAATGTAGGATTACTTTTTACTATTGCTACAATGCTATGGAGAGGTCTTCTACAAGTAAATGGAACTGACTTTAACGGTTTAAGCCATATGGCTGGATTAGGTCATGTTATTATAAGTATCGGGCTCGTTTGGTTTATGATTTTGCTCAAAAAGTCTGTTAAATAGATAGGAGTGGAAAGTATGATAGCACTTTTATCAAGTATTGTAGCAGTCTGTATGGCTGTTGGTGTCATGTTTCTTCGCTTTAAAGCAGCGAAAAAGCCGGTAACGAAAAAGAAAATTATATTGCCGCCAATTTTTATGAGTACTGGCGCAATGATGTACTTCTTACCAGAGTTTCGATTAACATCGTTAGAAATAGTAGAAGCAATTACTGTAGGACTTATTTTCTCTATATTCCTTATTAAAACAACGAAGTTTGAGATAAGAAGTGAACAAATATATATGAAACCGTCAAAAGCATTTATATTTATTTTAGTCGGATTATTAGCTGTACGAGTAGCGTTGAAATCATATTTAAGTCAATCGATTGATTTAGCGGAGTTAAGTGGAATGTTTTTCTTACTCGCATTTGCGATGATTGTGTCGTGGAGAATTGCGATGTATCGTTCGTATGCTAAATTAGAAAAAACAATAAAAAGAGCTGGAATTTCTATATAGGAAATCCAGCTCTTTTTATGTTTTATTAAAATTCTTTAACGCGGAACTCATTTGCTTAATTTTAAACGTATTTGAGCATCTTGTAATGCGGCTGGTGTAACGTTAAGTCCATTTTGATCAACAATTTTTGTGTTTAATAAAATGGAATCTAAGCTTCCACGAAATGTTTGTGTATAGTTTTGACGCAACATTTGTTGTTCTTGTTTTTCATCAACTGTTAATCCAGATACTTTTTCTTTTTTTGATAATTCGTTAATACGGAATAAAATGTTTTTCATTTGTTTCACCTCTAGTTAGATTTAATTACATTAGTTACTTACTAATATATAGTTATTGTAACGTTTAATTTTAATTATGTCAACACCATCTAAAATGGTTAAAAATTGACGAAAAATTGTAACAATAATAAAATGAATTGATTAGATCATTAGTTTTTTAATCATACATAGAACGCTAGGGGGATTATTATGAAAGCAACATTTTTTGCTCAAAATAGAGAACGATTAGTAAACACATTACCAGACGAATCTATTACGATTTTATTTGCGGGACAAGCACCTCATATGTCAGCAGATGCACATTATAAATTTGTGCCGAATCGGAATTTTTACTATGTAACAGGAATCGATGAACCAAATGTTATTTTCATGTTGAAGAAGGTTGGAAATAGTGTTGAAGAAACACTTTTCATTGAAAAGTCGGATCCAGTAATGGAAAAATGGGTCGGTAAAACAGTTTCTAACGAAGAAGCAGAGAAAATTTCGGGTATAAAGAAAGTTGTATATTTAGATAGCTTTGAAAAGACAATGTCAAATATACTCTTCACAGAAAATGTGAAGCATCTATATTTAGATTTAGAGCGTCGTGAGTGGAATGGTACAGAGACAAAAACGCAAGCATTTGCTAAACGTGTAAGAGAACAATATCCACACGTAACAATTGGTAATGTATATCCGAACATTTGTGAATTGCGAGTGTTTAAAACAGATGAAGAAATTGAAATTATGAAAGAAGCGATTGCTGTAACGAAAGAGGGCATTTACAACGTGCTTAAGCATGCAAAAGCAGACATGATGGAGTATGAATTAGAAGCTCAGTTTGACTTCATACTGAAGTCATCTGGCATTAAGCATCATGCGTTCAATACAATTTTGGCAAGTGGAAAAAATGCTACAGTTCTTCATTATGAAGATAATGATGCGCAAATTCAAAATGGTGATTTAGTATTACTAGATTTAGGTGCTCAAAAAGACTACTATAACGCTGATATTAGTTATACATTCCCAGCAAATGGAACATTCTCTAGTCGCCAAAAACAAATTTATAATATTGTATTAAAAGCATTGAAAGAAACAACAGAGATTATTAAGCCGGGCCTAAAGTTCGCTGCATTAAATGAACACGCTAAAAAAGTACTCGCAGAAGGGTGCAAAGCAGTTGGTTTAATTCAAGAAGATGAAGAGTTATCAAAATACTATTATCATGGTGTCAGCCATTTCCTTGGTTTAGATACACATGATGTAGGAACATACAAAGATAGAGTATTAGAAGAAGGTATGGTTATAACAATTGAACCTGGTCTTTATATTGAAGAAGAATCAATTGGTATTCGTATTGAAGATGATATTCTTGTAACGAAAGACGGATACGAAAACTTGTCAAAAGATATCATTAGAGAAGTGGAAGAGATTGAAGAGTTTATGAGAGAAAATAATGTGAATGTAAAAGAAGATGAGGTTGTTACGAAATAACGATTGGGAAAGACGCTCTGTTTTTGAGGGTCTTTTTTTTGTGGAGATGTGTTAGAGGGTGTTATATAGAAGGTTCAATATCTGTATATATCTATAGGGTATTTGTTATGTTTCCACGTAATCAAATATAAAGAGAGCCGAAAAATTATGCATGCAATACCTATTTTTGAGTGCATACACTACGCTTGAAGTTTTTCAATAGGTGGAATCTTTTGTAAAAATTGTGAAGACATGATAATTTTGAAGTTATGCACTATTTATTTGTAATTTAATGAAATGAAAACCAATAAAAGAAAATATTGATATTTTAATTGTTATTCATTATTATTTGAATAATCAGAAAAGTTAGTACTATCAATGGATAAAGTTTTAGAATTACTTCATTTACCCTCTGAAAAAGAAGAAGACAAAGTGACTATGCCTAGATCAGGTAAGTGTTTTGATGGATGAATTTAATTATCATATAAGTTTCATAAAATATAAATGCTGATATGTTCATAGCTAGAAAGAGGATGATCTAAGTGGCAGGGAATATTATTATGAAAAATATGACATTTAAATACGTATCGATGATTCAACCTATTTTTAGAAATTTAGATTTAAATATAGATGAAAATTGGAAGTTAGGACTTATTGGTAGGAATGGTCGGGGGAAAACAACTTTTTTGAAAATTCTTTTGAATGAATTTGAATATGAAGGTACAATCCAATCGGCATTAGACTTTAAATACTTTCCTTCCTATCCACATAGCCATGAAAATATAACTGCGTTAGAAGTGTTATTGAAACAAAACCCACTTATGGAAGTTTGGAAAATTGAACGAGAGTTAAGCTATATGGATTTATCACCAGAGATTTTAGATAAACAATTTAATGTATTAAGTGGTGGAGAACAAACAAAACTTTTACTTATCGAATTATTTTTAAATGAAAATTCATTTCCTTTAATTGATGAACCGACAAATAATTTAGATTTGCATGGTAGAAAAATTGTAGGGCAATATTTAAAGCGAAAAAAAGGGTTTATTCTTACAAGCCATGATGAATCTTTTTTAAATCAATTTGTTGATCATATTTTAGCTATAAATCAAGAATCTATTGATTTGATTAGTGGCAATGTAGATACATGGAAACAAGAAAAAGAAAATGCAGACATGCTTTCTGCAGAAAAAAATTCTAAACTGAAATCCGAAATAAAACGGCTTCATGATGTTTTAAGACAAGTAAATACTTGGGGGATGAAAAGAGAGAATAGTACGAGAGATGCCGCAGAAAGACGTCTCGCCGCAAAACAAATGAAAAGAGCAAAAGCCATTAAAAAACGGACAGTGGCAATGATTGAAGAAAAAGAAAATCTTATTAATAATATTGAAGCTGTGTCTAATTTGAAAATGATAGTTGAACAACCAAGAAAACAAGTACTATATTTTCGTGATTTTTCTATTTTGAGAGACGGGATACCTCTTTTTAAACCGATTAACATAGATATTTATCCAACAGAACGCTTCTTTATTGAAGGCAAAAATGGTGTTGGAAAATCGACATTACTAAATTTTATTCTTGGAGAAGAGAGTCTGGAAACAATTGGAGATTACAGGGTGAATTTACCTGATCAAGTGTCAATACTTCGTCAAAAAAATCAAGAAGAGGAAGAGTATTACTCTTTACTAAATCGGTTATCTACGAAAGAAGAAAAAGAAGAGTATTGGCATCTATTATATCAATTAGGAATTAATCGTAATAGTTTCTCACATATATCGAGTGAAAACTGGAGCTCGGGGGAGCAGAAGAAAGTATTTTTAGCAAATGCATTATTAGGAAAGAATAAGCTATTTATTTGGGATGAGGTAACGAATTATTTAGATATGTTCGTAATTCAGCAACTCATTGATGCAATAAAGAAATATGAACCAACTATCATTGGTGTAGACCATAATGAATATTTAGTGAATGCGGTAGCTACTAAAAAGATAGAATTAATACCATATTTTTAATGGGATTTTTTGAAGTGTAATAAATAATATAGATGCGAATAAGCTTTGGATTCTAGAATTAGGATGTTACAAAAAATGAATTTTGAGATGTTACTTTGATTATATATTTCTCCCTATTGTGAACCCGCAAAGAATCAGCGTATAATATTATAGGTCTCTCATTTGCGAGACAAACCGCGAATGATAAATAAGATTGTTGTTTTATCATCGCTTCTAAACAGATAGACAATGAAAGTAACACTGGAATACAGATAGGGAGTTATAAAATGAAATTAATTATTGCCGAGAAACCAGATCAAGGTTTGGCTCTTGTTTCACAATTTAAATATCGCCGGAAAGATGGATATTTAGAAGTAGAAGCGAATGAGTTATTTCCAAATGGAGCGTACTGTACATGGGCAATTGGTCATTTGACGCAGTTATGTAATCCAGAACATTATCACGCAGAGTGGAAAAAATGGTCACTTGATACGTTACCGATGATTCCAGAGCGTTTTCAATTTGAAGTAACAAAGTCGAAGTATAAGCAATTTAACGTTGTGAAACAGCTGTTACATAATCCACAGGTAACAGAAATTATTCACGCGGGCGATGCTGGGCGTGAAGGGGAATTGATTGTACGGAATATAATTAATCTTTGTAACGTACAGAAGCCGATGAAGCGTCTTTGGATTTCCTCTTTAACGAAGCAAGCTATTTACCAAGGATTTAAAAATTTGCTTGACGAATCAGATACAATCAATACGTACTATGAGGCGTATACAAGGTCATGTGCGGATTGGGTCGTTGGTATGAATGCATCACGTGTGTTTAGTATTTTGTTAAAGAAAAAAGGAATGAATGATGTATTTTCAGCTGGTCGTGTACAAACACCGACACTCGCGTTAATCGTAAAGCGTGAAAAGGAAATAGAAAACTTTAAGTCAGAGCCGTTCTGGGAAGTGTTCGCAACCTTTAATATAGAAGGAAAGAAGTATGAGGGGAAATGGGAGAAGGATAGTGAATCCCGCTTAAAAGACCCTGATATGGCGAATAAAATTGCGGCATTTTGCCAAGGTAAACCGGCTGTAGTGAAGGAAATGAAAACGGAGCGTAAAGAATTTCAGCCGCCGCTTTTATTTAACTTATCATCACTGCAAGCAACGGCAAATAAAGCCTTTAAGTTTTCACCGAAAAAGACGCTTGATATAACGCAAGCACTATATCAAAAAGGGATTGTTTCTTATCCTCGTTCGGATTCCAACTATGTTACCCAAGGAGAGGCAGCGACGTTCCCGGATATTTTACAGAAGTTAAGTCAGTTTGATGAATATAAAGATTTATTACCAGCTCCAGTTGAATCGATTATGAATAATAAGCGTTATGTGAACGAAAAGAAAGTAACAGATCACTACGCAATTATTCCGACAGAGCAAGTTACAAATCCAAGTAGATTATCAGGTGATGAAAAGAAAATTTACGATATGATTGTAAGAAGGCTTATTGCAGCCCACTATGAAGTTGCGATTTTTGACTATACAACGATTGTAACGCTTGTAGATGAACGTGCTGAATTCATTTCAAAAGGAAAACAGCAAATTCAAGAAGGATGGCGTAAAGTTATTTTCCAAGACGATAAAGATGACGAAACCATTCTTCCAATTGTAGCTGAAGGTGAAGAAGGAAAAGTTGTAAAGGTGAAAGTGAAAGAGGGAAAAACACAACCACCGAAGCGTTATACAGAAGGACAACTTATTACGTTAATGAAAACAGCTGGTAAGTATTTAGAGAATGAAGAGCTGGAGAAAGTATTAAAGAAAACAGAAGGTTTAGGTACAGAAGCGACCCGTGCAGGTATTATTACGATGCTAAAAGACCGTAAATATATAGACGTGAAGAAGAACCAAGTGTATGCGACCGATAAAGGGAAAGTATTAATTACCGCAATCGGTGACAAAATACTAGCTTCACCAGAAATGACAGCGAAATGGGAGCAGCGTCTTGCAGAAATTGGTGAAGGTACGGCTTCACCAGCTACATTTATGGAACAAACGAAAAAGCTATCAGCTAAAATTATTGAAGATGCAGTGGAAATGTCAGAGAAATGGGACTTTACTGGATTGCATGTTGAATCGATTGAGCGAAAAGGATCGAAATTTACAACAGGTAAAAAGGTTGGTAGCTGTAAAAAATGTGATGGCGATGTGATTGATAAGTCAACGTTTTATGGTTGTTCTAACTACAATACAACGCAATGTGATTTTACCATCTCAAAGAAAATATTAAGTAAAACAATCTCGCAAAAGAATATGACAAAGCTCTTAAAAGGTGAAAAGACAGATTTAATTAAAGGCTTTAAAAAGGGCGAGAAAACATTTGATGCGAAGTTAGAGTGGAAAGATAATAAGATTAATTTTGTGTTTGAGAATTAAGTTGTTTTAACAAATAAAAATATGATAATTAAAAAATATCCTATAGAATAGACGTTTAAAAAAGTCTATTCTATAGGATATTTTTTTGAATAAGTAGTACTATATATTTTTGTTTGAAATAAAATATACAATAAAAAAATCTTTATAATTGATAATTATTTATTGTAAAACAATAAAATGTGTATTAAAATCATTATCATAATAAATCAGTGAGATGCTTTTTATAGAAAGGTAACAAAGCTGTTTTTTATTAGAGGAGGAAATAACAGTAAATAAGAATCTGTAAAAAACTATAAAAATTTACAATTACAGGTTTTATATTTTACAGAATTCAACCTATAATATTTTCAGGTGATGAAA